>JBCDIS010000142.1:0-18356 GCA_038748685.1 Acidobacteriota bacterium | reverse complement strand
TGGTCACCGTCACCGTTCCCATGGAAGCGCCGGAGCTGACCATCAGCTACGACGAGCTGGACTCGGAGGGCGAACCTTGAGACGACCGAACCTCTTCGGCACCGACGGCATGCGCGGCACCTTCGGCCAGCCACCCCTCGACCCTTCCACGATCCGCAGGCTCGGAGCCGCCCTGGGGGCCCGCCTTGCCTCCGCCAGCGGGGATCCGCCCCTGCTGGTCCTCGGGGGGGACACCCGCGACAGCACCCCCTCCCTCTGCTGCTGGCTGGCGGCGGAGATCCAAGCCCGCGGGACCGACGTGCTCTACCTCGGGACGGTCACCACGCCGGGCGTCACCTCCACCGTGATCCGCACCGGTGCGGCCTGCGGTATCGCGGTTTCGGCGAGCCACAATCCCCACCCCGACAACGGGGTCAAGCTGATCGACTCCGCAGGCTTCAAATGGGCCGCAGAGGACGAAGTACGGCTCGAAGACGACATGGACGGAATCACCCTCGCCGGCAGCCCCATAGATGATCAAGCCTGCGACGCCGGGCTCGAGATCAACCACGACGCCCTGGGAGCCTACCTCGCGAGCCTCACAGCCAGCGTCGCCGAGGTCGACGGCGGCGGTGACGGGCGGAGCTTGGCGGGCCTGCGGATCGCCCTCGACCTCGGCCACGGCGCCGCCAGCCCCTTCGGCCGGCGCCTGTTCGAGGAGCTCGGGGCCGAAGTGGTGGTGGTCAACGACAAGCCGGACGGCACCAACATCAACCAAGGCTGCGGATCCACCTACCCGGACGTGGTGGCCGCCCTGGTGCGGGAACACCGCTGCGATCTCGGCTTTTCCTTCGACGGCGACGCCGACCGGGTGGTCATGGCGGACGAGCGGGGGGAGGTGCGGGACGGCGACGCCATCCTCTACCTGTGGGCCCTCGACCTTCAGGCCCGCGGAGCCCTCCCCGGCGACGCCATCGTCGCCACCTCGATGAGCAATCTCGGCCTCGAAACCGCTCTGCGGCAGCGGGGCATCGAGCTCGTACGCTGCGACGTCGGCGACCGTGAAGTGGTCTCCACCCTGCGCCGGCGCGGCCTCCGCCTCGGCGGCGAGCAAAGCGGCCACATCATCAACCTCGGCCTCTCCACCACTGGCGACGGCCTGCTGACGGCCCTCCACCTTGCGTCCCTAAGGGCCCGATCCGGGCGCCCCGTCTCCGAACTGCTGGTGGGCTTTGAGCGGTTCCCCCAGCTGCTGCGGAGCCTGAGGGTCGCCCGCAAGCCCGACCTCGACTCCCTTCCGGCGGTGAGCGAGGCGAAGCGCTCCGTGGACCAGGCCCTCGAAGGCGAGGGGCGGCTGGTGCTGCGCTACAGCGGTACCGAGCCCAAGGTGCGGATCATGATCGAAGGCCGGGACCGGGATCGCATCCACGCCCTGGCGGACGGGCTCGAAACCGTGCTGATGAAGGAGCTGGCTTGAGTTCTCGGGAGCGTCCCCTGCTGCTGTCGGTCAACATCGACCACGTCGCCACCCTGCGTCAGGCCCGGGGGGCCCCCTATCCGGACCCGGTGGACGCGGCGGCCCTCGCCGAGGACGCCGGCGCCAGCGGCATCACGGTCCACCTGCGCAGCGATCGCCGCCACGTCCAGGACGACGACGTCCGTCGGCTTCGGCCGAAGGTCAGCGGCAAGCTCAACCTCGAGATCGCGATCACCGACGAGATGCTGGCCATCGCCCGGGAGGTGCGCCCCCACCAGGTGACCCTGGTCCCGGAACGCCCCGACGAGGTCACCACCGAGGGGGGACTCGACGTCGTCCGGGGTGCTGAGGCCGTGGCGGACGCCGCCGCCGAGCTCCACAGGGCAGGGATCGACGTCTCCGTATTCCTCGATCCGGACCTCGGCCAGCTCGACGCCCTGGCGGCCCTCGACCGGTCCCACGTCCCGGGCTTCGAAATCAACACGGACGCCTACACCAAGTCCTGCCTTGGGGACGATCCAGACCACCGTGGCTCTGAGCTGGCGAAGGTGCGCGACGTCGCCACCCGCGGAGCCCAGCTCGGCTTCTCGGTCTACGCCGGCCACGGCCTCACGACGGACAACGTCGGAGCCGTCGCCGCCCTCCCCGAGGTGGAAGAGCTCAACATCGGCCACTGGCTGGTGAGCCGCGCCGCCCTGGTGGGAATGGCCGCCTCGGTCCGCGAGATGCTCGGGGCGATGGCCGCCGCCCGCGTCTGAGAGCCCCCGGCCGGCCGCCCGTCGCGACGAAGGCCTGCAGGGCTCCGGCGACGGGGGGTCCCAATTCCCTCGGATAGCCGCGGGCCCCTACCCCACCGGAGGGCGACCCGCGGCCACGACCCCCGCCTTGCGGGGGTCACGCAGCCACGCTGTGGACCGCGCCGAGCCGGGGCTCGGCGCGGCCGCCGGGTCCCGTACTCCGCCAACCGACGGGGCAGCACCAGGGGATCACCGATCAGGTTGTACACCGCGGCGCTGTAGGGGTACTGGGCGTCACCCTGGAAGCGGCGCAGCACCTCGAGGGTGATGTCTCCCAGGTTGCCGCCCTGGAACCCGTAGAACCGCTCCACCCAGAGGCGGTTCAGGTCGTGGCTTTCGAAGCCCAAGGCCAGCCCGGAGGGCGCCAGCGCGGCGATGGAACCGCCGTCGGGGTGCAGCACCAGAGCCTCCGCCAGGGCCGTAAAGCCCGGCAGCTCGAAGCGGGCGACGTTGCAGCTGAAGCTGGAGAAGACCCCGAGGCTGTCGAGGTTCGTCAGCCCGCCGACGTCGCCGACCTGGAGGAGCCCCTCTTCCGCCCACCGGTCGACGCCGCCGTGTCCGGCGTAGGTGACCAGCGGCGCGCCGGCGTCGATGGCGGCCAGGAGACGGGCCCGAGCGCCCGACAGTCCCTGCTCGTCCAGGTAGATCCGCTCGACCTTCGAGAGGCGGGGCATGAAGGCGAGGATCTGCTCGCTCTGGGCGGTGAAGTCCCCACCCGCGTCCACGTTGTCGGCCACCAGGATGGCGTCGAAGCCGGGCACCCCCGCCGACTCGTAGGCCCGCAGCTTGGCGATGTAGTCCACCACCTCGCCGGCCGTGAGGGCCGGGATTCGGGACACCAGGACCTCCGGTGAGCCATCGGAGTCGAAGTCTCCGAAGGCGCTGTCGGAAGCGTAGAGCCCGAAGGGCGTTCCCACCAGCAGCGGCGGAACCGGGTTGCCCCCGAAGCCCTGCAGGTCGCGGTAGTCGAAGTGCCCTGCCCCCACCAGCACCACGTAGCGCGGCGAGGTCCGCCAGGAGGAAGTGGCGTAGCCGAGGAACTCGCGGACCGTCTCCGGATGGTAGAGACCGCCGGACCACTCGTCCATGATGTCCTCGATGTCCACCACCTGGGTCGACAGACCGGATGAGGCTCCGCGATGATCCGCCAGGCGCAGCGCGGCGTCCATCAGCTCGCCGGAAGTGATCACCAGGTAGTCGGCGCCCTGGTTGCGGGATAGGAGATCCGAAGGCTGGTCGATGACCACCTCCGGTTCGATCACCGAGCCGGAGCCCACCGCCAGGAAGCGGCCTTCACCGGACGAGGGGCGGAAGCCGACCAGGAAGCGGCCCGGGGCCGCCTCCTCGATGGTCGGGTCGACGATCCGCTTCGGCCGCAGCGGGTTCAGCAGGTCGAAGACCCGCACCTTGGCGCTCCCGAAACCGTCGACGGTGATCCGCGGGTGACCGTTCCAGTCCCCCTCCAGCACGTCGCCCACCGCCTCGTAGCGGCGCGGGTACTCCACGTCGAATCCGTCCACGTAGAACAGGCTCTGCGCGGAACCGCTGCCGACTTCGGCGGCTACGTCCACCGTGATCTTGCCGGTGGACAGGAGGGCCGCCTCCAGGGTCGAGGTCTTGACCCCGAACCTGGCGGTGTGGGCGTCTAGGCCGTCGAAGACCGTGGCACCGAGGATCTCACTACCCACCGACAGCACCGCCCGGTGTTCCCGGGGCACGTCGCTCTCGCTGGCCCCCTGGAGGTGGACGGTGACGAAGGCGATGTCTCCGGAGCTGGAGTCGAGGCCCGGAAGGTCGAGGTCGAAGGAGGCGGTCCCGACGGTCGGGTGACCGGCGATCAGCCCTTTCCAGTGCCAGTAGTCCCGCTCCGGATCCCGAGCCGTGAAGGTGGCGGCGAAGACGTCCTCCTCGATATGGGCCTCCTCCACGAAGGTGAGAGCCCTGCCGATCCCGCCGCCGGTGGAGACCGTGGGCATCGTCTCCCCACGCCCCTCCTCGAGCCAGTAGACCCGCCGGGTGGTGAACAGGCTGTCGATGCCCTGTCCGTAGAAGTAGAGGCCATCGCCCCCTTCGGTGAACCAGGCGACGGGCCGACCGTCGTGGCGGATCAAGGACAAGCCGCCGGTCTGCAGCAGGTTCTGGGCCTTGCCGAGGCCGACGCCGAGGGCGCCCGCGACCCGCGATGCCGAGAGATACTGCAGTCCGTCTTCATCCACCAGGATCTTGGCCCGCTGGCCGAGCCCGCGGGCATCAAGGACGCGACCCTCCGCCCCAACGGCGCGGCGACCCTCAGACTCCTGGACCGCCGCACGGTGGGCGGTCAGGCGACTGAGGTCGGCGACCGACGGCGGCCGGGGCACGGCGTCCCAGCCGGACGCGAGGATCCGGGCGTCGAGACCGCGGGCCTCCGCCGGCGCCGGCTCCAGGCCGACGGCGTAGGGGCCGTACAGCCTCTCGCCGCCCTGCCGCTGGACCTCCGCGAGCACGTAGGTCTCGCCGCCGGCGGCGCTCCGATCGAGGACCCGGTAGACGCCGCCCTGGGGGGCACCCAGTACCGACGGCACGAGGTCGTCATGGACCGGGACCGCCGAGCCGTCGGCCTCGAGGCGGTAGAGGTAGAAGCCCGCGGAGCCGATCTCCGCGCCGGTCTCCCACTCGACCACCACGTGGCCACCCAGGCCGTAGGACCGCAGGCCGGTCACCAGAACCCAGGTGGCCGGCCGGTTGAAACCGAAGTCGTTGTCGGTGGAATCCACTGCCAACAGGGTCACCGGCTCGACGTTGCTGGTGAGCAGCTGGGTGGTCTGAATGGCGCCGTCGACGAAGGTGCCGGTGCCGTTCACCGCCACGATGTAGTCACCCGGCGGCAGATTGGTGAACAGGTAGGTGCCGCCGCTGGTGGACGGCTGGGAATCGATCAGCGCGTCGGTGGGATCGAGGACGCCGTCGCCGTCGAGGTCGCGGAAGAGGAAGACCGTGACCTCGTCCACACCGAAGTCGTCGACGGCGTCGATGGAGCCGTCTCCGTCGAGATCGAAGAACGTGGTGCCGCTGATGTTGAGGTCCGCCGCGGCGTAGTACCCGAAGTCGGCGGTCAGGTTGTTCGGGGCACCGGTGCTCAGGGTCACCGAGTACGGATCCGCCTGGCTGTTGGAGTCCACCCCCACCAGGCCGGTGGTCTTGGTGAAGCCCGCCAGCACGCCGGCGGTGTCGGTGACGTCCACCAGGTAGGTCCCCGCGGGCAGGCTGTTGAACTCGTACTCACCGTTGCTGTCGGTGACCGCCGTGCGCAGGAAGTTGTCGACCCCGGCATCGATGGTGCCGTTGCCGTTGACGTCCACCCACAGGTCTACGGTGACCCCCTGGAGCCCCGGCTCGCCGGGGTCGACGTCACCGTCGTTGCTGATGTCGTGCCACACCAGGTTGCCGATCGTCCCGGCGCCGGAGGACGGCGTGTACGGGAAGTCCGCCAGGTCGTAGTCCTGGCCGGCGGCGAGGACGATGGGGGCCGTCGGGTTGGTGCCCGCCGACAGGTTGAGGTCGCCGAGGACGCCGCCGGTATCGGTCACCGCCACCAGGTAGGTGCCGGCGGGAAGGCCCACGAAGTCGTAGACGCCGTTCTCGTCGGTCACCGCCGTCGCCAGGATGTTGGTACCGGTGGAGTCCAGCAGGTTCAGGGTCACCCCTTCGATGCCCCCTTCACCTGGATCCTGCACCCCGTCGCCGTCGGCGTCGAGGAAGACGGTGTCGCCGATCGAGCCGACGGTGCCGGCGGCGGGGAAGCCGAAGTCGGCGGTGGCCACCAGCTGACCGGCGGAAAGGGGCTCGATGTCCCAGTCGCCGTCGTTGTTGGTGGCGACGGGGGTGTAAGCCGCGGGGACCGTGGCCGGGTTGAACACAACCGAGAAGTTGCCGGGGGTGAGCCCTGTGAACAGGTACGAGCCGTCGGCGTCCGTCGTGGTGGTGCAGGGGGAGCACCCGGGGCCGGTGATCTGGATCTCGACGCCGGCGATGCCGACCTCACCGGAATCCTGAATGCCGTCAGCGTCGGCGTCGAACCAGACGAAGTCGCCGATGGCGCCGACCCCCGGCGAGCTGCCGAAGCCAAAGTCCGCGTCGGGGTAGAACTCGCCCTCCGACAGGTTGATGAGGGTCGACGGATTCGGCGTGGTGGCCGCCAGCCCCACTCCGCCCGCTGGCAGGGTCGCGGTGTCGACCTGGGCGTAGTAGTTGCCGGCGTCGAGGCCGTCGAAGAGGTACAGCCCGGTGGCCCCGGTGACGGTGGTGTCGACAAGCACGTCGTCGCCGCCGCCAACCGCGCCGTCCGGTCCGGCGTCGAAGAGACGAACCGTGACGCCGGCGATGCCGTCCTCGGCGCCCCCTTGGATGCCGTCGCTGTTGGCGTCGAGCCACACGAAGTCACCGATGGATCCGGTCCCAGAGTCCTGGGCATAGCCGAAGTCGATGTCGGTGATGTCGGTGGCGATGACGGTGACGTCGATGGCGTCCAGGCCGCTGGTGAGGAAGTAGTCCGCCAGCACGCCGGCCGTATCGGTGACGACCACCGTGTAGTCCCCGGCCTCGAGGTCGAGGAAGGCGTAGTCGCCGTCAGCGTCGGTGGTGGTGGTGGCCACCACCGTGCCCGAGGCGTCCACAAGGTCGAGGGTGACGCCGGGGATGCCCGGGTCCACCACGCCGTCGTCCACGCCGTCCCGGTCCTGGTCCTCGAAGACGTTGCCCGAGAGATCCGGCAGGGCCGAATTCTGGAAGCCGAAGTCGGCGGTCAGGAAGCTACCCGCGGAGTTGGCCAGCTCGCCCTCGATCTGCTGACCGGCGGCGTTGGGGCCCACCTCCTGATCGGGGGTGGTGGCCGTGTAGGCCGCCAGGGCCGCCTGGGTCCCGTCGACGCTGGCGAAGTAGGTTCCCTGGGCGAGGCCCTCGAAGAGGTAGTTGCCGGCGCCGTCGGTGACGTCGCTGCCGATGAGAGTGTCGACTGTGTCGTCGAAAATCCCGTTACCGTCGGCGTCCCGCCACAGCTGGACGGTGACGCCGGCGATCCCCGGCTCACCGGGATCCTGCACGTCGTCGCCGTCGGCGTCGCTCCACACCCGGTCGCCGAAGGTCCCCGGCACGTTGTAGCCGAAGTTGATTCCGGAGACGTCGGCGCCGGCGATGGTCACGTCGAGGGCGTCGGCGGTGGCCGGCGGGGTGGTGCCGACGAACTGCCGCAGCACCGACGTGTTGTCGGTCACCGAGAGGGTGTAGTCGCCGTTCCGCAGGCCATCGAAGGAGAAGTCGCCGTTGGCGTCGGTGGTGGTGGTGGCGATGACGTCGCCGTCATCGTCCAGCAGGCTGATGGTCACGCCGCCGATCCCCGGCTCACCCGGGTCCTGGACGCCGTCGCCGTCGATGTCCCGCCACAGGCGGTCGGCGATCTCGAACAGCGTGCCGT
This sequence comes from Acidobacteriota bacterium, assembly GCA_038748685.1. Taxonomy (GTDB): domain Bacteria; phylum Acidobacteriota; class Thermoanaerobaculia; order Multivoradales; family J023; genus JAUIJL01. Next base: position 10,651 of record JBCDIS010000142.1, on the reverse strand, counting down.
TCTGGTAGCCGAAGTCGGCGTCGACGAACACGTCCCCCGCGGCGACGGTGATCGGGTTCGACGGATCCGGCTGGCTCTGGGGACCGCTGGTGAGCGAGAAGCCGCTGAGAACCGCGCCGGTGTTGGTGACGTCCACCACGTAGTCGCCGGGGGTGACCCCGGTGAACAGGTACCAGCCGTCGTCGGTGGTGGTGGCGGTGCCCTCCACCACGTCGTCGCCGGTGCCGAGGATGCCGTCGAGACCCGCCGAGACGAGGTCTACGGTGACGCCGCCGATCCCCGGCTCGCCCGGGTCCTGGACGCCGTCGCCGTCGACGTCGTGCCATACGTAGTTGCCGATCACCGCGTCGGCGGTGTCGTTCCGGTAGCCGAAATCGGCGTCCAGGAACACGTCGCCGAGGGCGACGGTGATCGCCGACGTCGGATCGGCGCCGCCGGGGGACAGGGTCAGCCCGGCGGGGACCGTCGGATCCACCACGTCAACGTAGTAGGTGCCGGCGTCGAGGCCGGGGAAGAGGTAGGCGCCAAAGGCGTCGGTGGTGACGGTGTCCAGGAGGACATCGTCGCCGCCCCCCACCGCTCCGTCGAGGCCGACGTCGAAGAGCTGGAGGTCGACGTTCGGAATCCCCGGCTCGCCGATATCTTGGACGCCGTCGCCGTCGACATCGAGCCACACGTAGTCGCCGATGGCCGCCGGGTTCAGCACCGCGGGGCTGTCGTCGACGAAGCCGAAGTCGTTGTCGGTGGAGTCGGCGCCGGCGATGGTGGCCGGCTGGACGCCGCCGGTTGCGGTCTGGGTGGTCTGGTCGAAGCCCTCCACCGCCGACCCGACGGTGTCCACCGCCACGATGTAGTCGCCGTTGGGCAGGCCGGCGAAGCTGTAGTCGCCGACGCCGTCGGTCGTCGTGGTGCCGATCCGCGGCTCGCCGGGATCGAGGACGCCGTCGCCGTCGAGGTCGAGGAACAGGTCGACGGTCACCCCCGAAACTCCGGACTCGCCTCCGTTCTGGGTCCCATCCTCGTTGGTGTCCACGAAGGCGGTGCCGCTGAGGTTGAAGGGTACCGCCGCTTCGTAGCCGAAGTCCGCCGTGAGGTTCGACGGGCTGGCGCCGGTCAGGGTGACGGCGTAGGGATCCGCCTGGCTGTTGTTGTCGACGTTGGCGATACCGGTGGTCTTCACCAGGCCGGTGAGCACGCCGGCGGTATCGGCGACGTCCACCAGGTAGTCGGTGGGCAGAAGTCCCTTGAAGAGGTACTCACCGTTGGCGTCGGTGGTGGTGGTTCGCAGGTAGTTGTCGGTGCCGAGGTCGAGGACCCCGTTGCCGTTGACGTCGAACCAAAGGTCGACGGTGACGCCGCCGATCCCGGGCTCGCCGGAGTCGACGTCGCCGTCGCCGTTGACGTCCCGCCACACCAGGTTGCCGAGGGAGCCGTTCAAGGCCGCCGCCGTGTACCCGAAGTCCGCGAGGTCGAAGTCCTGGCCAGCGGCAAGGGCGATGGTGCCGGTGGGATTGGTGCCGCCGGAGAGGTTGAGGCCGTCGAGGACGCCGCCGAGGTCGGTGACCCGGACCTGGTAGTTGCCCGCCAAGAGGCCCGTGAAGTCGTACGCGCCGTCCTCGTCGGTGGTCATCGTGGCGACCACGTCGCCGCTGGCGTCCAGCAGATCGAGGGTCACCCCCTCGATCCCCAGCTCGCCGGCGTCCTGCACGCCGTCGCCGTCGGTGTCGAGCCAGACGAAGTCGCCGATGGAGCCGAGGGTGGGGCCGTCGAAGCCGAAGTCGGCGGTGAGCACGTCGGCGTTCGCCGGAACGGCGAACTCGCGGCTCGCCGGACCGTTGGTGGGGGCGGTGTCGAGGCCCGCCGGCAGGGTGCTGGAGTCCACGGTGACCGTGTAATCACCCTCCGCCAGCCCGGTGAACAGGTAAAAGCCGCCGGGGCCGGTGGTGGTGGTGAAGGTGCCGGAGGGGCCGACGGCGGTGACCGTCACCCCTTCGATACCTGCTTCTCCGGCGTCCTGCACGCCGTCCCCGTCGACATCGACCCACACGCGGTCACCGAGGGCGCTGGAGCCGGAGGTGCCGCCGTAGCCGAAGTCCGCCAACAGGAAGACTTCGCCGAGGCCGAGGTTGATGAGGGACGACGGATCCGTGGTGCCGACGGTGGCCACCAGGCCGGCGGGCAGGGTGGTGCCGTCGAGATCCACGTAGTAGTCGCCGTCATCGAGGCCGGGGAAGGCGTAGCCGCCGTTGGCGTCGGTGGAGGTGGTGGCCACCAACACGTCGTCGCCGCCGCCGATGGCCCGGTCCGGACCGGCGTCGAAGAGACGTAGGGTGACGTTCGGAATACCGCTCTCGCCGGCGTCCTGAATGCCGTCCCGGTTGGCGTCGAGCCACACGTAATCGCCGATGCGGCCGAGCTCGTTCTCTCGGGCGTAGCCGAAATCGACATCGGTGATGTCGACCCCCGCCAGGGTCACGTCCCGCCGGTCGAGCCCGCTGGTCAAGGTGTAGTCGTCCAGCACACCCCGCTCGTCGGTGACCGCCACGGTGTAGTCCCCGTCCGGCAGGTCCTCGAAGGAGTAGTCGCCGTTGGCGTCGGTGAGGGCCTTGGCGATCGGGTTGCCGGAGGCGTCCCGAAGCTCCACGGTGACCCCTGCGAGGCCCGGCTCACCCACACCGTCGTCGAAGCCGTCGCGGTCGATGTCGTGGAAAACGGTGCCGGAGATGTCCGCCAGGGCGGTGTTCCGGTAGCCGAAGTCGTTGTCGAGATCGGCCAGGTCGGCACTGCTCAGGGTCGCGTCCAGCTGGTCACCCGCCGCCGCCTGACTGTCGGCGGTGGTGTGGGTGAACCCGGTGAGGGCGGGCTGGGTGTCGTCGATGCTGACGACGTAGGTCCCGGGGAAGAGCCTCTCGAAGACGTAGCGACCGAAGGCGTCGGTGACGGCGGTCTCGACCACGGTATCGCTGGCGACGTCGAGGGCGCCGTTACCGTTCAGGTCGTAGAAGATCTGCACCGTCACCCCGGGGATCCCTGCTTCGTCCGGATCCTGGACCCCGTCGCCGTCGGCGTCGCTCCACACCGTGTCACCCACGACCCCCGGCCGGACGTACCCGAAGTTGGTGCCCGAGACGTCGGCGCCGGCGATGGTGACCGCCTGCTGACCCGCGGCTGCGGGGGAGGTGGTGGTCTCGAAACCGTTCAGGACGAAATCGGTGTCGGTGATCTGCAGGGTGTAGCTGCCGTTCGGCAGGCCGTCGAAGGAGAAGTCGCCATTGGCGTCGGTGACGGTGCTGGCGATCGCGTTTCCGGACCCGTCGAGCAGCGACACGGTGACGCCGGGGATGCCGGACTCCCCCGGATCCAGGACGCCGTCCCGGTCGATGTCGACCCAGGCGGTGTCGTCGATGCTGAACAGGGCGTTGTTGTCGTAACCGAAGTCCGCCAGCAGGTAGGTCTCCCCCGCCGCCAGGTTGATGGCGTAGCTCGGATCGGGGTTCGACTGCGGGCCGGCGGTGAGGGTGTAGCCGGTGAGGACGTTCCCAGTGTCCGTGACGTCCACGCGGTACTTGCCGGCGGCGACGCCGGCGAAGAGGTAGCGGCCGTCGGCGCCGGTGGTGGCGGTGTCCTCCACCACGTCGTCCACGGTACCGAAGATGCCGTCGGTCCCCGCTGACACGAGGTCGACGGTCACACCGGCGATCCCGGGCTCGCCCGGATCCAGCAGCCCGTCGGCGTCGGGATCGCTCCACACCGTATCGCCGATGACGCCGGTCACCGCGGAGGCGTTGGAGTAGCCGAAGTCGGAATCCAGGTCGAGGGCCCCTTCCGCCAGGACCACCGCGGCGCCGGGGTCGGCGTTGCCCGGCGACAGGGCGAGGCCCGTCGGCACCGTGGCGTCGGTGACGTCGACGTAGAACGTGCCCGGGGGCAGTCCGTCGAAGAGGTAAAGACCGTTGGTGTCCGTGGTGGTGGTGGCTACGGCGATGTCGTCGCCTCCGCCGACGGTACCGTTCGGGCCCACGTCGAATAGGGTCACCTCGACGTTGGGGATACCGGGCTCGCCTACGTCCTGGAGGCCGTCCCCGTCGGTGTCGAGCCAGACGCGGTCACCCAGGGCGCCGGTGAGCTCCGGCAGGCCGCAGGTCCGCAGCACGTCCAGGCCGCCTGAACCGAAGAGCTCGACTTCCACCGACCGCACGCCGACGCCGCCGATGGACGACACGACGGAAACGCCGTTGTCACCGACGCCGGGGATGGCGATGCCAGCGCCGATCTGCACGGCGCCGGCGTTGAACAGGCGGATCTCGCCGCCGTCGACCCCCAGGGTGTCGCCGTTGTCGACGAAGCCCAGCTCGTCGATCTCGACGTCCCGATCGAAGGTGACGGTGATGGTGCCGCCACCCGCATTGTCGTTCGGGTTGGTCTCGTCACCGTTCGCGGAGATGATGCCGATGTTGCCGAGGTCGAAACGGTTCTCGAAGGGCGCGCCGGCGGCGCCGCCGCCGCCGATGCCGGGGCCGCCGAACTCAACGTTCGGGGTGCCGAGGTCGTCGTCGCCGCCGGTGGGACTGGAGGAGTTGAAGACCATCAGCTCGTTGACGCCGCCGCCACCTGCGACCGCAGAGATCCCAACGCCCCAAGCGGAGAACTCAGAGTCGATGACCTGGCCGGGATAGATCGTCTGGCCGAGGGCGTCGACCTCGAAACCGATGTCGGGCAGGCAGGCGACGGCCTCGTAACCGAAGTCGACCGTGTCGTCGGTGGCCCCGGACGCCAGGGTCAGGACCGTCGGATTGTTGCCGGTGGTCGAGAAGTAGCCGTCCGGCAGGGTCGCCTCGTAGACCTCCACGCAGTAGTCGCCGGCGGGCAGGCTGGAGAAGACGTAGAGCCCGTTGGCGTCGGTGGTGGTGGTTTCGAGGACCGGCCCGTCGCAGTTATTGGCCGCGTGCAGGTTGACCTGGGCCCCGGGGATCCCGGGTTCGCCCGGATCCTGGACGCCGTCGCCATCAATGTCGAACCACACGAAGTCGCCGATGATGCCGGGGCCGTCGGCCACCGGGTTGACCGCGAAGTCACTGGCCGGAGGTCCTTCGTTGCTGTTCACCGTCGCCGGGCAGAGGAACTCCGTCACCCCGGCTGCGATCGGGCTGTCGACGGTTACCTGGAAGGTCACCGTCATGCTCTCCCCCGGAGCGAGGGTGAAGAAGTCGGCGGGCTCGATGAGATTCAGGGGCGCTCCGTCCACCAGGGCCGGAGCCGCGCTCACCGGATCGTTGTCCAGGGTGTCGACGCTGGTGGCCGACCCCGAGGCGATGATCTGGACGTTGTCGACGAAGAAGAACTCGTTGCCGCCGCCATACAGATTCGTCACCCGGAAGCGAATCCGCGTGTTGGCGGCGATCGACCCGGATATGTCAAAGGAGCGGCTACCGGTGTTGACGTCATCGAGGCCCGTGATCACTTCGAGGGTGGTGTAGCTAGCGCCCCCGTTGCTCGAAACTTCGACGGTGACGGCATCCGTCGGGTCGACACCGGCGGACGTTGCGAAATCAAAGGTGAAGGTCGCCGTCGACAAACCCGACAGGTCCACTTCGCGGGCGGCGCTCGGTTCTGTGCCGGTGTTGGGCTGATCGTCGAATCTCAACTGGCCGCCGGTGATCTGGACGTTGCCCGCGGCGGCGCCCAAGGTCTCGGCGTCGTCCTCGATCCAGTCGGAGCTCCAGTTGTCGCTGCCGTCCTGGTTGTCGAAGGCGACGGTTCCGAAGTTGTCCCGCACCTGGAGATTGGTGATCACGGTCCGCGGGCCGGTGGCGGAGGTGCTCTCGGCCACGTAGGAAAGGCCGGCGGGCGGGTTGGCGAACAGCTCGATGCCGGTGTGGGTGATGCCGGAGTTGTTGGTCACCAGGATCGAGTAGGCGTAGGTCTGCCCCGCCACCACCGGGCCGCTGGGGATGGAAACCTTCTCGATGTCGAGGGCGCCGGGGTTCGGGGCTCCGAGGGAGGGGCGGAAGCCCAGATCGAAGGTGTGGTTCACGTCGCCGGCGGCGCCGGTGGTGAACTCGACGCCGACGGTGTCGCCGGAGACCACCGCGGTGCCGGTCACGTCGCCGCCATCCGAATCGCGGATATCGGAGTTCGTGCCGCTCGACGCGTTGATCACCGTAGCTTCGGCGACGTCGCCGCAGGAGCCGTTGACCGCCACGCGGCTGACCCGCACCTGACAGGTGGTACGAACCGGGATACCGCCGACGACGTTGCCGTTGTTGAAGAGGTACTGGCCGGAGCCATCGGTGACGGTGGTGACGTTGAGGTCGGAGCCGCCACCGAGGGTGCCGTTGCCGTCGGTGTCACACACCAGGGTGACGGTGAGGCCGGCGATGCCCGCTTCACCGGGGTCCTGGACCCCGTCCCCCTCGTCACACCATATGCGATTGCCGATCTCGAGGGGAGCCGGCTCGCAGATTGCCTCAAGGTCGCCGAGCCCGTTCGCCTTGCCGAAGAACGCGGCCTGGGAATCGTAGACCTCGTACGCCTGGTTCACCACCCCGGTCGCCAGGCTCATCCAGCGCATGCCGGCGGAGAAGTCGTTGTCGAGGGGGGCGGCGCCGTCCACCGGATCCATCAGGGTGGTGACAATCTCCCCGGTACCCGGCAGCGCCACGACGCCGCCAAAGGCGGTCTCGGCGTGGGAGTAGCGGGTATCGGTCCAGTCGTCGTCGAAGAAGAACTCCGTGCCGTTGGTGGCCTCCACCGTGCTGAAGTTGAAGCCCCCGAGACCGTTCGGGGTGGCCCTCAGAATGTCGCCGGCGGCGTCGGCGCGGGAGTTGCCGGAGTTGTCCGGGGGCGGTACCAGATAGCCCATCTGGTCGCCGAAGCGGTCCCGCATGCCGAGAAGGAGGGTGCCGTCTTCGGCGAAGTCGAGGTCGGTGAGCAGGGGCTGCGGGAACGCGTACTCCGTCACCGTGCCGCCGAGGTTGATGACGCCTGTGACCGGCCAAGAGCTTTGCCACGGATTCCAATTGGCGCTGTTGGCGGCCGCCAGGCAGGTGCCGAAGTCCGCCAGGATGCAGCCCCGCGCGTAGTTGAGGTCGAACTGCAGGACGTTGGCGAAGGTGTCGGTGTCGGGGTCGAAGGTGAAGACCGCCGCCGAGAGGTCGGCGGTGGCCTGGGTGCTCTCGGCGGTGCAGGTGAGGCCCAGGTAAATCAGCCCGTCCTGGACCTCCACGGCGAAGGGACGCAGGTCGATGTCGGACACGAGATCCACCGCGCCGTCGTCGTCGCAGTCGAGGAGGTCGTAGAGCGGGAACGTATCGACCTCGGTGGACGACACCGGCGCCACGGGGTTGGCGGGATCGGTGCCGAGGGGGATCTCGTAGAGCTGACGGTCGGCGAGGTTGACGACCCAGAGGGTCAGCTCGTCCTCGGAGATGTCCATGTCTCCTAAGGACAGCTTGCCCACCAAGGGGAACGACGCGGCGTCGAGGGTGAAGTCCGAACCGGCGGGGTGGGGGTTGGCCCCCGCCACCTGGGAGCCGAAGAGGGTGTTGAGGTTGAGGAACTGGGAAATCGCGCCGACGACGCCGTCATCGGGGTCGTCGATCTGGTAGATGACGCCGGTGCCGTCGGCGGAGCTGTCACCGAAGCCGCTGTGGCGCTTCATGTACGACGCCGCGAAGAGGGTGTCGGAGGAGCGCTGGTAGGCGAGGCCGAAGGTGGTGCCGATATCGGATTCCGTCGCCTCGTCCCCCACCGGGGGCGTCGGGTTCTGGCCGCTCGCCGTGTACGCGAAGGACACCAGGGTATCGAGGGAGCCGCTCTGGTCGCCGTCGACGTAGCAGCTGGTCACCAGATCCGGGACCGCCTGGCAATAGTCCGAGGGATTCGCCAGGGCCACGTCGATGCCGGCGGCATCGCTGCCGTCGGCGGGCATGGTGACGAACGTCAGGGTGGTTGCGGAGTCCGCTCCGGACACGCCGGGACGCAGGAAGTCGAGGGACGCCGGCAGGGTGATCTCCACCCGCACCGCCTCCGACGGTGCCCCGCCGGTGACGGAATAGGTGCCGTCCCCTACGGTGGTGCCGGTACCGAGGGCACCGGACGATCCGTAGGTGGTGACCGTCGCCCCAGGGACCCCCGGCTCCAGGGCGTCCTGGACCCCGTCGGAGTCATAGTCCCGGAAGACCGTTCCCGTGACATCGGCAAACGCTGCCCCGGCCCACAGGAACAGTGGGAAGAACCCCAACAGGGAAAGGAGGGCGGCAGAACGTAGGTTCGGCTGCCGCTTGGAATGTACTTCGGCTCCGCAATATTCGGACATCGATCGCCCCCGATTCGGGGCCGCGATCGGCCCGGGCATCTCAAACTGCAGCGTGCCCCGGCCGCGCGGCGGGTCGCTTTAGCTCTGGATGGGTCCGGACGGACAGGTCACCGGGTCGGGCTTGCTCCCCGGCTGCGCGCAGGTGGCGGCCAGGGATTCGAGCGACTCCCGCGCCACGATGCGGGGGGCGCGGTACGGCTTCCTCGACTCGGATACAACGAAGGCTTGTCGTTCTTCGTACTTCACGGGATCGGCCTCTTGGTGAGATTCGGTGCCGGCGGACGCACGGGTCCACTACATTGACCGCTACAACCCGCAGCCGAGACTCCCGGCTGGGGCATGAACCTGCTGAGCACTCGTCAACGCGGCCCCCAAAAGTTGGACCGCGTCCGACACCTAGACGCAAATTAAATTGAGTTCCGAGAGCTCCAGGGGGCGCCGACTCGGTGCGCGCGGGCGCACGTCGCCGTGGACATTCCCGAGATGTGGAGATCGTACCACAGCATGGACCGACCCTTCCCTTGGCCATTACACTGGATTCCTTTCGACTCCGTCCCCACTCCCTTCCCCTAGAGGTGAAGCCATGGCACGAGCCGTTCTAGCCCTGGATCAGGGCACCACCGGGACTACCGCCCTCGTGATCTCGACCACGGGTGAGGTGCTGGGGCGCGCCTATCGAGAATTGACCCAGCACTACCCTAGGCCCGGATGGGTGGAGCAGGACGCCGACGAGATCTGGCGCGACAGCCTAGGCGCCTTGAACGCGGCCCTAGAGGACTCGGGACTGCCGGCGGATCGGATCGCCGCCCTCGGCATCACCAACCAGCGGGAGACCACCGTCGTCTGGGATCGGGCCACCGGACAGCCGGTCCACCGCGCCGTCGTCTGGCAAAGTCGCCAAAGCGCCCCCCTCTGCGAAGCCCTGCGCGAGGATGGAGTGGAGCCCGTACTGCGTCGCAAGACCGGGCTGGTGGCCGACGCCTACTTTTCTGGCACGAAGATCCGCTGGATTCTCGATCGCTACCCCGAACTGCGTCCCCGGGCGGAACGTGGCGAGATCCTCTTCGGTACCGTCGACACCTGGCTGCTGTGGAAGCTCACCGGCGGCGCCGTCCACAGGACCGACCCCACCAACGCCTGCCGCACCCTGCTCTTCGACATCCACCGGATGGCATGGGACGACGAGCTCTGCGGGATCCTCCAGGTACCCCCGGCTATGCTGCCGGAGGTGTCGGCGTCGAGCTCCGAGGTCTTCGGCCATACCACCGGTGACGGCCCCCTGCCGCCGGGGCTGCCCATCGCCGGCATCGCCGGGGACCAGCAGGCGGCCCTCTTCGGCCAGGGCTGTTGGCGGCCCGGGCAGGCCAAGAACACCTACGGCACGGGCTGCTTTCTCCTCATGAGCATGGGGGACGAAAGTCCCATCAGCGACGGTGGCCTGCTCACCACCGTCGGCTGCGACGCCCACGGGCGCCCCACCTACTGCCTCGAAGGCTCAGTGTTCACCGCCGGCGCCGCGGTGCTGGGGCGCCGGCACGGCCTGGGGAACATCGCCGCGGCCGCCGACACCGAAGCTCTGGCCCGCCAGCTCGACGGCAACGGCGGCGTCTATCTGGTGCCGGCGTTCTCAGGCCTCGGCGCCCCGTACTGGGACATGGACGCCCGTGGGACCCTCGTTGGCCTGACGGCGGGCTCCGGCCGCGCCCACCTCGCCCGCGCCGTGCTCGAAGCCATCGCCTACCAGAGCCGAGACGTGCTGGAGGTCATGGACGCCGACTCCGGCGTTCCAATCACCGAGCTGCGGGTGGATGGAGGGGCCTGCACCAACGATTTCTTGATGCAGTTCCAGGCCGACGTCACCGGCGTGCCGGTGGACCGTCCCTCGATGATCGAGTCCACGTCCCTGGGGGCGGCCATGCTCGCCGGCCTCGCCGTGGGCCTATGGCGCGACCCCGAGGAGCTCGCCGGCGCCCGCCGACCCGGCCGCCGGTTCGTCCCCGCGATGACTGGGGACGCGCGGGACGCCCTCTACGCCGGCTGGCGACGGGCCGTCGGACGAACCGTCGACCCAGTCCGCGGCCGCTGAACCTAAGCTTCGGCGGCCGTCAGCCCTCCCCCAGGAGAGCCAGGAGCCCCGCTTCGTCCGTCACTTCCACCCCGAGGGATTCGGCCTTCGTCAGTTTGGAACCGGCGGCCTCGCCGGCCACCAACAGGTCGGTTTTCTTGGACACCGAGCCCGTCACCTTGGCGCCGAGGGCCTCCAGCCGCTTCTTGGCGTCCCCGCGGGTCATCGAGTCCAGGGTCCCCGTCAGCACGATGGTCTTGCCCGCCACC
>JBCDIS010000141.1:0-18396 GCA_038748685.1 Acidobacteriota bacterium | reverse complement strand
CGCTGCTGCTGGCGAGCGCCGGGGTCGTCGACCCGGGGCTTTTGACCGTCCACGGGCGGGGACCGGTGCCCGGCATCGAGCCCGAGCCCCCTCCGGAGGGCGTCGCCGTGGCCCGCCTCGGAAGCGTGGCCCATTCCCTCTCCCTTTGGCTTTTCGGGGCTCCGGCGGGGCCCTTCGCGGAGCGTCTTCTGGAGGTCGTGCTGCGCTGGCTGGGGCCGGCCCACCTCGGAACCGCCCGCCCCGGACCCTCCCGCCACGACTCCGCCCGCTCGGGGGTGGCGGAGTCGGCCGGGGGGACGCCGCCGCGGGGCGACGGCCTGGTCTTCCCCTGTGGCTATCTGCGGGGGGGAAGCCGCGCCATGGTGGCGGTGTATTCCCAGATGCGCCTTCTGACCCAGGGGGACGTTCCGGTGCTGGTCTTCGGCGAAACCGGAGTCGGCAAGGAACTTCTGGCCCGGGCACTCCACCTCTCTTCATCTAGGGCCGACGGTCCGATGGTGACGATCAACTGCGCCGCCATCCCCGCGGAGCTGCTCGAAGCCGAGCTCTTCGGCATCGGCCGCGGCGTCGCCACCGGCGTCAGCGCCCGCCCTGGACGCTTCGCCGAAGCGGAGGGGGGAACCCTCTTCCTCGACGAGATCGGCGACATGCCCGCCGCCCTCCAGGCCAAGCTGCTGCGGGCCCTGCAGGAGCGGGAGGTCCAGCCCCTCGGGGGCCAGCCGATGGCGGTGGATGTGCGGGTGATCTCCGCCACCAACACGCAGCTCGAAGAGTCGATGCGGGCCGGTCGCTTCCGCCGGGACCTCTACTACCGCCTCGCCGGCTACGTGCTGCGGGTCCCGTCCTTGGCGGAGCGGCGTGACGACGTTCCCCATCTGGTGGAGCACTTCCTGCGGACCTTCAGCGACGAGATCGGCAAGCCTATCCGTGGTGTGACGGTGAAGGCCCTGGAGACCCTTAGGGACTACCCGTGGCCCGGCAACGTGCGGCAGCTGGAGCACGAAGTCCGTCGGCTGGTCTACGTGGCGCGGGCCGGACAGGCCATCGACTCGGGTCTGCTATCTCCGGAGATCCTGACCGGCAGCCAGGGGGAGAATGCCGCCGAGCCCAACCCGGTGGACGGGTCCCAGCGGAGCGAAGGACGCTCCTCTGGCGGCTCGGCCACCCTAGACCTGGCGACCCTAGACCTCGCCACCCTCGAGAAGGAGGCGATCCAGCGGGCCCTGGAGGCGTCGGGTGGCGTGTTGACGGAGGCCGCCCAGACTCTCGGGATTTCGCGGGACGCCCTCCGCCGTCGGCTGATTCGCCACGGGCTGCGGCCTGGAGGGGGCGAAGGGTGAAGCGCGATGTCGCGCGGTTGGGACGCGCATTTTCGCGCGGCCCCGCGCGGTCCTGCGCGTCAGATTGCGCAGCCCTGTGCGCGATGTCGCTCCCCGTAGGGCCTTTGTGGAGGGAATCGGCCTGGCCCAGCCATTGCACTATCGAAAGGGCGCGCGGCGCCCCACGGCTCCACGCTCTCCGCCGCGCTTCCTGCAATCCTCACCACAAGGAGCTTTCTCCATGGTCCGACCTTATCTTCGATACCGCCTCGCTCTCCTCACGCTGCTCTCGATCCTCTCGTTCGGGGCCACGGTCCCTGTCCAGGGGAGCACGATCGTGATCCAGCAGAGCGCCAACGACCCGATGTCGGTCTCGTTTTCGACCACGTTTCCAACCACCGCCGAGTCCTGGTCCTGGGATTTCGGTGACGGCAATGGGTCCGTATCCCCGGCGCCGATCCACCTCTATGACCGTCCCGGGAGGTACCTGGTGACGGTCCAGGTGGTGGTCGACGGTGACCTCCAGAGCGCCACCGCGCAGGTGGAATCGGGCGTCCGTCAGCACGTCGTGGACTTCGAGACCTGGCCGCCGCAGGATTGGACGATCGACAACGTGACGGCGAGCACCGACGGCGCCATCGTCGGTCTCAAGGGGGGCTTCCACGACCTGACGCCCCCCGGCCTCGGGGCCGGTTGTATGTCGCCGGACCACAATCCGAGCCAGCCGCCGCCGGATGTGAACGACCCGGTCTGGGGGACCTACGTCTACACCGGCCGGCTGGACCTCCGCTCCATGCGGGTGGCGGACGGCGCCACCTTCAAGGTCTTCGCGGCCTACGATGACGGTCACACGGCGCCGATCTTCGCGGTGAGGATCAAGGTGATCGGCCAGGAGGCCCACGCCAGGGTCGTCGTCCGGGACAACGGCATGGTCAAGCATGAGACCGGCTGGGTGCCCATTCCGGACCTGGATCTCGGATTTGAGTTCCAGGGCTGGACCGGGACCTCGGCGGTCCCCGGCGGCGGCGGCGCCCGCCTGAGGCTCCTCGCCGGTTCCGACGCCAAGGCCCTCGCCACCCTCACGGTCGACCAGGTCCCCAGCCACCTGCTGACCGTCGACCGGGTGATGTTCGGCGTCTTCGACGCCAGCATCCCCGCCGGCCGCGGGATGGGGGTGTCTCGCTTCGGGGGGGCGTCTATCAACCCGCTCAACGGCGTCAAGGTCGACGAGATCGTGGTGCTGGGCTACTACAGCCACGGCGTCCTGGAATGACGGTCCCTCGGCGGGGGGATGTAACTTTCTTTCCCCCGCCGCGTCTTGGGGATCGAACCTCGAAATCTGGAGACCGCCGATGCCCAAGAGTTCCCTCGTTCCGCTGCTCCTCGCCGCCGCCCTGCTGTCGACCGGCTGCTTCCACGCCCGGACCCTGAGCGGTACCCGCTACGACCTGGAGCGGGAGATCCCCGGCGCCCGCTTCGAGCCCGAGTTCCAGATCACCCTCGGGCGGGGCTCCCTCGGCCTGGCTCGGGCGGTGGTCAACCGGGTGGAGGCCGACGGCGACGGGGAGGCCGACGAGGGGCTGACGTTGCTGCGGAGCGTGCGCCGGGTGGAGGTGGCCACCTACCTCACCCACGGCCTTCCGGAGCTGGAGGGCTCCCTCCGCTTCCCCGGCGACCGTTCCCTGAAGCGGAAGGGGTGGAATTCCATCGTCACCACGGTGGACGGCGACGGCGCCACCTGGGTCTACATGCGACCGGACGCGGAGCAGCGCCCCAGGGACCTGATGGTGGTCGCCCTCGACGACGACGAGTTGGTGATGGTCAAGGTGCGGGGCGACCTGCAGCGGATGATGGATCAGATCCTGGAGGAGGATCGGGTGGAGGTGCCGGGGGTAGTGGAGGCGGACCTGGAGCCGGAGGACGGTCGGCCGATCGCCGTCGTGGAGATGGCCGACTGAGAACGCCGACTGGCGGCTGTCAGCTCCGATTCTTGGCGAACTTGAGCCGCGCCACGGGCTTGCTGGACATGCGGCTGCCGCGGGCTCCGAGGCCGCAGACGTCGACTCCGGAGAGGTCGTACCAATCGTCCACCTTCCGCTGGCGCTTGGCCGGCGAGAAGCGCATGTAGGCCCACAGTTCCGGCGCGCCGACCCAGAGCCGGGCGATCTTGCCCTGCTTGCCCTTGATGAGGTCGTAGTCCTTGCCGTGGATGAAGCCGGTGATGTGGATCTTCTTGGCCCAGGCGCAGCGGTCCGTGTCGCGGTAGACGTAGGTCAGAATCGCCCCTTCCTCCTGGTCGAAGGGGAGGATCTCGAGGACGTCCTTTTCCCGCCCCACGAATAGGGTGTCCGGCGGCGCGACGATTCGGTAGGTGCCCTCGGCGGAGACGATGAGCACCTTGTCGTACTCGCTGACGGTCATCTCCCGCTCTTTGCCCTTGACGTCGTAGCCGAAGAGGCCGGTGTCGGGATCCCAAGAGAGCTTGAGGGTCTGGCGGGCGACCTGCTTCTTGTTGACCACGTCGAAGCTGACCACCTCGGTGCGCCGCGGGTAGTCGGCGCCGAACTTGTCGAGGAGGCCCTCCAGGTAGCCGACGGTGGTCTTGGTGAGGTGGCGGAGTCGTTTCTGAGCGTCGGCGATGGCGCGGGCGATGTCGTCGATCTCCCGCCGAAACTTCTCGATGTCGTAGAGGGAGATGCGGCGGATGGGGATCTTGAGCAGGCGCTCGACGTCGTCGTCCACCATGTCCCGGACGAAGAACTCGGAGTAGACCTCCATGCCTACCCAAACTTCGGAGCGCACGGTCTCCGAAGTCTTGGCGGTCTCGATGCGCTTGTAGACCCGGTTCTCGATGAAGATCTGTTCGAGGGTCAGGTAGTGCTGGCGGTCCTCCAGCTCACGCAGCTCCAGCTCCAGCTCGGCGCGGATCTGATCCCGCAGGCGCCGGGTCAAGCGCTCCAGGACCTCGGTCACCGTCAGCTCCGCCGGTCGATCGTCCTCGATCACCACGATGTTGGAGCTGATGGAGGTTTCGCATTGGGTGTAGGCGTAGAGCTGGGGCTCCACCTCGTCGGCGTAGATGCCGCGGGGGAGGTGGAGGACGATCTCCACCTCTTCTGCGGTCCGGTCGTCGATGGACGCCACCTTCAGCTTGCCCTTCTGCGCCGCCGCCTCGATGGAGGCGATCAGGCTCTCGGTGGTGGTGCCGAAGGCCAGTTCCCGCACGACGATGGTCTTGCGGTCCTTGGCCACCTCGAGGCGGGCCCGGGCCCGCACTTTGCCTTTGCCGTCGGCGTACTCGGCGGCGTCCATGAGGCCGCCCTGGGGGAAATCCGGCAGGAGGGAGACGGGCTCCTTGCGCAGGATGGCGATTTGAGCCTTCAGCAGCTCGACGAAGTTGTGGGGCAAGATCCGCGTCGCCATGCCGACGGCGATGCCCTCGGTCCCCAGCATCAGCACCACCGGCAGCTTGACGGGGAGGAACACGGGCTCGTCCTTGCGGCCGTCGTAGCTCGGCCGGTACTCCGTCAGCTTCTTGTTGAAGAGGGTCTCCCGCGCCAGGGGGGTCAGCCGACACTCGATGTAGCGGGCCGCCGCCGCCGGGTGGCCGGTGAGGATGTTGCCGAAGTTCCCCTGCCGCTCGATGAAGTATTCCTTCGACGCCAGCACCACCAGCGCGTCGCCGATGGACGCGTCGCCGTGGGGGTGCAGCTTCATCGTCTCGCCGATGACGTTGGCCACTTTGTGGAAACGGCCGTCGTCGACTTCGAAGAGGGTGTTGAGGATCCGGCGCTGCACCGGCTTGCAGCCGTCCCGAATATCGGGGATCGCCCGGTCGACGATGACGTAGCTGGCGTACTCCAGGAAATTCTGCCGCATCAGCGGCCCGACGTAGCTCATCTCTAAGGGGTCTCCAACGGAGTTCGGGGGCCGAGCCGCGGGCTCGACCCGGAAGAGCGAAGCCTCACACCACCTCGCTGATCAGGTTGTCGATGATCAGCTCTTTGCGTTCAGGAGTGTTCTTGCCCATGTAGAGCTCCAGGGCCTGGGTGACCTCGCTCATCTTGCGGATCTGAACCTGGACGAGGCGGATGTCGCCGCCGATGAACTGCTTGAGCTCCTTCGGGGAGATCTCGCCGAGGCCCTTGAAGCGGGTGACCTCGGGTCCGCGGATGCGATCGAGGGCGGCATCCCGCTCGGTTTCGGAGTAGCAGTAGGCGGTCTCTTTCTTGTTGCGCACCCGGAACAGGGGGGTTTCGAGGATGTAGACGTGTCCGCGGACCACCAGCTCTTCGAAATAGCGCAGGAAGTAGGTGAGGAGGAGATTGCGGATGTGCATGCCGTCGACGTCGGCGTCGGTGGCGATCACGACCTTGGCGTAGCGCAGGTCGTCCACCGACTCCTCGATGCCGAGGGCCCGCATGATGTTGTAGAGCTCTTCGTTCTTGTAGATCGCGTCCCGCTTCTGGGAGAAGCAGTTGAGGGGCTTGCCCTTGAGGGAGAAGACCGCCTGGACGTCAACGTCCCGGGACTGGACCATGGAGCCGCCGGCGCTGTCCCCCTCGGTGAGGAAGATGGTGGACTCGTCGGCCCGTGGCTTCTTGCTGCCGAGGTGGACCTTGCAGTCGATGAGCTTGGGGATGCGGATGGCGGTGGCCTTGGCCCGTTCCCTGGCCTTCTTCTTGACCGCCTGGAGCTCCTTGCGCAGCTTCTCGTTGGTTTCGACCTTCTTGAGGACCTGCTCGGCGACCTCAGGGTTCTTGTGCAGCCAGACCATCACCGCTTCCTTGACTTCGGCGACGATCCAGCCCCGCACGTCGGTGGAGCCGAGCTTGTTCTTGGTCTGGCTCTCGAACACCGGCTCCTGGATCTTCACCGCCACCGCGCCGATGAGGCCGTCCCGCACGTCGGAGCCGGCGAAGGACTTCTTGGCGAAGTCGTTGATGCCCTTGAGGACCCCTTCGCGGAAAGCGCTCTGGTGGGTGCCGCCGTCGCTGGTGTGCTGCCCGTTGACGAAGCTGTAGTAGGTCTCGCCGTAGTTGTTGGTATGGGTGAAGGCGAATTCCAGCTTGTCGAGCCGGCGGTGGACGACGTCGTAGAGGGGCTGCTCGTCGCCGAGCTCCTCCGCCAGCAGATCCTTGAGGCCTTCGGTGCTCTTGAAGGTGCGGCCGTTGTAAACGAGGGTGAGGCCGGTGTTGAGGAAGGCGTAGTAGCGCAGCCGGTGTTCGACGAACTCTTCGTTCCAGCGGTAGTCGCCGAAGATCTCGGAGTCCGGGGTGAAGGCGACGTAGGTGCCGTTGCGGGCCGCCGGCTCCTTGCCACCTTTCTCCTGCTGGAGCAGCCCGCGCTCGAAGTGGGCCCGCTTGAACTTGCCGTCACGTCGGCTACAGACTTCGAACTTGCTGGACAGGGCGTTTACCGCCTTGGTGCCAACGCCGTTGAGACCGACGGAGAACTGGAAGACGTCGTCGTTGTACTTGCCGCCGGTGTGCATCTTGGAGACGCAGTCCACCACCTTGCCGAGGGGGATGCCGCGGCCGTAGTCCCGCACGGTCACGCCGTCGCCGTCGAGGGTGATTTCGATGCGCTTGCCCTGCCCCATGATGAACTCGTCGATGGCGTTGTCGACAACTTCCTTGAGGAGGATGTAGATGCCGTCGTTGGGGTTCGACCCGTTGCCGATGCGCCCGATGTACATCCCGGTGCGCTTGCGGATGTGGGTCAAGGCGTCGAGGGTCTGGATCGCCTTTTCGTCGTACAGAACGCCCTGCAGGGCCATGGTCGCTCCTCCGTGGGGTCACTGGCCGGTTCCGGCACGGCCACCGGCCTGCACAGGATACTGTGCAGATCCGCCGCCCGCGGATGCTACCGGATCGGACGGCAGAGGGGCGGCAAGCAGGCGTAATTGTAGCAGAGTCGAGGGGGTCGACTCGGGCGGGGGTCCCCGCCGGGGATGCCGCCCTCGATGCCGCAGACGGCTACTCTCCGGGCCCCTAGGCCCGGCTGTCCCAAAGGATGTCGGAGCGGCCCTGGCGGTGGTTCTGGTAGCGGGCCATCACGAACAGCGTGTCGGAAAGCCGGTTGAGGTAAGGGATCGTGTGCTCCCCCACCGCCTCGTCCCTGGACAGCCGTAGGACCTCCCGCTCCGCCCGTCGACACACGCAGCGGGCGACGTGGAGGTGGGCGGCGGCGGGGTCGCCGCCGGGGAGCACGAAGTTGGCCAGGGGTTCGAGGGACTCGGAGAGCCGGTCCATCAGCGCCTCCAGGGCGTCCACGTGGCGGGCCTCCATGCGGGGTACCTGGAACTTCACCTTGTCCTCCTCGGGCACGCAGAGGTCCGAGCCGAGGTGGAAGAGGTCGTTCTGGATGCCCTGGAGGGGCTCGACGAGGGTCCCGTCGAGTCCCGTCGCCATGGCGACCCCCAGGTGGGAGTTGAGCTCGTCGACGGTGCCGTAGGCCTCGACCCGGGGGCTTTCCTTGGGGACCCGCTTCGACACCCCGAGGGCGGTGGTGCCGTCGTCGCCGGTTCGGGTGTAGACCTTGGTGATTCTGGGCATGACGGCTCCTGGGGGGACGTTCTGGATGGCCGACGACGGACGGGGCCGAAGGCGGGTATGGAGATCGGGGGCGGCGCCCGGGGGTCAGTCCGGAAACGAGTTGGTGTCCCGCAGGGCGCAGCTCTCGCCCGGCGGATTGTAGTAGACCCGGCGCTGGCCGGTGAACGTGTCTTCCACGGTGAGCCAGCTCTCGACTCCGGAGAGGGGGCCGTAGAACAGCCAGAAGTTGTTGTTGACGGGGCGGCCGTCGAGGATCTTGATCGCCCAGTCCGCCCGCTCGGTGCCGCCCCCCTGTTTCTGGAAGAGGCCGCTGGTGGAGGTCAGGTCGACGGCTTCCGCCTGGCGCTCGCTCCCGTCTTCGTCCTGGAATTGAAGGTCGAGCCGGAATCGGCCGTCCACCAGGGGAAGGGTCGTGGGGTCGGTGGCGCAGGCGGCGGGGAGCTCCCGCGGGTCGCCGAGGACGGGTTGGACCTCGAGGTGGAGGGTCCGCGGGTCGACGACGGGGGAGCCGAGGCGCCGGCCGGAGCTCTGGATCGGCGGTGTGGAGGGGAAGGCCCGGGGATCGTCGATCCCGCAAAGTCCGTCGGCGGTCCGCTCGTAGGTGCGGGTGAGGCCGGTTTGGGTGTCGGTGACCTCGAGGGTGTAGGGAAGGTCCGAAAGAGCCACCGCCCGCAGCTGGAAGTGGCCGTTGTCGTCGGCGCCGTCCACGAGGTCCACCAGGAGCTCGAGGTTGCGGGAGTTGAAGAACCAGAAGAAGCCGGATCCGTCGGTGTTGGGGACGGTCTTGGCCACCACCGGGGACTGGGTTCCCGGGACGAGGTAGGTGGCTTTGAGGGCGAACCGTCCGTCCCACAGGCACAGCTGGTCGCTCAGCACCTCGCAGGGCGGGTTCGCCTGGAAGGTGCGGGCCTTGGCGACCGCCGACGGTTCGGAGTCGCCAAAGGCGTTGCGGGCCAGGACGCGGAACGAGTAGGACGTGGCTGGCTCCAAACCGGAGATGAGGACGCTGCGGGTGTCCGGCGGCAGGGCGAACGGCACCTCGACGTAGGCGCCGTCTTGGAGAATCTGGAGCCGGATCTCGTCCTCGTCGCAGGCGTTGTCCTGCCACGACAGGCGGATCCGACGGTCGTCGAGGGCGGCGCCGCGGAGGTGGTTGGGGGACTCCGGAGCCAGCAGGGACGGGGTTTCGACGGTCAAGGTCTCGGTGACGGCCGAAGCCCCTGTGGCGTTCTGGGACCGGAGCCGGTAGCGGTACTCCACCGCCGGTTCCACAAGGTCGTCGACGAAGGAGTTACCGGGTGCGGACACCGCCGCCCGCACCTCGAAGGGGCCGTCCCCCACGGCGCGGTCGATTCGATAGTTGCTGGCGCCGCCGGCCGGCAGCCAGTCCAGCTCCACACCCACCCCTGGAAGGTGGCGAGCGGTGAAGCCCCCGGGGGTGGCGGCCGCGGGGGGAGCTTCGAGGCCGTAGAGGTGGCCGAGGGCCGCGAGGTCGTCGACGGCGAGGGCGGCGCCCCGGAGGTCCGGATGCAGTTGGGGGGCCATGAGGGCGTCGGGGTCATCCGAAAACGTGAAGCCGAGGGTGTGGCCGATCTGATGGCCGAAAAGCTGCTGGGCCACCTGTTCGGGGGTCGGCACGACGGCGAAGAAGTCTTCGAGCCCGTCCTGAAGCACGACGTCCCCTTCGAGGATCGGGTGGACCTTGGTCCCCTCCCAGGTCACCGTCGAGCAGGTGAACCAGGGGGCGGCGACGGCGAGGATACCGGTGCCGTCGAAGCGGCCGGGAATCTGCTCGTTGGGGTCGCTGAACAGGAAGGTGTTGATGCCGTCGTTGTCGATCAGCCCGAGCTCGCTGGCGGTCAGGCCGGTGAATCGGAGCTGTACGGCGGAGAAGGGGTCGCCGCTCCAGGCGGCGAGGGCGTGGCGGAGGGCGTCGATTCCCCCCTCCGCGAGGGGGGCCAGACCGACGAAGTGGGCCCGCCAGAAGACGGCGGAGCCGACATCGAAGTCGAAGTTCCGGAGAGGATTGCCGCCGTTCTCTCCGCAGCCCAGGGGGAAGGGCTCGGTGGGGGACAAGGCGAGGGTGAATCGGCCCTGGGGTTCCCCGGCTCCGTCCCTGGGCTCGGCGGTCCCCATGGGTCCGATGTCCACAGGAGGCTCGATGGACGCGGGGGGTACGAAATAGTCCACCGCCAGGGCGCGGCCGCGGCTCCGGGCCTCGAGCCAGGCGATGAAGAGGTCGGCGTCCCGCGGTCCGTCCCGCGGCGGCGTCGAGCCCTGGGGGACGATCCGCTGCAGCTCGGACGGATCCCGCAGCGCCAGGGTCTTACCTTCGCCGTCGGCGGTCAGGCGGAAAGCCCCCAAGGTCCATTGGTGCAGGCGATGTCCACCGTCAGGGTCACGGTCCAGGAACAGGAGCACCCGCTGCCCCGGAGTCAGATTGGGGCTGGAGGAGAGCCGCAGGGCCACGCCGTCGCTACGGACGCCCCCCGGCCAGGAGACGGTCACTCCGCCGCGGGATCCGTCGGACCGCAGCCACCGCTCCACCGAAAGTCGATGATGGGTGTGGGGCACGCCGTTCTCCACCGAGGTCCAGCGCCCCTCGACGGTGCCGACGACGATGGCGTCGGCGCCGTCCGCGAGGGCCGCGTCGGCGAGGCCGACGTAGGCCGCACCGCTGGCCGCCGGAGCGTGCAGCGCCCACAGCAGCAGGGCCGCGGCGACGGCGGCCGCGCCGACGGACCTGGTGGCCGACGGGGCGGATGGAAGGGCGTGACGGGTCATGGATTCGACTCGGGGATGGGCCGGGGCGGAGCCCCATGCCTCGATAGCATAACAGGTTCGTCGGTGAGGCTCGTTTGGATCCGCGGGACCCTTGGATCTCCCGGCGGCGGGGGCCGCCGAATCGGCCGTTTTCAGGACTTACCGGCCGATTGTCGACGCTGGATCGGTTGGCCCGCCACCGCCGTGCGGTTGCGGCCCGTCTTCTTGGCGACGTACATGGCGCTGTCGGCGAGGCGCAGGAGGGTCCCCTTGCACTCGTCCAGCGACGTGCGGGTCTCGACGTGGCGATTGAGGGTGGCGACGCCGATTGAGCAGGTGATGCCGCTCAGGTGAAGGGACTCCCGCTGGATGTCCCCGGGCGCGTCGCAGAACTTCGACTGCACGATGGCGTCGCGGATTTGCTCCGCCAGGTCGACGGCGTCTTCCAATTCCATGGCGGGGGCCACGAGCACGAACTCGTCGCCGCCGTAGCGGGCCGGGATCGATTTGGGGTGCCGCCGCATGTGGGACTTCAGGAGGTGACCGATCTCCCGCAGCACCTGGCTGCCGGCGAGGTGGCCGTAGGTGTCGTTGACGCTTTTGAAGTAGTCGAGGTCGAGGAAAACCACCGCCATGTCTTCGCCGCGATCCAGGCACCGCTCAAGGGTGCGGGTCATGGCGACGTGGAGGTAGTGGTCGTTGAACAGGCCGGTCAGATTGTCCCGCTTCGCCAGCTCCTGGGCCCGCCGACCGTCCAGGATGTTCTGGATCGAGATGGAGATGTAGCCGGCGAAGATGCGCAGCAGGTTGCGGTCCTCTTCGCTGTATTCCGTAGCCCCCTGCCGGTTGATGAGCTCCAGGACGCCGCAGACCTCCTGCTCGATGCGGATCGGAACCGCCACCAGGGATTGGGTCTGGTATTCGGTCTTCTCGTCCATGCCGGCGAAGAAGAATCGATCTTCGTGGGCGTCCGAGGCGTGGTAGGCCTGGCCGTGCATGTAGACGTGGCCGGCGATGCCGCGGTCCCCGGGGATGTCCTGGCCGATCAGCTGCGCCGACTTCTCGCCGAAAGCGGCGACAAAGGTCAGGCGGTTGTCCCGCCGGTCGGTCTGTTTGTCGAGGGGGTTGTCGAGGAGGATCGAGCCGGCCGCGGAGGGCACGAACTCGTTGGCCTTACGGAGGATCTCCTCGAGATTGTCGGCGAGGCTCATCTCCGAAGAGAAGGCGAGGGTCGCTCGCCGGCGCTCGAGAAACGCGCCCATCAGCCTCGGCTCGAGGGAATGGATGTCCACCGTCAACGGAACCTCACTGCGGTGTAAGCGGCCAATCGGGGGTCAAAACTATCAAAAACGGCTGACTAAGCGGAAGTCGGGGCCGTCGTCGGCGGGTTTGGGGGTCCCGCGCGGGGTCCCGGCGCGGGGGGATTCGTCGTCGCGCCGTCATGGGGGCGCGACGCCCGACGGCTCGGGTCCGGTCGAGCTTTCTAGGATCTCCAGTGCCCTGCGGCTACCCGGATCCACCGCCAGCAGGCGTCGGGCGAGGTCCTGGGCCTCCCCGTGGTCCCCTTCCCTCCATCGCAGGGACGCCAGGTTGGCGAGGGCTCCGGGGTGCCGGCCGTTGAGCGCGAGGGCCTCCCGGAGGACCCGGTCCGCGTCGGCGGTCCGGCCCGTGGCCAGGAGTATGCCTCCGAGGTTGGCCCGGGCGTCGTCGGAGTCGGGGGACAGGTCCACCGCCCGCCGGAACCAGCGCTCGGCCTCCGCCCAGTCCCGACGATCCACCGCCAGCCGGCCCAGATTCATCGATGCCAGGGTGTGCCCTGGGTCGAGCTCCAGGGTCGCCAGGAAATGGGCCTCCGCCGCCTGCGGCCTACCGTGCTGCTGATGGAGGACCGCCAGGTTGTAGTGGGTCAGGTCCATCCGCGGCCCGGGGGCACCGAGGGCGGGGAGCGCCACCGCCGTCACCAGGAGGGCTCCCCAGCCTGCGGCGGGCCGCAGGCGTCGATCCACCGCCGCCGAGAGGAACCGCGCCACCGGCGCCGCCCCCCACAGCAGCAGGGCCGGAACCACCGGCAGCCGGTAGCGGGCGAAGAGAAAGAAGATCACGGTGGCGGCGGTCCAGCCGACGGTGAAGAGGACCATCGGTAGATCGGCTCCGAACAGGTGGCGCCGTCGCAGCCAGAGGCCCGCGCAGGCGAGGATGACGACGCCGCCGAATTCCAGGGGCGCGAGCCCGAGGGCGGGGGAGCGTCGGCGGACGTAGTAGTAGTCGACGGCGTCGGGCCACTCGTACCAGTCCCAGAACATACCGAGCTTCCGAATCTGAAGGGCGGCGAAGTCCAGCGGCTCGCGCTGCGCCCAGTCGAGGCTCCGGCCGAGCCAGTAGCGGGAGACCTCGGCTTCGCTGAGCTCACGGCCCAGGGCCTCTTCGGCGAGCCGAATCGGCTCAGCCCGCTCGTACACCGGGATCTGTTTGCCCGGGACGATGGGACGGTAGGTGCCGTCGGCGTCCGGGTTGTTGCCGATGTAGATGTTCGTGCCCCCTTGGAACGTGGTGGGGAGGTACGCGCCGCCGACCACCCCATTGCGGATCGCCACCGGGAGCAGCACCAAGACCAGGCCGGCGAGGAGGCCCGCGGCGCGGACCACGGTACGAACCCGCTGCCCCCGGATCCAGCAAAGGATCAACAGGCAAGGGACCACCAGAAGCATATTTTCCCGCAGCAGGGCGAGAACCCCGCAGAGTCCACCGGCGATGACCCAGGGGGCCGAGGACCGGATCAGGCGACCGCTCCGACCGGCGGCTTCCGTTCCTGCAGCTTCGACCGCCGCTCTGTCTTCGACCGCCGCTCTGTTCTCGACCGCCGCCCTGCCTAGGGCCGGGCCACCGTCCTCGACCCGGTGGGCCGCGACGTCCCTGGCGCGGATCAGCAGGTAGAGAAGCCACGCCGTCGCAGTGACCGCGAGGGATTCCTTCAGGAGTTGGACGTCGTAGAAGACAAAAGGTCCATAGGCCGCACCGAGGGCGGCGGCTGCGAGACCATAAGTAGATCCACCGAGCCGTCGGCCGGCCAGGAAGAGAGCGGCGCAGGCGCTGACCCCAGCGGCGATTTGAATCAGGTAGACGGCGGACAGGGAATGGCCGAACGCGGCATACACCGTGGCCAGGAAGTAGGGGTAGAGGGGTGCCTGGAAAAAGGTGCCGGAACCCAGCCAGTCCCCTGCGGCGATGGTGCGGGCCCAGCGGTCGTACTCCTGGCTGTCCATGATCAGCTCGGCGACGAAGGGGGAGGCCCGCTCCGCCCACCAATGCCCAAACCGGATCGCCGCGGCGAAGAAGAGGATGCCGAGCAGCGCAGGCTTCGGCGTGCCGATACGCTTAAAAAGAAACATTAAAATATTTCTCCGGAATCATATCGTGCAAGTAAAGGAGAAATAGAAAACAAAGAATGAAATGGCAAGGTGTATGGCCTAGGGTTTGGCAAAATTTCTTGCTCGGTTCGGGAGGATGCTGCTAAAAAAATCGTTGCAGTTCCCTGCATGTCTCACTAAAGCATGGATGAGGCGCCATGCTGTTTCCTCGATAGATAGGTGCCGCCGGTTGGATCGGTCGATCGCTGGATTTCCCGATCTTT
The DNA here is from genome assembly GCA_038748685.1 of Acidobacteriota bacterium. Taxonomy (GTDB): domain Bacteria; phylum Acidobacteriota; class Thermoanaerobaculia; order Multivoradales; family J023; genus JAUIJL01. Next base: position 4,126 of record JBCDIS010000141.1, on the reverse strand, counting down.
GGACCCGAGCTGCCCAAACAGAGCCAGCTCGAAACAACCCTGAATTCGTTCAGGAAGGAGCAGCAGCCATGTCTATCGCCGACTACCAGCACGCCCTCGAAACCCGTGTCGACGATCCGAGCCTCGAAGCCTGCCGTCGCCTGCGTGAAGCGCCCCTCGAATCCCTGAACAGCCTGAACGAGCTGCTCGACGGCTGGGCGCCCTGGAACTGAGAGGTTCTGGGCCCTGGGGCTGTGGGCCGACCGCGTCGCGACGCCGTCCGCGGTGGGCCCCGCCCCCACGTCCGACCCTACCGTCCGGGTCCTGGGGGCCTGCGGGTGACGGCGATGGCGGGTGTCGTGGGTCCGGGGCACGGCGTCAAGGGGGCGTCGTCGAGAGCAGTCGACGAACGCTCAGCAGGAGGTCGTCCACCTCGAAGGGCTTTTGGAGAAACGCGGTGCTCCCGTGCTGGAGCAGCGCTTCGGCCTCGGTTTCGCCATAGCCGCTGGTCAGGAGAATGGCGAGATCCGGCTGCCGCTTGCGGATTTCCGAGAACGCCGTGGCTCCCCCCATCCGCGGCATCGTGAGATCGAGGATCACCAGGTCAAAGACGTCAGAGCTCGAATCGAAGAGGCCTAGGGCCTCGACGCCGTTGGCGGCGTTGGCCACCCGGAAGCCCGCTTCGGTGAGGATCAGCTCCGCGATCGTGCGGATGTGGGCCTCGTCGTCGACCACCAAGACCGTTCTCGGTGGGGACGCGTCGCTGGCTTGTTTCGCCGTGGGTCCGATGTGCATGGGCGCCTCTTCGAAATTGGCTGGATGTCCCGTCGGTCCATAGGCTCACTTCTATTCTCGGTGAGGCCCGGGCGCCGGTCTGAAATCCGGGGGCGACCGGACGGAGGGCCTTCGGGCCTCCAGCGTATCGCGAAGACGGTGCCGCCGACCCGTTGTCGCCTCGGCGGGCGCTGTTGTCGCCTAAGCGGGCGCCTGTGGCGCCTCAGCGGGCGTCGTTGGCGCCTCAGCGGGCGCCTGTGGCGCCTCAGCGGGCGTTCGGGGGGTGGATGCGGGCGATGGAGTCCGCCGCGCACTCTTGGCCCTTCGTACCGAGGACCCGTAGGGCTCCGGAGGATCCCGGACGGACCCAGGCTTCGGTCCCCGCCGGCAGATCGCCGGAGGATGTGGTGCAGTCGGTCAGCAGCACCGCCGGCTCCGGCCCCCAGCGATCGAGGCCGAAGCCGACGCCGTAGACCGCCACGGCCGCGGTTGCGACGAGTATCCAGATGCCGCGGGGGACGCCGGGGATCCAGGCGATGAAGAGCGCCAGCCAGGCGAGGCCGACGGCGACCCAGGCCAGAAGACCGGCCTTGGCGGTGACGGCTCCCCAAGGCCCGGGGTCCAGGGCCTGGCTCCCGAGGTTGCGTCGGGCCAGCCACAGATTCTCCTGCAGCCAAGGATCCCCCTGCGGGCCCCGCCGGTACCAGAGGATGGCTTCCGGCAGTCGATCCAATCGATGGAGGGCTACCCCGAGGTTGTAGGCCAGGGTGGGGTGGGGTGAGCGGGGATCGAGGGCCGCCCCGTAGACCTCCGCCGCGTCCTGCCATTGGCCCGACTGGGCGAGTGCGTTGCCCCGGTCCAGGGCCGCCTGCGGGGTGTCACCGCCGGGTGGCGGGGCCATCGCTTCTGGGGTAGGGGGAGGATCTTCGGGGATATCCGCCGAGGCCCAAAGCGGGCCGAAGAGGGTGGCGAAGACCGCCAGCAGAATCGGGAGCCCGAAGTGTCGGAGGTTCATTTCAGCGCCCTCGACAGCCGCTTGGAGCGCTCGACGAGCTCCCCTTGAAGCTCCTCGGTGGAGGACAGCTTGGGGGCGTAGCGGAGGTAGTGGAGATCTTCGGCGAGCTTTACCAGATCCTCGGAGGCCCCCCTGGGTGCCCCCCGCTCGGCGAGGAGTCGGCTCCACCGGGAGCTCGGCTCGCTGCGGGGGATCCGCCATCGCGTTTCGAGGTAGGCCCGCCAAGCGTCCTCGATCGCCGCCGCTGCCTGGCCCGGCCGCTGTTCTCCGTGGGCCAGCTTGAGCTGTTCCAGGAGACGTCGGCGGGCGGACCGGCCGCCCCCGGCGGAGGTGGAGCTGCCCCGGGAGCGGCGGATGCCGAGCCCGAGGAGGCCCAGGGCCGCCGGCAGGAGGAACAGAAGATGGCGGGAGGCCGGCCAGCCCCTCCCCTCCGGCGCCTGTGTCGCCAGGGCTCGTTCCCGAATGCCGTGGAGCTCGGTGGTGGCGCCCCCCTCCGCCGGCAGGCTTTGGGAGCCGCGGACGGAGAGGCGAAGCGGGCCCGACTCGGCGGTGCGGAACTCCCCCCGCTTCGGATCGAAGTAGGGGATGTCCACCGAGGGCAGCTCGTAGGTGCCGGGTCGCTGGGGCACGAGGACGAAGCTCCAGGTTCGGCTGCCGTGGATGTTGCTACCGCGGACGTTTTCGCCGCTCTGCTGCTGGGGGGGGAAGGCTTCTAGGCCCGCCAACTCGGGTAGTTTGGGGTCGAGGATGCCCTGGAGATGACCCCGGCCCTTCAAACTGAGGGTGAGGGTGGCGGCCTCGCCCACCTCCAGCTCCTGGGGCTCCAGGGAGGCGTCGAGCCGCAAGTCCCCCACGGCGCCGCCGAAATCCACGGGGCCCTCCGGCAGCTCTCGAACCTGTACCCGGGCGCTGTCGCTGCGGCGGGCGACTTCCCCCATCCGCGGCATCAGGGAACCGAAGGGGCCACTGTCCCGCACCATGGCGGTCATGCTGGCTTCCACCGCGCCGATCTCCAGCTCCCCGGCGCGGCGCGGAAACAGGGCCCGCTGGAGGAGCACGATGCGGCCGATCTCCCGGCCGTCGTGGGTGACGATCTCGGGCCGGGCGTCCTGGGGTTGGGGGATGACCCGGGTCCAAAAGCCCTTGAAGTCGGGGAGCTCGGTGGGGGTCACGGACCGCACGTCGACGTCGGTGTAGAGGTAGAGGGTGTACAGCACCTGCTGACCCACCCACGGGCTGCGGGGCTCGACGTGGGCGCGGAGGAAGATCTCGGGCGCCCGGGGTTGACGCCGCGGCCGGCGGCTGCGCTGACGCCCCGAAAGGCCCTCGAAGGGGTCGCGGCTGAAGAAGGGGTCGTTGGAGAACATCCGGCCGAAGGGGTCGCTGCGCTGCCGGCGGGGCCGCTGCGGGGGATTCTCGACCACCGACAGGGTCCGTTCGGGGACGGTGAAGGCCTGCTGGCCGATCTGGACCTCGCCGCCGTAGATTCGGGCTTGCCCCAGCTGCTGGGGCTGGATCATCCAGGTGTAGGCATAGCTGCGGGACGAGACGCCGTTGACGATGCGGACGCTGGTGCTGCGGGACGGTCCCGAAACCACCGTGAGGTTGTCCAGGCGGAAGCGGGGTTGGGAGACCCGGCCGTTGCCCGGGGCGTCGATCGTGAGGGTGAGGCGGAGGACTTCATCGGCGCCCACATCCCCCTCCGGCAGAATGTCGAGCCGCAGGGACGGCTCCTGGGCGACGGTCGCCCCGGCCCACCACAGAACGAGGAGGACGACGGTCGCCAGCGCCGCCGGGCGAGCCTGGGCCGGCGGGGCGGACAGCCGGCGGAGAGGGCGTCGGCCCGTCACCAGTCCTTCTTCCCGCGGGCGTTGACCTTGGCGGCGTCCTTGGCGGCTTCCTGACGCTGCTCCCGCTCCATGTTCTCGATCGCCTCGAGAATGGCCGCGGCCTCCTCCGCCGTCATGTCCGGTAGGTCTTCGAACTGGGGCAGGGGGCTTTCTTTCTCCTGCTGCTGCGGAGGCTGGCCTTGACCCTGCTGTGGGTCCTGATTCCCGTCCTGTTCCTGGGGATCCCGGTCCCCGTCCTGCTGCTGCGGATCCTGCTGGTTTTGATCCTGCTCGTCCTGATTCTGTTCGTCCTGGTTCTGCTGCGGGTCCTGGTTCTGCTGCTCTTCCTGATTCGGATCCCGTTCCTGCTGCCCGTCTTGATTTTGGTCCTGTTGGTCCTGCTGATCCTGCTGCTGGTTCGGATCCTGCTCGTTGTTCTGATTCTGCTGCTGTTCCCGGAGGCGCCGCTGGGCCAGCTCCAAATTGAACTTGGCGTCTTCGAACTCGGGGTCGGCCCGGAGGGCGTTCT
>JBCDIS010000140.1:0-18547 GCA_038748685.1 Acidobacteriota bacterium | reverse complement strand
GCCCTCGCCGTCCTCGGCGCTCCGGCGGCCTGGCTGCTCCCCGGCCAGAGCGTCGAACCGGTGATCGTGGCGGATACGGCCCTGTCGGCTCCGGCCCTGTCGGCTCCGGCCGTGGAGGCTGCGGCCCCCCAAGCTGGCCCCGCAGTCGATTTGGCCGCGGCACCCCTGGTGGAGGATTTTCGCCAGCCCGCCGACTCGATGATGCAAATCGAAAACGACCAGATCTCGATGGTGGTGGTTTGGGCCGGGGACGGACTGCCGGTCCTTCCCGTGCCGCCCCAGGATGTCTGAGCCAGGTCGCCGATGAGGATCTATTCGATGCGTGCCTACGCCCTCGATCACCACCGCGCCCACCGCGGGGCGACGGCCTACCGCGCCGCCGTGGCGATGGTCCTCGCCCTCGGTATGGCGGGGTCCGCCTGGTCCCAGGCCACGCCGCCGAAGCCGTTGCCGGAGCTCAGGGTCTACGCCCACAGCCTCCTCCACCGACCCGCCGCGGATGCCCTGCCGGTGGTGCGTCCGATCCTCTCCCCCCGCGGCGCCGTGGAAGAGCAGCCGGGACGCAACACGCTGGTGATCCGCGACACCCGGACGGTGATCTCCAAGGTGGCGGCGGCCCTCGTGGCCTTCGACCAACCGCCGGAGGCCCTGCGGCTCGACATCCGGGTGGTTCGGGCGGGTCCGCGGCCGGCGAAGATCTCGCCGCCGGAGGACGACCTGGAAGCCGGGTCCGACGAGCTGCCGCCGGATCTCTTGGCCCGCATCAAGACCCTCCTGCGCTATGAGGACTACCGGATCCTCGCCGAGGCCTCCGTGTCCTCGCGGGAAGGCGAGGAGGTCACCTACAGTCTGGGGGACCACTACGACGTCAGCTTCCGCCTCGGCAACGTCCTGGCCCGCCAACGGCTCAAGGTCGAGGATTTTCGCATCGCCAAAAAGGTCCCCGGCGCCACCAACAAGGGTCGGCGGCTGGAGCCCAGGGAGCTGTTCCACGCCACCTTGAACCTACCGATCGACAAACCCTTCACCCTCGTCATCGCGCAGGACGAAGTCCGGCAGGAGGCCCTCCTCGTGGCCATCTCCTGTCAGCGCGAGACCGAGGCCGCCCCCTGACGGCCCCACCCGCGGATTCACCAAGACTCAAGAGGCGAGGCCATGCAGTTCGTTTGTCGATACGGCACCCCCGACGGGCGCGTGCTGACCCAGGTCCAAACCGGTAGCGACGCCTCCTCGGTGCGTCGGGAGCTGGAGCGCCAGGGCTTCCACATTTTCGAGGTCAAGCCCCGGGGTATGAGCTTCGAGCTCCGCATGCCCTTCGCCGGAGGACGGCGCAAGAAGATGTCCATGCGGGAGTTCCTGGCCTTCAACCAGGAGCTGGCGGCCCTGCTCCGGGCCGGCCTGCCCCTGCTCCAGGGCTTGGATCTGATGCTCGACCGCATGGAAGATCCGACGCTGCGCAGCGTCCTCACCGACGTGCGAGACCAGGTGCGCTCCGGCACCGAGCTGTCCGACGCCTTCGCCAGCTTCGGCGACATGTTCCCACCCCTCTACCCGTCGACCCTGAAGGCCGGCGAACGCTCGGGGGAGATGGAGCAGGTCATCCGCCGCTTCATCCGCTACCTCAAGCTGGTGCTCGACGCCCGCAAGCGGGTGGTTTCGGCCCTAGTCTACCCCTCCGTGCTGGTGGGCCTGTCGGTCGCCATGCTGGTGATCATGGCCATCTACGTCGTGCCGTCGTTCTCGAAGTTCTACTCCGACCTCGACGCCGAGCTGCCCCAGATCACCCAGATCACCCTCGGCATCTCCTTCTGGCTGAAGGACAACTTCCTGCTTCTGATTCTGGGGATCACCGGCGGCGTCATCGCCTTCCGCCGCTGGCTGGGAACCCCCGGCGGCCGCTTGACCGTGGACCGCTTCAAGCTAAAGCTGCCGATCCTCGGCCAGATCTTCAAGCTCTTCTCGCTGTCCGAGTACTGCCGGTCCATGTCGACCTTGATCGCCGGCGGTATCCCCCTCGTATCGGCCCTCGAAACCGCCACCAAGGCGGTGGGCAACACCCACATCCGGCGGGAGCTGGGCCCCGCCATCGACGACGTGCGCCAGGGGTCTTCGTTCCACGGCGCCCTGGACAGCACCGACGTCTTCCCCCACATGGCCATCGACATGGTGAACGTGGGTGAGGCCACCGGAGCCCTGGACGAGATGCTGTCGAGCGTCGCCGACTACTTCGACGAGCACGTGGAGACCCGGGTGCAGCGGCTGCTTTCACTGGTGGAGCCCATCATGCTCGTCATCATGGGCTGCCTGATCTCGGTGCTGCTCATTTCGATCTACCTGCCGATGTTCAGCGCCCTGGGCCAGGTCGGCTCCTGAGCCGACGGATTTCTGGAGGAACGCCGAGATGGAAATTTCGATGGACGCCGCCGCCGAGGCCCTCGAGCAGATCGAGATTTCGGTCGAGGCCAAGGGAAGATCGAACCACGCCGAGGACGAGCAGCGGGCCAGCGAGCTGGCCCGCCAGTACGGCCTCGAATACGTGGATATCCAGAACTTCCGGATCCAGAACGATCTGTTCCGTAGGGTTCCATTCGACCTCATGCTGCGCTACTGCTTCATTCCGGAGGCGCAGGAGGACGGTCGCATGGTGGTGGTCATGGGGGACCCCACGGACGTGCGCCGCATCGACGAGCTGGAGATGCTGCTCGCCCAGCCGGTGGAGGTGAAGGTCGGCGCCGCTAGCGCGATCCAGGAGCTGCTGCAGAAAGATGACAGCGCCCAGCGGGTGGTGGAGGAGGCCAGCGAGGACTTCCGCATCCAGCTCGTTCAGGATGGCACCGACGGCGAGGAGATCTCCCTCGGCACCATCACCGAGGACCAGAGCCCCATCATCCGCCTGGTGGACGCCACGCTGTTCAACGCCATCGAGCGCCGCGCCAGCGACATCCACATCGAGACCGGCGACGCCGAGGTCAGCATCAAGTACCGGATCGACGGCGCCCTCTACCAGGCGATGGACGAGATCGACCGCAAGCATCATCAGACCATCGTCTCCCGCATCAAGGTGATGTCGGAGCTCGACATTTCCGAGAAGCGCATCCCCCAGGACGGCCGTTTCAAGCTCAAGCTCAAGGGTCGCACCATCGATTTTCGCGTCTCCGTGCTGCCGACGGTCCACGGGGAAGACGTGGTGATCCGCGTTCTCGACAAGGAGTCGATGAACAAGGAGTTCAAGAACCTCTCCCTCGAAGTGCTGGGGATCGACGAGGAAACCAAGCGCAAGCTCAGGAAATCGGTGCGGGAGCCCTACGGCATGGTCCTGGTGACGGGCCCCACCGGCTCCGGTAAGACCACCACCCTCTACGCCTGCATCAACGAGATCAACTCGCCGGAAGACAAGATCATCACCATCGAGGATCCCGTCGAGTACCAGCTCCGCGGGGTGACCCAGATTCCGGTGAACGAGAAGAAGGGCCTGACCTTCGCCCGCGGGCTGCGGTCGGTCCTCCGCCACGACCCCGACAAGGTCATGGTGGGCGAGATCCGCGACGAGGAGACCGCCCAGATCGCCATCCAGTCGGCCCTCACCGGTCACCTGGTGTTCACCACGGTCCACGCCAACAACGTGGTGGACGTGCTCGGGCGCTTCCTCAACATGAAGGTGGATCTGTACAATTTCGTCTCCGCGCTGAACTGCATCCTGGCCCAGCGCCTGGTGCGTAAGATCTGCGAGCATTGCAAGCGTCCCGTCCAGCTGTCCCCGGACCTGCTGGAGGAAAGCGGCCTCGACCCCGACACCTACGAAGACATGACGTTCTACGAGGGGGCGGGGTGCATCGAATGCAACGGCACCGGTTACCACGGACGGATGGCGGTGACCGAGCTGTTGCACCTCTCCGACCCCATCCGAGAGCTCATCCTGTCGAAGCGACCCGCCGCCGAGATTCGGCGAGCGGCCAAAGAAGAAGGCATGACCTTCCTGCGCGAGTCGGCGCTCGAGAAGGTGTTCCAGGGAGTCACGACACTCCGTGAAATCAACAAAGTTACCTTCGTGGATTGAGCGCCTGGCGGGCCTCGATCCGGTGCCGGCGCCGCCCCACGTGTTCGCCCTCGGGCCCACGTCGCTTCGCTATGGCGCCTTCTTCCGCAGCCCACAGGGTTTCGCCTTCGACGCCGAGCAGAGCGCCGAGCTGCCGCCGGACGCTTTCGTCCCAGGGGTGCTCGGGGGACCCCTGCGGGACCCCAGCGTGCTCCAGGAGCTGATCGGGGAGGTCCAGGGCCGACTCGAAGAGCCGGTGACCGAAGCGTCCCTGGTCCTGCCGGACACCTGGCTTCGGCTGACCTTCTCCGAGCTCGCGGAGCTGCCGAAAAAGGCCTCCGTTCGTCAGGAGATGCTGTCCTGGAAGCTCAAGCGCCTGGTGCCGTTCCGGGTCGAGGATCTGCGGATTTCGGCCACCCAGGTCACCCCCTTCCCGAGCCAGGAAGAGCCCCTCCGGCTGATGATCGGCTTCGCCGCCGAGGCCTTGGTGTCGCAGCTCGAGGAGACCTTCGAGGCCGCCGGCGTGCGGCTCGGCCGGATCACCAACACCTCCCTCCCCATGATGGCCAGCCTCGAAAACGCCGTGCAGCCCGCCGACCTGGCGGCGCTGGTGGCGGTCTTCGACGACGCCTACACGGTCAGCTTCTTCCGCGACGGAGAGCCGTTGATCTACCGCTACAAGGCCTTCGCCGACGGCGGGGTCCACGGCGACGCCGTGCTCCGGGATCTCCGCATGACGGCCTCGTTCGTCCATCAGCACTTCCCGCAGCAGCGACTGGAACGGGCCTTTCTAGCGGCCCCCGATTCGTCCTCCGAGCTGTGGCAACGTTGGATCTACGACGAGCTCGCCATCACCCCCGAGCCCCTTTCCTTCGAGCACTTCGAGCTCACCCGCGGCCGCGCGGGGACCTCCTGGCTCGACACCGCGCCGCTGCTCGGGGCGGCCAGCATCGAGGTGAGCTGACGTGAGAGTCATCGACCTTTCCCGTCGCCCTTTCCTCAATCGCCGGCCGGTGGTGCGCCTGGCGGCGTTCCTATGGACCCTCGGGGTCGTGCTGCTCTTGGTGAACGCCTTCCTCTTCGGCAGCTACTGGCGGGGGACCGCCGTCAACCGTGATCGCCTCAGCCAGCAGGACCAACAGATCGCCGGGGAGCAGGAGACCCTCGACGGCGTCTGGCGGGAGCTGCGGTCCCTCGACCTCGACGGTCGCAACGCCCGCGCCCGCTACCTCAACCGGCAGATCGAACGGCGGACCTTCCCGTGGAGCGCCCTCTTCGATCACCTCGAAGAGGTCACGCCGATCGACATCTACCTCGTCTCCGTCAAGCCCCAGGTAAGGCTGGCGGGGGAAAACACCCTGGCGCAAGCCTCCACCCGTTCGCGGTCGGCCCGAACCACCCGAACCGCCCGGACGACCCAGCCCGCACCCGTGCCGGCGGTCCAGGAAGAGACGGACGCCCCCAGGGACCGGGTGCTGCTGACCTTCCGCGGGGTCGCCCGGACCGACGAGGCGATGCTGGACTTCATCGACATCCTCTATGCCCACCCCTCGTTCCTCGAGCCCAACCTGTCGCGCGAATCCCGCAAGAAGGGCGGCAACGTGTCGTTCAACGTGACCGCCACCTATCTGACCCCATTGGGAGGGGTGCGGAGCGACGGCGACGGGGACGAGCTCGCACCACCGGAGCAGATCGCGGTCGGGGGCTACGCCGACGGCGAGGAGTAAACCGGCGGCGAGGGTTACGCCGACGGGGAGGGCTACGCCGACGGGGAAGGCTACGGCGAGGCCGCGGCCCCCGGTGAGCCCGTCCAGGGCTACCCGGCCACCAGCACCCCCCTCGAGCGCCTGAGCGACGAGGACGAGAAGGCGGCCGTCGCCTCCGACCGCCGCCGCACCCGCGACCCTCGCCGTCCCCCCAGAACTCGGACGACTCCACCCACCCGCTCCTCTTCCCCGGTGGCCACCGCCCCGAGCGGTCGCCCGGCCCCCCCGCGCGGCCGAAATGAGCCGGAAACCGAGGCCGGCCGGCCCGGCACCGTGGTGACGATCCCCGGCGGCTTCCGGGGGCGTCCGGCGGCCCCCGGCCCGGGTACCCAGGGCGGCTCCCCCCAGGGCGAGCCGCCGTCCGTCGCCCCGCCCCGGGGGACCCCCGAATTCGAACCCGCGGGCCCCGGAGAGCTCGAGCCCCTCCAGCCCGCCGCCTCGAGCGCCCTGCGGCTCGTGCCTTCGGGCGGCCTCCTCGACCGCTTTGCCCAGGTCCTGCTGGAGGTGGAGACATGATCGGAGCCTTCGAAGTCTGGCGACGCCGATCTTGGGTCTGGTGGCTCCCCGCCCTATTCGTGGCGCTCAACCTCCTGCTCCTCGGCGTCTACCGGACCACCTTCGCCGGCCGGGTCGCCTCCCTCGAAGAGAGCTACCAGGACGGCGCCGGGGACCTTGCCCTTCTGCGCCAGCGGACCGACGCCATCCGCGATCTCCTGGCCCAGGTGGACGCCCAGCAGGACACGACGGACACCATGTACCGGGAGCATTTCTCCACCGAGGCCGCCCGGTTCACCACCGCGCTGCGGGAGATCCGCGCCCTCGCCCGGCGGTCCGGTCTCGATCCGTCGTCCTTCAGCTACCCCTCCAGCGAAATCGAGGATCATTTGGCGGTCCGCCGGGGGATCAATTTCTCAGTCAAGGGCACCTACGACGAGCTCCGCACCTTCATCAACCTGCTGGAGCTGACCGATCAGTTCCTGACCCTGGAGGCGGTGAGCCTCGGCGGCGGCAAGGGGGAGCAGGACCCGAGGCTCAACATCCGACTCCAACTTTCGACCCTCTTCGCCGATTCCGAGGCCATCAAGCCCCTCGACGTCCCCGAGGACGTTGCGGAAGGTGAGGGCACCGACGGAGATCCCACGGTGGACGAGGCCGAGGAGCTCGACGGGAGTCCCCCCGAGGCCTCCGAGGAGGAGGAGACATGATCGAGCGCATGTCCCCCGAGCAGCAGAGGCGGCTGGCGATCGCCCTGATCTCGATCCTCGTGCTGGTGATCGGATGGCGCTTCAGCCCGAATCTGATGGGCTGGATCGAAAGCAAGGCCGAGGCGGCCGCCAAGCGCCGGGCGGCCCAGGCCCGTTCCGTCGATGGCTACCAGGTGGTGGACGTGCGGATCGGGGACCTCGAAGCCGAAGCCGGAACCTACAGTCCCGACCGCAACATCTTCCGCTTCGGCCAGAGGGTGGTCCAACGGGCGCCGGAGGTCCGCAGACCCGTCCGCGTTGCCCCGCCGCCACCACCACCGCCACCGCCACCGCCGCCGCCGCCGGCCGAGGACCAGCCGCCCCCCCTCGACATGCAGCTGGTGGGGATCTTCGGCCCCGACAATCGGCGTATCGCCGTGCTCACAGACGGCACGGAGATCATCAACGCCCTCGACGACGATGTGCTGTTCGACACGTTCATCGTCGACAAGATCGAAACCGAGTTGCAACAGGTGCGATTCCGCTTCGTCGGCTTCCCCGACGACAAGACCGCCGTGCTGTCTTTGGAAGACCGCTGAGCTCAAGCCAAACCGAGCGCGCCGCCCGTGGCGGCCCCGAGGTGTCCGACGTGAAGAAATCCAGAGAACGACTGAATTCCACTGGCAGGGCCGCGGCCCGCCTCCTACCCGCCCTCCTCCTGGCTACCCTGTTCCAGGCGGGCTGCGCCACCCAGGCCATCTACCGACAGGCCCAGGAGGCCGAGCAGGCCGGGGACTGGGACGAGGCGGTGGTCAAGTACATGGAAGCCGTGCGGGAGAACCCGGACAACATCGCGTACCGGGCGGCCCTCATGCGCTCCAAGGTCCAGGCGGCCCAGGATCACGTCCGCCGGGGCAAGCAGTTCCGGGAGGCCGGCGTTCTGGAGCGGGCCATGTTCGAGTACCGCCAGGCGGTGGAGCTCGACCCCTCCAACCAATACGCCGAGGCTGAGCTGCGCCGCGTGGTGCAGGAAGTCAAGGCCCTCAAGGAGGGCGAGGAACGCGCCCGCTCCATCGCCGAGCTCAAGCAGGGGGTCCGCGGCGCCAGGGCCCAGCCGCCGGTGCTGAATCCGCGGTCGAACAAGCCCATCGACCTCATCTTCTCCAAGCCGGTGTCGGTGGTCGATATCTACCGCGCCCTCGGCAAGGCCTTCGGCATCAACGTCCTCTTCGATCCCAAGCTCAAAGACACGGAGATCGCCATCGAGCTCAACGAGGTGGTGGCCCAGGACGCGCTGGAGATCCTCATGCGCACCGTCGGCCATTTCTACAAGGTGCTCGACGAAACCTCCATCATCATCGCCGACGACACGCCCCAGAACCGGCGCAACTACGAAGACCAGGTGATCCAGACCTTCTTCCTCGACAACGCCGAGGTCAAGGACGTGATGACCATGGTCCGCAGCCTCATCGGCGCCAAGCACGTGGCCGCCAACGAGCAGCTGAACGCCATCGTCCTGCGGGACACCGCCGACAAGGTGAAGGTCGCCGAGCAGATCATCCTCGCCAACGACAAGGCCAAGGCCGAGGTGGTGGTGGACGTCGAACTGCTGCAGATCAACACCAGCAGCCTCCAGGACCTGGGTATGCGGCTGACCAGCAACACCATCGGGCTGAACCTGGACCTCGGCTCCACCGGCACCGGCGACGGGGCCAGCGCGGTGCCCCTGCGGATCTCCGATCTCCAGTACCTGAACCAGAACAACTGGACCCTCACCGTGCCGTCGTTCGCCTTCGACTTCCTGAAGAACGCCGGCGAGGCCCAGACCCTCGCCCGGCCGAAGCTTCGGATCACCGAAGGGGAGAAGGCGTCCCTGGTGATCGGCGATCGGGTGCCGATCCCCACCACCACCTTCAACACCGCCAACCAGGTGGGACAGGGTGTGCTGCCGGTGACCTCGTTCCAATACCAGGACGTCGGTATCAAGATCGACATCGAGCCCAGGGTCCACCACAACGAGGAAGTGACCCTCAAGCTCAAGGTGGAGGTTTCGAACATCGCGGACTTCGTGTCCGGATCCGACGGCCAGGAGCAGCCGGTCATCGGCACCCGCAACATCGAGACCAACATCCGGCTGCGGGACGGCGAGACCAACTTCCTCGCCGGCCTCATCCGCACCGACGAGACCCGCTCCGAGAGCGGCGTGCCGGGGCTTTCGGACCTACCCATCCTCGGTCGGCTGTTCACCCACTACTCGAACGACAACCGGCGGACCGACATCGTCCTGACCCTGACCCCCAACGTGATCCGCAGGGCCTCGATCGAAGAGGAGGATCTGCTGCCGATCTGGGTGGGCACCGAGACCAACATCACCTTCCGGGGCGGCAGCCCCAGGGTGGAATCGAACGTCAGCGGTCCGTTCGACGACGACGCCCGCAGCAACGTCCGCGAACGCCTGCGGGAACGCCTGCGCTCCCTGCCCCGGGGGCTCCAGGACGCGGGGGAAGAGCCGGTCCAGCCCGGTGAGGAGCCGCCGCCCCAGGAGGCCCCCCAGGGCATCGATCTGGTGCCCTCCGGCGGTCTCCAGAACTCGTTCAGCGGCGGCGAAGAAGGGCCCGACGAGACCTGAGGCTGATCCGTAAACCCGGATGGGGGTGGCCCTCACCCCCCACCGCGGTTCACGACGAGACCCAGGCCCGCCGAGGAGATCCCGAATGCTGATCCGAATGCGCCAGATCATGAACGACCGCCGACGCGGCTATTCGATGACCGAGCTGCTGGTGGTATGCGCGGTGCTGACCATCCTGGCGGCCGTCACGTTCCCGGTGGCGCGGTTCACCGTACGGCGGCAGAAGGAGATCGAGCTCAACCGGGCTCTGCGGATGATGCGCAACGCGATCGACGACTACAAGCGGTTCAGTGACGCCGGCCTGATTCCGGTGGAGCTCGGCACCGAAGGCTATCCCGAGGAGATGGAGATCCTGGTGGAAGGGGTCGATCTGGTGGGGCAGGTGGACCGCCAGCAACGCTTCCTGCGCCGCGTCCCCATCGATCCAATGACGGGGGAGGCCGAGTGGGGCATGCGCAGCGTCCAGGACGATTTCGATTCCACATCCTGGGGCGGTGAGAACGTCTACGACGTCTACTACCTGAGTGAAGCCCGGGGTCTCAACGGTATTCCCTACTCCGAATGGTGAGGTCCGAGATGATCGAGCTCAAGAACGCCTTTTCCCGCCGAGGCCCCCGGGGCCAACAGGCCGGCTTCACCCTGCTGGAGCTGATCGTCGTCATCGCCGTGATCGGCATCCTGGCGGCGATCGCCCTGCCGAACTTCATCCAGACCCCGACCCGGGCCAAGGAGGCGGTGCTGAAGACCAACCTGCGGACCCTCCGCGAGGTGATCGATCAGCACTACGGCGACAAGGGCTTCTACCCCTCCACCCTCGAAGCCCTCGTGGAGTCAGGGTATCTCCGCAACGTTCCCCTGGACCCCCTCACCGGCGACGCCGAGTGGGGCCTCGTCTACGACCAGGGGGAAGGGGGCGAGGGGCTCGAAGATCCGATCGAGGCGGACCTGGCCGACGGGGAGATCGCCGCCCCCGGCGTGATCGACGTCTACTCCCTGTCCCCCGACCTCGCCCTCGACGGCACCAAATACGCGGAATGGTGAACCGGCCCCAGCCCGCACCCACCCGCCAGCGGGATGGGGACGAAAGGCCGAGCACCCGCCGCGGGACTCCCCCCAAGGCGCGGGGGGAGCGGGCCTACAACCTCGTGGTGCTCGCCATCGCGGTGATGTTCCTCAACGTCTGGGCCGCCGCCACCCTGCCCCTATGGAGCCACCAGATCCAGCGGGACAAGGAGGCCGACCTCATCTTCCGCGGGCTCCAGTACGCGGAGGCCATCCGCATCTTCCAGCTGCGTTTCCAGCGCCTCCCCACCCGGCTCGAGGAGCTGATCGAGGTGGAGCCCCGCTGCATCCGCCAGCTGTGGGAGAACCCGATGCGGGAGGACGGCCGCTGGGGCCTCATTCCGGTGGGTCAGACCCCCGGAAGCTCGGCGGGCCTGCAAAACCAGGAGAACAACGGCCTCGACCCGGACCCCTTCGCTGAGGAGGGCAAAGAGGGGGAGACCCCCGGCGTCCTGCTCTCCCGCGACCCCGACGACGAATTCGGCGCCCCCCCCTCGGGGGTCCAGATCCGCGGCGTCTTCAACCCCGGCGACGGCGAACCCATCCGCTCTTTCCTCGGCAAAGATGCCTACGGGGAGTGGCACTTCACCGTCGAGCTGGTGAGCGCCGTGCAAACCTCCGCCACCGATCCCTCGTTCCAGCCCCCCTTCCTGGCTCACTTCATCGGCCTGCCGTGGCCCCCAGGGGTCGTCCCCCAAACGCCGCAGCCCAGCTCCGAGCCGCGGAATCAGCAGCAGCAGCAACAGAACCTGGGTGGTCCCGACGGCGGCGCCGGCGGCGATGGAAGCGGCCGCGTCGGTACGCAGCAGAACATCAATCCCCAGGCCGGAGGCCAGAACAGAGGCCCGGGTAGCGGCCAGGGCAACCGGAACCGCTAATGACGACCCTGAAGGTTCGTCGCCTCGACCACGGGCGAGATCTGCCCCTACCGGCCCGGGCCAGCTCCGGGGCGGCGGGCTTCGATCTGCGCGCCGCCGTCGCCGAGCCCGTGGCCCTCGAGCCCGGGGGGCGGATCGCGGTGCCCACCGGCCTCGCCCTGGAGATGCCCGCGGGCTGGGAAGCCCAGGTCCGCCCCCGCAGCGGCCTCGCCCGGCGGCACGGCGTCACCGTGCTCAACGCCCCCGGCACCGTCGACAGCGACTACCGGGGGGAGATCCAGGTGCTCCTCGTCCACCACGGCGACGAGCCCTTCGCGATCCAGCGCGGGGACCGCATCGCCCAGCTGGTGTTCGCCCGCGTCGCCGAGGTGACGTGGGCCGAGGTCGAGGAGCTGGCCGACAGTGACCGCGGCGACGGCGGTTTCGGCTCCTCCGGCGTCAGCTGACGGGATCCCCCTCCGCCTCCGCCAGCGCTTTTCCGATGCTGTCTTCGAAGGGAGGCTCGAGGACCCCCACTTCGGTGACGATGCCGGCGATCAGCTCGTGGGGGGTGACGTCGAAGGCGAAGTTCATCGCCCGGGTGGCCTCTGGGGCCACCGGATGGCCTCCGAGGTGGGTCACTTCCTCCGAGGCCCGCTCCTCGATCGGGATCTCGGAGCCGCTCGGCGTCCGCGGGTCGATGGTGGACGTCGGCGCCGCGACGTAAAAAGGGACGCCGTGGCGGGCCGCCAGCACCGCCACCACGTAGGTCCCGATCTTGTTCGCGGTGTCGCCGTTGGCGGCGATGCGGTCGGCCCCCACCACCACCCGGTCCACCATGCCGCGGGACATCAAGGCGCCGACGCTGGAGTCGGTCACCAGGCGGTACGGAATCTGCAGCCGCTCCATCTCCCAGGAGGTCAGACGGGCCCCCTGGAGCAGCGGTCGGGTTTCGTCGACCCACACCTTGCCGACCCGGCCCGCCCGGAAGGCCGAGGTGATCACCCCCACCGCGGTGCCGTAGCCCGCCGTCGCCAGGGCGCCGGCGTTGCAGTGGGTGAGGACCCGGTCGCCGGGGGCGAAGAGGGCGACCCCGTGGTCGCCGAGCCGGCGGTTGGTTTCGACGTCCCGCGCGTGCAGGCCCTGGGCCCAGTCCAGCAGCGCCCGCCGCGCCGCCGACGGCCCCCCGTCACGATGGGCGTCGAAGACCCCCCGGCCGCGCTCCAGGGCCCACCGGAGGTTGACCGCCGTCGGCCGCGTACCCGCCAGAAGCTCGTAGACGGCGTCGAAACGGCTCTGGAGATCGTCGTCCGCCACGTCACCGGAAAGGCCCACCACCAGGCCGTACCCGGCGGCCACGCCGATCGCCGGCGCGCCGCGGACCGCGAGGCGGCGGATGGCGTCGGCCACCTGCTCCGGCTCGACGCAGTCGAGCCAAACCTCCTGGTCCGGCAGCAGGGTCTGATCGAGCAGGCGGAGGGTGTCGCCGGACCAGGCGATCGGGGAGATCTCTTCGGGCTTGGCGACAGAGGGCGTGGTGGCAGAGGACGTGGCGGTGGGGGGCGTAGGCTGATCGCTCATAGGCCCTATTCTACGCCCCCGGGCGGGTGTCACAAGAGAGCAGGACCACGCCGATTCCAACCGGTGCGATAGGCTCGAGAGCCATGAGCGACGCCGTTCCCCCCCTCCTGCGGCGCTTGCGCCGTCGCGCGCGTGCGCTGGACGCCCGCGTGGTGCTACCGGAGTCCGAAGACCCCCGAATTCTACGGGCGGCTGCAGAGGCGGCCCGGGTCGGCCTGTGTCGACCTCTCCTGGTGGGGGGCGAGAACACCCGGGCCGCGGCGGAGACGGCGGGCGTCGACCTGCCCGAATCCGTCGAGATCCTCGATCCGCGGAAAGATCCGGGGCGCCCAGGGATGGCCCGACGGCTGGCGGCCTCCTTGGCGAAACGGGGTCATTCGGGGGACGCCGAGACCCTGTCCCTCGACCCCCTCTTCTACGCCAACATGCTGCTGGTGGACGGCCGGGCCGACGCCGCCGTCATGGGGGCCGTAGCGACCACCGGCGACACCCTCCGCGCCGCCCTGAGGGTGGTGGGGGTCGATCCCCGGTACCGGGTCGTGACCTCCTGCTTCCTCATGGCTTTCCCCGACGGGCGCACCCTGGTCTACGCCGATTGCGGTGTGATCCCCAGGCCCACTCCGCCCCAGCTGGCGGACATCGCACAGCAGGCCGCCGACGCCTACCGGGACCTCGTGGAGGACGATCCGAACGTCGCCCTGCTCGCCTTTTCCACCAAGGGAAGCGCCCAGCACGAAAGCCTGGAGCCGATTCGCGAGGCCCTACGGCTACTGCGGGAACGGCGACCGGACTTCCAAGTCGACGGCGAGCTCCAGGCCGACGCCGCCCTCGTCCCGGCCATCGCCCACCGCAAGGCCCCTGACAGCCCCGTGGCGGGCCGCGCCAATGTCATGGTCTTCCCCGACCTGAATTCGGGTAATATCGCCTACAAGTTGACCGAGAGACTCGCGGGCGCACGCGCCATCGGCCCCCTTCTCCAGGGTCTGGAGCGGCCGATCCACGACCTGTCCCGGGGCTGCTCGGCCGAAGACATTTTGGATACCCTGGCCATCGCGTCCCTGGACGCGGCGAGGCTCGACGCGGCGCGGAGGAAGCGATGAAGATTCTGGTGATCGGATCCGGAGGCAGAGAGCATGCCCTGTGCTGGAAACTGCGCCAGAGCCCCCGAGTGACCGAGGTCTACTGCGCCCCCGGTAACCCGGGAATCGCGGAGGTCGCCGACCTCGTCCCCATCCCCGCCGACGAGATCCACCAGCTGGCCGACTTCGCCGCCGAGCTCAAGATCGAGCTGACGATCGTCGGCCCTGAGCTTCCCCTGACTTTGGGTGTGGTGGACGAGTTTCACAGTCGCGGACTCTCCATATTCGGCCCGAACCAGAACGCCGCCGAGCTCGAAGGAAGCAAGGTCTTCGCCAAGGAGTTCATGCGCCGCCACGGCATCCCCACGGCGGACTTCGGCATCGCCCACGACGCCGACGAGGCGCGCCAGATCGCCTCGCGATTCGGCTTCCCGGTGGTGCTCAAGGCCGACGGCCTGGCGGCGGGCAAGGGGGTCTTGATCCCCAAGTCCCCCGAGGAGCTCGAAGACTGCCTCGGGACGTTCTTCGACCAGAGACGGTTCGGCGCCGCCGGTGACCGGGTGGTGGTGGAGGAGTTCCTCGAAGGCGAGGAGGTCTCCTTCACTTCCGTCTGCGACGGGCAGTTCCCACTCCCCCTGGCGACCTGCAAGGACTACAAACGCCTCCTCGACGACGACCAGGGCCCCAATACCGGCGGCATGGGCTGCCACAGCCCCGGCGGCGTGCTGGGCTCCGGCGCAGGTGCGATGATCCTCGATCAGGTCGTCCGTCCGACCCTCGCCGGTATGGCGGCGGAGAACCGCACCTTCACCGGCGTGCTCTACGCCGGCCTGGTGCTCACCGAAGCGGGCCCGAAGGTGCTCGAATTCAACACCCGCTTCGGCGACCCGGAAACCCAGGCCCTGATGATGCGCCTCGACACCGATCTGGTGCCTATCCTCGTCCAGGCCGCGGCGGGACGCTTCGAGACCCTGCGCCTGACCTTCCGCAAAGAAACCTCCGCCTGCATCGTCCTCGCCAGCAAGGGCTATCCCGAGAAGCCCATCAAGGGGGATCCCATCACCGGCCTCGACGCCCTGGCGGAGATGGAGGGGGTGGAGGTTTTCCACTCCGGAACGGCCCTCCGCGAGGGTCAGCTGGTGGCCTCCGGGGGCCGCGTGCTCAACGTCTGCGCCACCGGCACCACCCTGCGGGACGCGCTGAAGAAGGCCTACCTGGCGACCCACTCGGTCCAGTGGCCGAACAAGCACGTGCGGAACGATATCGGCCGACGGGTCCTCGAGCGCTCCACCGGCGCCTGACGGCCCGGCGGCGACCCCTTGCCGCACTGCGGCATTCGCGTTGACAGGGCTGCGAAGCCGCTGTCATACTTTCGTGCGATTCTCTTCACCGCGGGCGCACCCACGGGGTCGCCGGGCCGAAACGGCGACAAGCCGAATCCGCGCCGGGCGGCGCCCTTCGAGGCAGAGAATCGGTTACGGCGCGTTGCCCTCCGCCCCCTCCCCCTCGACTTCAAAGATCAGGACGGACGCGAAATGGCCGGTTGCTCGGGTTGCTCCTTCAAAGGGATGTCGACAGCGGTAGAAGATACTTTTGTCGGTGTTCGCTTCGGAGAGGAAACGAACCTCACCCTGTGCCGGACGGACGGACGGCTCTTCGAAAAGGACGCCCGGGTCATCGTCGACCTGGAGCACGGCCCCTCGTTCGGCAAGGTCGAGAAGTCGCCGATGCCCGTCTTCAAGCCGTGCCAGAAGTCCGGCGCCCGTCGGATCCTTCGCCCCGCCTCGAAGGACGACGTGCGGTCCCAAGAGCGCAAGCTCAAGACCGAGAGGGTCGCCAAGCAGTTCTGTCGCCAGAGATCGCAGGAGCTCGGGCTCGAAATGAAGGTTTCGAAGGTCGACTTCAGCCTCAACGGCCGCCACGGAACCTTCTACTTCACCGCCAACGGCCGGGTCGATTTTCGGCAGCTGGTCCGGGACCTCGCCCACCGCTTTTCGACCCGGGTCAAGATGGTCCAGGTCGGGGCCCGGGACGAAGCCGCCCTCCTCGGCGGAATCGGCATCTGCGGCCGAACCCTCTGCTGCTCGACCTGGCTCAGCGACTTCAAGCCGATCTCGATCCAGATGGCCAAGCGCCAGAACCTGAGCCTCAATCCATCGAAGATTTCCGGGCAGTGCGGGCGCCTGCTCTGCTGCCTGGCCTACGAGGATCCGAGATACCAGAAGAACCCGCGCCGACGCACGCCGGCCAGTTCCAAGGCTTCCGGCGTCAAGTCCACGGGCCCCAGATCCGAAGGCCCAAGACCCAAGCGTGAGCGCAGCAGGAATCGAATAGCGGATGGGATCCTATGAGCAACCGTAAGCTGATCCGGCCGGATGTGACCGACCAGAGGGCCGGCCGTGGAGCCCGCCGCAAGCAGGTACCCCCAGAGCAGACCAACGCCGAGGAGTTCTACTACCTCAAGCAGATGGCGGCGAAGACGCCGATGGTGGTGGTCCTCACCAACGACGAAGAGCTCCAGGGCTGGATCGAGTGGTACGACAAGGGCGCCATCAAGCTCAATCGGCAGAACGGTCCGAACCTTCTGATCCCCAAGCGCAACATCCGCTACATGTTCAAGGAGGAGGAGCTCAAGCGGTTCCGCAAGCGGGATCGCGGCTGAAGCTGGTTTTCTTCGACCCCTCGGCTCCCATCTTTTCTCTTCTCCGGCGGCATCTTCGAGACTATGGGGGCACGCCCCGCGTGCTTCAGCCCGCCGCCCCCTAACACCCAGACAGCGAACCGCCCCTCCCGGCGGCACGAAAAGGAGATTCCCATGAGCACCAGAACGACGAGCGTTTGTTGGGCCGTCGCGGCCCTCGTCGCCCTCGTCCCCGCCGGCGCCTTCGCCTCGGGCTTCAGCATCTACGAGCAGGGCGGCAAGGCCTCCGGCGTCGCCGGTGCTTTCACCGCCCTGGCGGACGACGCCTCCGCCAACTGGTACAACCCCGCCGCCCTCGTGTGGATGGAGGGTCGCCAGTTCCAGGCCGGCATCAACCTCATCACCGCCGGCGGCGACACCGAGCTCGACGTCCTCGATCCCAACTTCGGCGTCTTCACCCCCACCACCTTCGAGCCGGAGAGCTCGATCGAGACCCCCGTTCACTTCTACTACACCCACAAGGTGAACTCGAACATCGCCTGGGGCCTCGGCGTGACCACCCCCTTCGGCCTGGTGACCGACTGGCAGGTCCGCCCAATCACCTTCTCCGCCCGCAAGTCGGAGCTGACCACTTTCGTGGTGAACCCCAACGTCGCCTTCCGGATGACCGAGACCTGGAGCGTCGCCGTGGGGGTCGACTACATCTTCGCCGACGTCGGTGAGTTCTCCCGCGAGGTGCCGATCGACCTTGACGGCAACCCCCTGAACGGCTTCGAGGTGATCGGTTCTTCGAACCTCAGCGGCGACGGCGACGACATCGGCTGGAACGTCGCCATCTCCCGCCGCACCGCCACGTCCGCCTTCGGCCTCTCCTACCGCTCGGACCTTTCCCCCGACATCGACGGCCAGATCGACTACGCGAACTTCGGTCCGCTGACGCCCTTCTTCCCCTCGAGCCCCGGCTCCACCACCGTCAACCTCCCCGCCCAGGCCGCCATCGGCTGGGCCTTCCAGGTCGGCCGCAAAACCTGGGTCGAGGTGGATGTCGCGTGGGCCGAGTGGTCCGCCTTCGAGTCGATCGACGTCGACATCGACAACGAGACCAACCTTTCCCGCGACTTCATCATCGAAGAAAACTGGGACGACACCTTCTCCTACCGCGTGGGCGTGTTCTGGGAGACCTCCCCCACCGCCGAGTGGCGCTTCGGCGCGGTCCTCGACGAGAGCCCGGTGCCGGAGGAGTTCCTGCGCCCCTCGATCCCCGATGCCGAGCGGACCGGCTTCACCCTCGGCTACGGCCACACCGGCAACAAGTGGAACGTCGACGCCTACTACATGGCGCTGTTCTTCGACGACATCACCGCCCTGCCGCTGAACGAGGGCGTGGTGGCCGGCACCTACGAGACCTTCGTCCACCTCGCGGGCGTGTCCCTGAACTACAAGTTCTGAGCCGCTGCGGGCTAGCACGGTGACGGCGGCCCCCCGGGGTCGCCCACCGACTCGGAAGGGCCGGCCTCGCCGGCCCTTCTTCGTTCTTCGAGAATCCTCGCCCACGGATCGTCGCCACGACCCCGCCCTTGTCCCCAGCCACGGGAGGGGTCGTGGCGACGATCCGTGGGCGAGGATTCTCGAAGAACGAAGAAGGGCCGGCGAGGCCGGCCCTTCCGAGTCGGTGGGCGACCCCGGGGGGCCGCCGTCACCGTGCTAGCCCG
>JBCDIS010000139.1:0-18897 GCA_038748685.1 Acidobacteriota bacterium | reverse complement strand
GTGCTGAAGGTCAACCCCGACGGAAGCACGTCCGTCACCGTCGAACCCGTCGACGTCGACGGACCGGCGTTGGTCACCGTCAGCGTGTAGGTCAGCGCCCCACCCGCCGTCGCCGGGTCGACCGAGTCCGCCTTGGCGATCGACAGGTCCGTCTCGGCCCCCACCGACGTGCCCTCGGTGGCCGAGTTGTTTCCGCTGGCCGGGTCCGTCTCGTTCGCCGCCACCGTCGCCGTGTTCGACAGCGCCGCCGTCTGACCGGGGTCCACCGTCACCGTGAACGCCACCGAGTCGTTGGCGCCCGGGGCCAGGGTTCCGACGGCGCAGGTCACCGTCCCCGCGGCCTCCGTGCAGTCGCTCGACGTGCTGAAGGTCAACCCCGACGGAAGCACGTCCGTCACCGTCGAACCCGTCGACGTCGACGGACCGGCGTTGGTCACCGTCAGCGTGTAGGTCAGCGCCTCACCCGCCATCGCCGGGTCCACCGAATCCGCCTTCGCAATCGACAGGTCGGTCTCGGCCCCCACGGACGTGCCCTCGGTGGCAGAATTGGTCCCACTGGCCGGGTCCGTCTCGTTCGCCGCCACCGTCGCGGTGTTCGACAGCGCCGCCGTCTGATCGGGGTCCACCGTCACCGTGAACGTCACCGAGTCGTTGGCACCTGGAGCCAGGGTTCCGACGGCGCAGGTCACCGTCCCCCCAGCCTCCGTGCAGTCGCTCGACGTGCTGAACGTCACCCCGGAAGGAAGCACGTCCGTCACCGTCGAACCCGTCGACGTCGACGGGCCGGCGTTGGTCACCGTCAGCGTGTAGGTCAGGTCTTCACCCGCCGTCGCCGGGTCCACCGAGTCCGCCTTGGTAATCGACAGGTCGGTTCGAGGGGACAGCACCGTGTCGGCGTCCGTCGCCGATTGGTCGCCGGGCGTCGGATCGAAGACCGAGCCGGAGATCGTCGCCGTATTCGACAGGGTGCCGGTGGCCGTCAGGGCGATGTCGCAGACCGCCGTATACGTGGCCGTCCCCCCCGCCAGCAGGCTCACCGGATCGTTGATGTCGCCCGCCCCAGCGGCCGAGCAGCTCGATCCCACGCTGGCGGAGCAGGTCCAGGTGCAGGTCAGATCCGAGGGGAACGTGTCGACCACCGAGGTGGCGAAGGTGTCCATGGGTCCGGCGTTCGACGCCACGATGGTGTAGGTCAACGCCCCACCTGGAGCCGCCGTGGTGACCCCGTCGGTCTTGGTGATCGAGATGTCGGCGGTCGGAATCAGCAGATTGGAGTCGGTGGCCGTGTCGTTGGCCGAATCGGGGTCCGTGGCGGGGGACGAGATGGACGCGGTGTTGTCGAGGGAAGCCCCCGGCACCGCACTGCCGGAGATGCTGCAAATCACCGTGTAGGTCACGGTCTCGGTTTCCAACAAGCTCACCGTGTCGCTGATGTCGCCGGTTCCCGAAGCCGCGCAGCTGGCTCCGGACGACGCGCTGCAGGTCCAGGTGCAGCTGAGCTCGCTCGGGAAGGTGTCGGTCACCGTGGCCGAGAAGACGTCATCGGGGCCGTTGTTGGTGCCGACGATCGTGTAGGTGATCGAGCCACCGATGACCGACACCGTCGCGCCGTCCGTCTTGGTGATCGAGAGGTCGGAGATGCCGATGCCCGCCCAGGCGACGTTGGCCACAACGAGCGAAGCGAGGAAAACGAGGGCGGATCGGAGGGGGGGAGCTAGGGGCATTGCTTCACGATCTCCTGGAAGCTTTGGGCGGCGTCTTTTGGCACCGGGCGGGTGAATCGGTATCTCTATCCAATCATGCGCAGAATTCGAAGAGTCGTAACGAAAAAATCCGAAAAAATTTTCTCCCGAGATTCATTTCCGCCATTTGCCCCCGTGGAAGCCCCAAAACCTTGACGGGAACCGCCCCACTGCCTACCGTGGCGCCATGTCCCCACCCCGGCCCCCCCATTCGCTGAGCCGGCGTCCGAAGGCGCTCTGCCCCCTCGGGCTCCTCTTCGCGCTGACCTTGGGGTCGGGGGCCGCGGCGGACGGCAGGCCCCAGACATCGACCGTCAAGATCACGGTCGACGCCCCCGGGGTCTACGGGGTGACCTACGAAACCCTGGCCGCCGCCGCGGGACTCGATGGTGAGGCGCTCCCCTCCGCGGGGCTCGATCTTCGGCACCTCGGGCTCCCGCTCCCCCTGTGGGCCCACGACGGGGGCGACGGCGACTTGGGGCCGGGGGACTCGCTCCGATTCGTCGCCCCCTTCGATTCCGTCTGGCCCCGTAGCTTCGAAAGGGACTCACCCCTGGCCGTCCTCATGCTCCGGCTGCGGGGCGGCGCGGGCTCCCCCGAAGGCGTCGACCTCGCCGAGGAGATCGAAAGCCCCGCCGGGTCGGCTCTCCCCCCCACCGTCGAGGCTTGGCGGCGGCGGGTCTTCGAGGAGGATCGGGTACGGGTGCCGGTGACGCGCCGGCCCCTCGCCGCCGAGCTCGAGTCCCTTTGGTTCTGGGCCCCCATCAGCCACCGGGCGTCGTCCAGCCTCAGGATCGACCTGGACGGCCTCGACGACCGAGCCGCAACAGCGCACCGCGACTTCGAGATCCGCGTCCAGCTCCTGGGCTGGTCTGAGCCCGTTCAGCCCGTGGACGGAGGCGACCATCGCGTGCAGCTCCGCCTCGGCGGCCAGCCGGTGGCGGAGGCGCGGTGGGACGGACGCAGCCCTCACCACCTCCACCTCCGCGGGGTCCCGCCGGAGGCCCTCGGGCCGCCGGGGGACGACGCCGAAACGGTACCCCTCGAGCTGCGGGTCCTGCCCCGCACCCTGCCCGACGGTGAGCCGCTGATCGACCTGGTCTACGTCGATTGGGTGGAGATCGGCTACCCCGTCGACCGCCTGGAGCGGAACAGCGGTTCTTGGGGGATCGACGCCAACGACGCGGCGTCCTGGCTTCCGGATACCGACGCGGACGTGGACGAGCGTTGGGTCTCCACGTCCGGGGCGGGCCCGGTTCCCCCCGATCCCCGAGGCGGCTGGAGGCTTCCCCCGGCGACGAAGCGGGCCGAAGCTTGGATCGACTCCGAGGCGACCCGGCGGAAGCCTAGATCCGTGACGGCGGTGGCCGTGCCTCGGCCCGTCCCGGCGGATCTCGACTACTTGATGATCGCCCCGCCGCAGCTGATGGAGGGTCTCCGCCCCCTGGCCGAGCGGCACCGACAGCGGGGCCTGCGGGTCGCCGTGGCTTCGACCGCCGCCATCTTCGATTCCGAAGGCCACGGCTACCCCCAGCCGGCAGCGCTTCGCCGCTTCGTCGACCGGATGGTGGAGGGGTCGCCGAAGCTTCGCTACCTGCTCCTGGTGGGCGACGCCGACGGCTTCAGGCCCCCCCGGGGGCAGGGGATCACCGGAACCGGGCGCGGCCTCGTCCCGACCGCCCACCACCTCTCCGCCTTCGGTCCGGCCGCGTCCGACCACTACCTCGCCGCCGAGGAAGGGCGGGAAGCCCTCCCCAGATTCGCGGTGGGTCGGCTGCCCGTCGGCAACCCGCAGGAGCTGGACGCGGTCGTGGGCAAGACCCTGGCGCAGTTGGAACCTGCGCCGCCGAAGGACCCGCCCACCGTGCTCATGGTCAGCGACCGCACCCCCCACTCCGTGAAGCGCGCCGAGCTTTCCCGGCGACGCCTCGCTGACGCGGCGCACCTCGTCGAGCCGCCTTCGGACCCGGGCACCCACCTCGACGACGGCCTCGACGACGCCCTCGTCGCCGCCTTCGATCGAGGGCCGGCGATCGTGCACTTCAACGGCCACGGCAGCCGACACAGCTGGCAGCTCGGCGCCTCCCCCACCCTCGGCCCCGAGACCCTCTTCGACCGCGAAGACGTCGGCCGACTAGAGCCCACCCGTCGGCTGCCCGTGGTCCTCAGCGTGTCCTGCACCACCGCTCCATTCGACCACCCCAAGGCGACGTCCCTCGGGGAGGCCATGGTGCTGGCGGAGGGGCGGGGCGCCGTCGCCTTCGTCGGCGCCTCCTCCCGCCTCTACACGGTGCCCCGCTTCGGCGAGGAGATCGTGCGACACCTGCTCGCCGGGGAGAGTGTCGGGGACGCGATGGTGGCGACGAAGCGCCGGCTGGCGCATCCGGAGATCTCGGCCCTCTACGCGCTCCTGGGGGATCCGGCCCTCACCCTCCAACCCGAATCTGTCCAGCCATCACCGATCCAACGCGGCGAAGGTGCCCCCTTGTGAGGCGCTTCGAGGCCTTGCTATGGTTTTAAAAGGCATGCCACAGCGCACCGCTCCGCCGCTCGAACCGAACCTCCAATCCGTCCGAGCTTCAGATCCAGGAGAAATTCATGCACGGAAAATCCGCCGCATTTTGGCTCGTCCCCGTCGCCTTCGTCTTGTTGACCCTGGGGCTGACGGCCACCCTCGACGGCCAGGCGAATCCCGAGGCCGACGCCCCCCCCAGCGTCGAAGCCCTGGGGGCGATGGACGAGGCTGAGCGTCACCGGGCCCTGCGGGCGATGGACCGCGACGCCAGGATCGCCGCCGTCAACGCCCTCGACCCGAAACAGCGCCGGGCCTACAAGAGCGCCGGTCGCAGCGGAGCCGCACCGACCGTTGAGAACTCGGGCTACCAGTCACTCTCCGAGCCCCGGCGGGTCGAGCAGCCCACCGGCCGCGTCGCCGGCACCACCATCCAATACGACAGCGGCACGGTCACCGGAACCTTCACGGCGTGCTGCGTGGGCCGCATGGTCGGCAACCGGTACAACTCGGCCTTGAACGCCGCCGGCACCGCCCTCGTCCCCGTCGAGCAAACCGGCACGATCACCAGGGTGTCCTTCGAAATGGTGAGGACCTTCTTTTCCGCCGTCTTCTGGAGCGCCTACAGCAACGTCTCGGGTACCCAGGCGGCCCAGGTCACGTCGAGGTCGATCCCGGCAGCGCCGGGCTTCAACGTGCATACGGTCAACCCGACGGTGACCGACAACGTGTACCGCGGAGGATCTTTCCTGGCCGGGATCTTTCAGTTTGTGGCTGCAAGCACGGCGGTCGGTATCGACACCAACACCAACGGTGGTCAGGGTCTCAACCTGGTGACGATCGCCGATCCGGGGACCGCGATGCCGAACACGGGGACCGGCTACAGGTTCGTCGGAGGACGCAACGCGATCTTCCGGGTCGGCGGTAACCTGGTCACGCCGATCGAGCTGATCGACTTCGAAATCGAGTAGACCCGGGCCCGACGGCCGGCCCAGCCGCCGGATGGAATCCATGTCGCCCCTGCTTCTCATCCCCTGGCTGTTGCTACCGTCGGTCCTGGCATCCCCACCGAGCCCTTCGGCAGTCCCAATCCCGTCGGAGGCGGGCAGGCCCTCCTCCCCTCCGGACGCGGTCACCGCCCGCGGGCGGGTCTCCCTTGAGGACCTCGAATCCTGGCTGCGTTACGGCCCCGCCTCCGGAACCCTGGCGGAGGACCCGCGAGCCCGGCGAAGGCAGTTCGAGGAGCTCCTCTTGGCCGAGGCCTTGGCCGGGGAAGCGCGGCGGCAGCGGCTCGATCGCACGCCGACGGCGCGGATCCTCGTCGCCCAGGCGGAGGCGAGGCTGGCCGAAGGCGTCCTGCGGCGTCACCTGGCCGACAACCTCGAAATCGACGACGCCGAGGTCCGGCGGGTGGCGACGACCGAGACCTTCGGCCTGCCGCGGCGGTTTCGCATGCGGCACATCTTCAAGGCGTTTCCCCCGGAAGCGGACGACGCGGAGCGGAAACGTCTGCGCCGGGAGATGGAGGCGCTTCGGGAACGGTCCCTCGCCGGGGAGGACTTTTCCGAGATGGCGGAGCGGGAGTCCCAATCCTCGACCCGGCGCCGGGGCGGCCTCCTCGGCAATGTGGCCCCCGGCGCACTGAGCCCCGACCTCGACGCCGTAGTCACCGCCATGGAGCCGGGGGAAACGAGCAACGTACTGCCGAGCGCCCGCGGCCTGACCCTCCTCTACTGCGAATACATCCTGCCCCCCCTCGAACGCAGCCCCGAGGAAGTCCAGCAGCTGGCGCGGGAGCGGGTGGAGGGGCGAACCTTCGATGCACGGTGGTCCGAGCTCGAAGCGAGCCTGCGCGACGAGGGGAACCTCCGAATCCACTGGAAGCTCCTCGGGGGCGAGACGACACCGGAGGGTGCGGGGGAAGCCCCCTTCGCAGAGGCCATCGGCGAGGGCTGGACCATCTCCGACCTCGAAGCCCTGCTGGGCACGGAGCTCGTCGGGACGCCACTCGGGGACGAACGCCGGCGCCTGGAGGGTCGAATCGAGGGATTTCTGATCGACCGCCTCAAGATCCGGGAGGTGTGGCTTCGGGGGCTGGCGGGGGATCCCGCCATGACGGACGGCCGCCGCTGGATCGAGACGCAGGTCCTGGCGGGTCAGGCCATGATCGCGCTGGTGGCGGAGCGGGTCGAGCCTCCGTCGGCCCCACAAATCGAAGCCCACTACGCGGCCCACGCCGACGCCTTCGTGACGGAGGAGCGATTTCGTCTCTCCCTGATTTCCGTGGCCAAGGGGGAGGATCCCGCGGCGGCGGCCGATCTCCTGTGGTCCATCCGACACCGCCTGCGGGCGGACCCGGACCGCTTCGGGGCGCTGGCCCTGATCCATTCCACCGACCCTTCGGCGGCCCGCGGCGGCGACCTCGGATGGGTCCCAAGGGGTCGGCTGGCCCGGGGCATGGGCCTCGATGCGCTGCAAGAGGTGATTGCCCTCGACAACGGCGAGATCAGCGAGATGATCGACGGCGGCGACGCGTTCCAGCTCCTGCGCCTCGAGGATCGGGAGGCCCCGAGGACCCAAACCCTCCAAGAGGCCTGGCCCCGGGTCGAGAACCGGATCGGCCAGGCCCGCGTCGAGCGGGCCCGGCGGGAGATCGCCGAGGAATGGCTCGAAGCGCTGGAGATTCGCTGGCCGGAGTCGGAGGACCGTCCCTAGATCCGCGGCCGAAGGGCGCCCTTCCACGTTGATGCCCTGGAGACCCTCGGCGCGCCTGCTCAGCCCCCCAGCAGTTCGGCGATCGCCTTCTCGTCCAGCTGAAAACTAGCCTCCTGGAGCATCTCCGCACGCATCTCGGCGAAGAGCTCGGCGCCTTGCTGCTCCACCAGGCTGCGGACCACCGCCGGTCGCACCGCGGCCAGCGGCCGCTCCTCCGGCTCCCGGCGCCCGTCGATACGCAGGATCACCAGCTCCTCCCCGGTCTGGAAGGGCGGCGAGTGCTCGCCGGCCCGCAGGCGGGTGAGGAAGGGCACGGCGCCGGCGTCTCGGGCCGCCAGCTGCGCCGGGGTCCTCGCCCCGAGGCTCTCCACCCGCCCCCCCAGAGAGGCGGCCAGCGTTTCGAGCTGCACCGACCCCGCATCGAGATCGCCGACGGCCTGTTCTAGGCGGGTCAAGCGATCCAGGGCCCCCGGCCCCTTCGGCACCCCGAGGCGGGACACGTCCAGGCGAGGCGGTAGGGCAAAACGCATGGCGTTGCGTTCGTAGTGCTGCCGCACCAGGTGGTCTTGTCCGCCGACCCACGCTTCGAGCTTGCGCTCCGCGAGAAGGTCCGCGAGCTGCCGCCTCCGCGCTTGCTCCAGCTCCTCCGTCGGCACCTCCAGATCCGAGTCCTTCAGGACGTGCTGGTAGATCACCTCTTGAAAGACGATTTCGTCCAGAGTCATCTCCGCAAGATCCGGCGGGCGCGCGGCCCCCAGTTGCCGGGTCAAGAGCTCCAGCTCGCGGCGAAACTGGTCGACGGTCAGCTCGAACTCCCCCAGGGTGAAGACCACCGCGTCTGGGTGCCCGGTCTGAAGCGCCGAGGCCACCTCCGCCGCCGGTAGGCGACGGACCTCGGCGAACTCGGGGACCGCGGATGCCGCTTCCCCCAGGGTTTTCAGAAAGACGCGGGAGAGGAGCTCCTGTTCGAGCAGGGGCCGGGCGTCTTCGAGGCTGAAATTCCGCGATTCCAGGACGATGGAGACCTGGAAGAGGTGGGCGCCGGCAGCGGTGGAGACCACCGGGCTGGGCACTTCCGGCTGAAGGCTGAAGACAAGCTCGTCGAAGTCGTCGGAAAAATGCCCTCGGCTGACGAAACCGATCTCGCCGCCTCGGTGGCGGGTCTCCGATTCCGAGAGCTCCCGTGCGAGGTTCTCGAAGCTCTCCCCCGCCAGGACCCGCCCCCGGATCGCCTCCAGCTCCCGGAGCACGTCTTCCCTGTCGCGCCCCTCGAAACGGAGAAAAATGTTGAACACCTTGCGGCGCTCGGGGGCCTGGAACCGCTCCCTCTGGTCTTCATAGAGTCGAGCGATCTCGTCCTCCGTCGGCGGCTCGACGACCGCCCGCGACGCGAGGTAGGCGTTCGAATAGGCCATGCGCCGTAGCGCGCGGTCGAGTCGCCGAACCTCGGGATCCTCCCCCAGCCCGAGCCGCTCGGCTTCCTCCAGAAGCAGCCGATCGAAGGCGGCGCGGCGGGTCAGCTCCCGCAGCCACCCGGCGGGATCGCCGGTGCCGGGCCAGCGCTTCTCCGGGCCCAGGCTGAGGGCGAAGGCGTCGACCTCCCCCCAGCGGAGGGGACCCAAACGGTCCTCCGCGACCACGGTGTCCGCCGGCGCGTCGAGCAGCGTCGATCTCGGGTCCCCCGCCGGGTCTTCGACCCCTTGCCCCCCTCCCCCACCCTCTGTGCCCCCGCAGGCCGCCGTCCACAGGGCCACCCCCACCGCCAGGGCGCGGCCCGCGGTGCCAAGAGCTTCCTTGCCGAGATCCCTCATGGCGAGAGTTCCTCCGGGTTCGACTCCCAAAGGCGGCGGGCGATCTCGAGCTCCGGCGAGCCCGGGGCGCGGCGGCCGAGCAGCTCCAACATCGCTCGGGCTTCGTCGCGGCGTCCCCGCAGGAGGTGAATCTCCACCAACGCCTGGGCCGCCTTGAAATAGCTCGGCCGCAGCTCGAGGGCCCGTTCGAATCGGTCTGCGGCCTCGTCGAGGCGCCCATCCTGGACGAGCAGGGTGGCGAGGTTGTAGTGCCCCCGGGCGAAATAGGGTTGCTCCTCAAGCACGCGGCGGAACTCCCCTTCGGCCTCTTCCACCCGCCCAGAAACGGCGAGGTTCACCCCCAAATCGAGTCGGGCCGCGGTCAGCCCCCCGTCCAGCTCCAGGGCCCGCCGCAGGAACCCCCGCTCCTCCCCGCGCTCCCCCCGGGACAGGTGGATCCGCGCCAGCTTGTGGAAGCCCTGGGCGGACGGCGCCAGCTCCAGGGCTGCGCGGTAGCGGGCATAGGCCCCTTCCCCGTCGGCCTCCTCCAGCAGCAGATCACCGGCGGTGAGCTCCAGCTTCTCCGGCGGCGGATAGCCCGTCTCTTCGGAAAGCCCGCTGAGCTCTTCGAGCAGCGCCCACGCCGCGGCCCGTCGCCCCAGCCGCCTCTCGGTCGTCAGCATCAGCTCCAGGTAGTAGGGGTTGTCGGGGTCCTGGCGCAGGAGGTCGACCAGAAACCCCCGCGCCTCCAGGGCCTGGCCGTGGAAAAGCATCGACTTCGCCTGGCTGTAGGCGGTGATCGACGAGGCGTGTTTCTGGGGAGGATCCCCCTCGCGGCTCAGCCTCTCCTGAAGGGGACCGACCCTCTCCCCCGAGCTCTGGAGATAGCCGAGGGCCTGAAGACGCCGCAGGCTCTCGTCGTCCAGGGTGACCGAGGCGTCGAGCTCGGCGACGGCGTGCTCGGCGAGGTAGTCGGCGAGGCGACGCTCCATGTCGCGGGCGATGGCGGGCTCCCGGCCCACCAGATCGTCCAGCTCCCTGGGGTCCGCCGCGAGGTCGTAGAGCTCCGGCTCCGGGCCGTGGATGTACTTGAAATCTCCGTAGTAGAGGGCCCGTAACTCCCCCCACTGGCGGGTCAGACGGGGGGACAGCGTCTCGGCGTAGAGCCGGCGCCTCGTCCGCGAGTCCAGCGGAGCCGGCTCGGCGTCGAAGTGGCGGGCCAGGCTCTGCCCTTGGGTGCCGTCGTCGAGCTCGGAGGGTGGCTCGACCCGGAGCAGTTCGAGCACCGTCGGCAGAAGATCCACGGTGCTC
Source organism: Acidobacteriota bacterium (assembly GCA_038748685.1). Classification (GTDB taxonomy): domain Bacteria; phylum Acidobacteriota; class Thermoanaerobaculia; order Multivoradales; family J023; genus JAUIJL01. The sequence goes on along the minus strand of JBCDIS010000139.1, from coordinate 8,827 downwards.
ACCCGTTCAGGCACCCGCCGCCCCAGGGGGCCCCCAGGAAGATCCACGATCAGCGGCACGTGCAGGGTCGAGTTGTAGGCCAGCAGCGAATGGGTCGACTCGCCGTGCTCGCCGCGCCCCTCCCCGTGGTCCGCGGTGAAGACCACCAAAGTGCGGTCCCTGATACCAAGGCTCTTCAAGCGGTCCAGGAGCACCCCCAGGCTCTCGTCGGCGTAGGCGATCTCGCCGTCGTAGGGTTCGTGGGCGAAGAGCTGGTCGTAGGGCGGCGGCGGCGTATGGGGATGGTGGGGATCGAAGTAGTGCACCCACAGGAAGAAGGGTTCCGCGGCGTGCTCGTCGAGCCACGGCAGGACCGCCTCGTTGACCCGGCCGGCGGGGCGCTCGTCGAAGAAGAGCTGCCCCTTCGGCAGCGAGGGTTCCCCGTAGAGATCTTCGAGGTCACCCGTCACGTGGTCGTCGAAGAGCTCGAATCCTTGACCAATGCCGAACTGAGAGGTCAGCGGGAAGGAGGCGATGGCGGCCGCCGTCCGGTAGCCGGCATCCCGCAGGATCTCTGCTAACGTCAACTGCTCCTCCCCGAGCACGAAGAGGCCGTTGTCTCGCACGCCGTGCGCCAGGGGAACCTTGCCGGTCATCAAGCTGGAGTGGGATGGCAGGGTGATGGGCACCGGCGCGTAAGCGTTCTCGAAGAGCACCCCTTCCTTCGCCAGGCCATCGACCACCGGCGTCCGGGCTCCGGCGTGGCCATAGGCCCCCAGGTGGTCGGCCCGCGTCGTATCGAAGGTCACCAACAGCAGGTTGAGGGGCTCCGGCGGATCCGCGCACCCCGCCCCGAGGGCGAGCAGCGCGACCGCCGTGAAGGCGGTACGAAACCTCGCCGCGGACCTGGACCGCGTGCCCCGGCGGCGCTGCGGGGTCATCCCACGGCGCGGGGGTCTGGGGATGGAGATGACGTCGAGCGATGTCTTCATGGGGATGCGCTCATGTTGGCTTCGATAGTCTGCCCTATTCTCGCGGGACCCGCTCTCACTTGTACCCTCCAACCCTTCGGATGCCGATTCCTCCCCAAAGACATGCGCAGGAGTCGGCGCGCCTAGTCAGGAAACCCTGTCAGATCGTTCGGCCCGCCGGAGCTTCCGAGGTTCGGAATCGGAGCAGATCAGCGGCCGATCGGCTCCGGCGTGCACGTTGTCCAACACAGGAATCTTCGAGGGGTTTGAAGCCAGGGCGAGACCCTCGATCGGGGCCGATTCGGCACGGATTCCAGTTCCGGCGGTTCCTGGGGCCTGGGTTCTGGGATCAGAACCGATAGGCCAGCTGGAGGGCGACCTGGCGACCCGGGTCGACGAACTTGTAATTGGGGGTCGGCCCGATGTCCCCCACCTGCCCCACCCCGGTGGTGGAGTCGCCGAGGCTGGAGGTCAGCTCGTCGGTCAAGTTCTTGCCGATCAGCGTCACCGTCCAGCCACTGTCGGGCCGTTCGAGACGCACCGCGGCGTTGACCTTGCCGTAGGCCTCCTGGGTGTCGAGGGGGTCGTTCGTCAGCTTGAAGTGGACGTCGTCGATCCAGTAGTAGAAGAGGTCGTAGCCGAGCTCCAGGCCACCGCCCACCGGAAGCCCCCCGCCGGCGAGCCGGACGTTGAATTGCCATTCCGGAGCGTAGGCGAGGGGGGTGCCCGCGAGGTCCTGGACGCGGGTCACGGTGCCGTCCGGGAAGGTGACCGGGACGCAGCCCTGGGCCTCGGTTTGACCGGCGTAGCAGGGACCGTTGGGGAAGTCGTCGTACTCCGCTTCGGTCCACGCCATCGACGTCGACAGGGTCGCGCGGTCGGAGAGCCGCACGGCCAGATCCACCTCGACGCCGGTGGAATTCGCCTGGGCCGCGTTGTTGACGTTCTGGATCAGGGTCACCGCGTCAAAACCGGAGACCTGGATGTCTTCGAAGTCCGTCGACCAGGCGGCCCACGTGAGCCGGGCCCGACCGCCCGAAAGGGTCCGCTTGCCGCCGATCTCGACATGGGTGGTGGTCTCGGAGTCGTACTCGACGAGGTCGCGGGTGAGGGCCGACTGGGGGACGTAGTTCGGGAATTGGAAACCGCCGCTCTTGAAGCCTTCGGCGTAGGTGCCGTAGAGCATCCCGTCTTCGGGGGAGAGCCAGCGCAGGGTGACGTTGGGGCTGAAGTCGTCCTCCGAGCGATCGAAGAATCCGGAGCTGGTGAAGCGCGCCGGGCCGCAGTTGAAGTCGATGGGAATACCGACGCCGTCGAGCTCGTCGGCGACGTTCGGGCAATCGACTTGGTTGCCGGCGACTTCGAGGGCGTAGGGCAGGAGCACCGTGGCGTTGGAGTCCGTGGACCGATCCTCCTCCGTGAAGCGGCCGCCGACGGTCAGCGTCAGCCGGTCGGTCAGGTACCAGTCCACCTGACCGAAGAGGGCTAGGGATTCGGTGTCGAGGGTGGACCAGGCGTGGCGCTGGAGGCCGCGGAAACCCGGATTCGTGTTCCCACCGGTGCAGAGTCCGAAGGGGCCGCGACAAAACATGAACGACTGGATGAAATCGTTCGTTTGATCGCCGTAGTAGAGGCCCGCCAGGTAGTCGAATCGCTCGCCGCCGATGGAGGTGATCCGCAGCTCGTGGGACGACTGCCGCCAGTCGTCGCGGACGAAGATGTGGGTCCATTCGAGGTCGCTGTGGTCCGAATCCCAGTCGTCCCGCGAGTCGTACTCGGCGACGTTGCCGAGGTAGCTGAGGTACAGGTTGTCGAAATACTTGTTGAGGGTCAGCCCGACCATCGAATACTCGGTGTCGTGGGGCTCGGGGCTCGGCTCCCCGTTGATCAGGAAAACCACGTCCTTCTCGCCGTTGAACAGGCAATCCTCAGAAGGGTCCCGGGGGTTGGGGGACGTGGCGTCGCCGACGCAGTTGTAGATCTCCCGCCCCCGCCCGTTGCGCTGCAGATCCCCCACCTGGACCATCAGCTCGGCCTGTAGGGTGTCGTCGATCTGCCAGGCGAGGATGCCGCGGGCCGTGACGTCGTCCCGCTCCTGGTCGTTGCGTCCGGTGCCGAAATTCCGCACATACCCTTCGCGGTCCTCGAAGCGAACGGTGAAGCGCGATTTCAGGGCATCCGTGATCGGAACGTCGACGGCCGACTCCACCGCAAAGCCCTCGCCGTCGGCGAAATCGTAGGTCGTGGTCAGGTGGCCGCCGAAGGTCTGCCCGGGCTTGCGGGTGGTGATGTTGATGGCTCCGACGCTGTTGTTCTTTCCGATCAGCGCCCCCTGGGGACCCTTGAGGATCTCGACCTGCTCGACATCGAGGAACATGGTCCGGCCGAAGCGGCTGCGGCTGAAGTAGTAGCCGTTGACCACCTGGCCGACGGCTTCCTCGAAGCCGAGGTTGGAGCCCGTCGTACCCAAGCCGCGGACGATGAAACGGTCGAAGCTGTTGACGTCCTCGGCATGGATGAAGTTCGGGGCGCTGAGGGAGAGCTCGGAGAGACCGGAGATGTTGGACTCCCGCATCGAGTCGCCGTCGAGGTGGGTGATGGCGATGGGCACTTCGGCGAGGGCCTCCTCCCGCTTCCGCGCGGTGACCGTGATCTCGTCCGAGACGATCTCCCCTTCCGGAAGGGTCGCCTCCTCCCCGGCGGACCCCGCCAAAGGGGTTTCGGCTTGGGCGGCCACAACCGAGGGTGCAACTGCGGTGAGACCCAGACACAGGGCAGCGATCGCGGAGAAGCGGTGGGTACGGTGGGCGGCTTTCGGTTCGTGCATCGGGGACCTCGTGTTGATACCGGCGCTCGGCAGGGCCGCCCATGCTCTCACCGTTGACGGCCGTTTTTGCGCCAATCTCGCCTCTGCGCCGAGAAAGTCCCGTGGGGTCCCCCCAGGTTCGATGTCGTGACTCTTCGGCCGAGATCGGATCCCGAGCCAAGACCTATCAGCATAAGCCAATTCTCCGACTTCGTCCTTGAAAGCGCCCACGCTCCCATGAAAAAATCACCATTCCGCTTCAACGATTCGGCCGCCTTGAGCATTCGACGGCATCGCCCTCCGCGACGCCACCCCACCAGCGGTTACCGCACGCCTTGAAGGTCGGCGGATCGTCGCGTTTCTCCCCCCCTCGAAGCGCCTTTCATCGAAACCTTTTGAAGGCTCGCTCCGGCGCGGGCAGGGAGGAATTTGGAGTCTATGAAGATCCTGGTTACGCATCCTTTGGATCCACAGATTGTGAGCTCTGGCCTCGGGGAGCTCGTGTCCTACCGCCCAGAACTGGCAACCCTGCCCGAGTCGGAGCTGCTTCGAGTCCTGAAGCATGAGCGCCCAGGGGTGGTCCTCACGGATCGTCCCATTCTCAACTCCGCGAGCCTGACCAACTGGAACGAACCGGATCGCGATCCGACACAGCTGGTCTACCGCCACAGCGAGCGGTGCCTGGCCGCCACCCTCCCCACCGTCCCCACGGAGCAAGCGCCGAAAGCTTCCGGCGGGCTAGGGGCCGATCTGGAAGCCCTCGGGATCGCCGAGCGACGCCTCCTGGGGGCCGACACGGCCAAGACGCTGGGGGCCTTCGGTGTTTCCCCCGGGGGCTCGACGGGCCTCTCGGGGGAGCGGGTGATGCTCGTCGGGGCGGGAATCGTCAACCTTATGACGGCCCGTGAGCTGCTCGAGCAGGGCGCCGACGTCGAGATCGTCGACGCCGGACCCGATCCGCGATCCCAACCCCCATGGCAGGAGTTGGGGGCGACCCACGGCGGAGCGGACGCCCGCATGTACTGCTACACCGAGGCGGACAACTACAACGAGAAAGCGCATCGGGTCTACGCCCAGATGCGAGAGGTCTTCCGCCAGACGATCACCGAAGGTGGCTGGCTCGTCACGCCCTTCGACGAGCTCACCCCGCGCGAAGAAGCCTGGATCGAGGACTTCCTCGGCCTACCGCGGTGGCGAGCCGAAGTCTTCACCCGAGACATCCACCGCTTCAACATCACCAGCGGCGGACTCTGGGATCAGCTGAAGGGGGACCTTCCCGAGCTCTTCGACGACGTCGGGTATACGCCCGGCGTGCTCCGGGTCTACTCACAGGCAGAAAAAGTAGAAGCTGCGAAGGCCCTCCACGGTAGCCTGGGATCCTTGCAGCGGGCCCTCGATTCCGCGGAGCTGAAACGTCGCCATCCGGGTTTCGCGGAAGCCGTCGACGGCGGCGAGATCGCCGGCGGACTGGAGATCCGCGGCTTCACCCTCGGCATCCATCGCTTCGCCCGCAAGCTCCTGGCCCACCTCGAACAGAAAGGGGTCCGCTTCCAATGGCGCCGGCGGGTCACCGGCTTGGAGCGGAACTCGGACGGCGCCGTCCAGTGGCTTCGTACGGCGGATGGTCCGCTCCGGGCTGAACACTACGTGCTCTCCCCGGGGGCCTACTGCCAGAACCTCCTGGCGGGCACCGCCTCCGACGCCGCGGTCCAAGGGATCCTCGGGCTGTGGCTCTTCCTTCCCCACCTCGAGCCGCGCCTGGAGCGGTCGGTGAAGATCCACCGTGAGGGCCACGTGGGTGAGGACTCCAACATCACCGTCGGTCGTGACGGGGCGGGGCGTCCGACCCTCATCCTGGGCTCGGGCTACGGATTCCTGGGGGAACGGTCCCTCGACATGGACTCGCCGGAGATCCGCTGTCTGTTCCAGGCCCTCGAGGTCACCGCCCGTCGATATCTGCCGACCGCCTACGACCGGGCGATGCGCGAAGGCACCCTCTACGGCACGCGCAAGGCCTGCGTCCGCCCCTTCACCAGCACCGGCCTGGGGATCTTCGAGGTGCTGCCCACCGCCGAGGGTGGACGCTTGGTGATCACCACCGGCCACAACACCGGCGGCTTCACGCAGGCACCTGTGGTGGCGGAGGCGGTCCGCGACACCCTGGGGGGCTGCTCCCATCCGATGCAGAGCCTTTATCGCCCGGACCGCGGGCGCAGCGGCAGCAGCAACCCCTCTGAAGACTCCACGCCGACTCCCCGGCTACGTACGGTTCCGACTCCGTCGGGGGCTGCGGTCGAGGCCGGATAGCCCATGAAGATCGTCGTCCTCTGTACCGATGATCCCCATCAGCAATACCTGGTCTCGGAGCTGGATCGCCGCTTCGGGCTTTCGGGGGTACTACTGGAACGCAACCAATCGCAGCGAAGCCGTCTGTGGCGTCGGAAGCGATACCGCGCCTGGCTCTATCGGATCTACCACATGCTGCGGGGAAGGTTCACGGGTAGCAGCCGCTACCGTGCCGAGTTCTTCCTTTCCCAGCTGCCGGAGGGGGAAACGTGGCCTGCGGTGACGGTGGAGGTGGATTGGATCAACAACAAGAAGGCCCGGAAACAGGTGGCGAGCTGGCGACCGGACGTGACCATCGTCTGCGGCACCGGCATCCTTCGCCCTTCCCTTCTGGCCCATACCGGGTTGACGATCAACATCCACGGGGGGTGCCTACCGGAGTACAAAGGCAACCACGGCGTGTTCTTCGCGTTCCGGGAAGGGAAGTTCGATCAGATCGGCAGTACCCTCCACATGGTGACCCCCGGCCTCGACGAAGGGCCGATCCTCGACGTGGTGCGGCCGACGATCTACCCCCATGATCACGACGAGGCACTGTACTCCCGTTCGGTTCACCTGGCCATGCAGCGCATCTTCGAACGGCTGGAGAGCATGCGGGACGGCTGGCGCCCTACGGGAACGCCGCAAACGCCGGGGGGGCGCACGTTCCGCCACCGGGACCGCAAGCCCCTTCTGGAGCTGGCGCTGTGGCTGCGCCGACGGACGGGTCGCCACCCCGTGCCCTTTCTTCCCAGCCCCGACCATTGAGAGGGGCCACTGCGCCGGACCCTCAGGGGGGCTCGATGAGCCCCCCGAGGATGAGGGCTTCCTCCAGGAATCGCAGGTTACCCAGGGCGTCCTCCGGATCCCTACCCGTGACCCCCACCATCGCCCAGCGCCCCGGGATCGAGGCCACGGTGTCGGCGAATATCCCGTCGCCGCAGGCGGCGGCCGTGACCTCCAGGAACGCGCCGTGGCCGCCCCCCGGGCGGGGGCGGTAGACCCGGGTCACCCCGTAGGGGCCCAGCTCCGGTCCCCGGCCCCGGGCCTTGTCGAGGAAGGTACGGAGGCACTCCGCCCCGGTGAACGAGACATTCAGATCCTGAACGCCAAGTAGCTCGCGGTCGCCGAAGGCTCCCCCAACCTTGCCGACGGCGAGGTCGACTCCCCCCAGGACCAGGCCCGGATCCCGGCGTTCGAAGTGGCCGAGAAAATCCCCGACGAACTTCCGCGAACGACGGTAGTGGGAGGGCGAAATCCGGAAGGCCCCGAGGGTCCCGCCGTCCAAGAATAGGTTGCCTTTCCACGAGGTCCCTTCAACGAACTGGAGGGTTGCGCCCGCGGCCAGGCTCCCTCCACGAACATGGGCCGACACAGCGCTCGACACGTGCTGACCCGCCACGGAGGTGAGGCGATAGTCGACGTGGGCCTCCAACACGTAGTCGTCTCCATGGACGTGGGCCCCGCGGGTCAAGCGCTCGAGGGCGGCGGTGTCCGCCAGGGATAGGCCGGCGGTGATCCGGGCCCCGTCGCCGGCTTCCGACGCCTTGAGGCAGCCGGTGGTCAGGCCGTAGCGCCTCTGCAGCATGCGGGCCGCTTCGACCGCCTGCGCCGCGAAGTCCGCGGCGTCGCGGCCCCGCCGCTCGAGGGTGTAGCCCGGGATGGCGGGGGCTTCGATCCCCGTCAAGGTGGCGAGATCGCTGCGGCTGGCCTCCAGCGCCAGCAGCTCATCGGGGGTGAGGTTCGCCGAAATCGTCAGGCCCCGGACCCGCGAGACGGGGGGATGGAGGACGGATTTTCGGTTCCAGGCCGCCGCCAAGGTCGGACGGTTGGCCTCCACCGCGAGTCCCTCGACGCCGGCGGTCCGCGCCAGCCAGAGCAGGAACATCTGCATCTCCGGTTCGAAGGAGTAAAGCTTGATCTTCCGCGGACCCCGCCGCAGGAACCTCAGCATGGAAGCGATCGGGGGGCACGGCCGCCGCTGATGCTCCAAAGCCAGACCGAGTAGGGCGTGGGAAAGGTAGTAGTGCTCGACGTCCGGCAGTTCCACCGCCTCGACCCCCAGGATCCCCACCGCCGTGCGCCAGGGCGCGGTCCGTCCGACGGCGACGTCCCCCGGTCGAGCGAGGTAGACCGATCGGGTCTCCTTGTAGGTCGTCAAATCACCGGGGTTCGCCCCCTGGGCCAGGGCCTGCAGGTCACCCTCGAACGCCTTCAGCTCCGGCGTCGACGAATGCAGGATCAGGGCGGGCCGCGAGGCCCTCTCGCCGGTCGCCGGGAGCAGACGGCGATCGACTTCGGCCGCAACCTCGCCGGGATCGCAGCCCAAGAGCTCTCGGCACGCGTGTTCGATCTGTACCCCGTCGAGAATCCGCGGGCCGGTGTACATACCCCGCCACTGGACTCTCCCCCCGTCCTCCAGCGTCACCTCCCAACCGTGGGATTCGCCGGTGCGGGGATCGGGGCTGGGGAGGGGTACTCGCCTACTGTTCATGGCCTCAGTTCCTGAACTGGGGGGCAGGACTTCCGAGGGATCATTTCGCAAACGGCCTCTCAGGCAGGGTTCCGCGACGGGCCCCCAAGGTTTCGCCGCCCCCAGCCGTGGACAGCCGGAACCTAGCTCGATCCGAGCTCAGCTCGATCCGACCGTCGGGCAAGCGAAAGCACGCGGGTAACGCTGATGAAAAGCTATTGGTGATCCCCGACCAAGTCAAGCTATTGATCAGAGTCTTGGCCAAAGTACGGG
>JBCDIS010000138.1:0-18970 GCA_038748685.1 Acidobacteriota bacterium | reverse complement strand
TGCCCTTGCGGCGGTGACCCTCCTGGCCTGCTTCGCCCCGGCGTGGCGGGCGGCGCGGGTCGATCCGGCTCGGTCACTCCGAAGCGACTGAGGCACTCCGAAGCGACTGAGGCACTCCGAAGCGACTGAGGCCCTCTGGGAAGACTGAGGGCCCTCCGCGGCGACGGAGGCCCTCCGCGGAGACTGAGCCGGACCCCCAGCGCGGGAGGGGCTCGAATGGTAGGCTCGCTTCGCCGCCGAGGGGGCTCCGGACGTGCTGGATTCCCCACGGCCTCACCGCGGGGAGACACATGGGCGACGAGCTTCAGGATCCGATAGAACGGGCCGCCGAGCTGATCGAGCGCGGCGAAGGCCTACGTATGGTGGTCGCCCAGGACACGGGCTTCTTCACGGTCGAACCGGAGCGCATCGAGGGCATCCTCGGCCTTCTGGACGACGCCATGGGCCTGATGTGGGAGGTGACCGAGCGCTACGACGGCGCCACCGGCGGGCCCGACGTCACCGAGGCGGTCCTCGCCCCCCAGGAGCTGGCGGACCTCTCCTTCGTCGGCCGTAGCGAGCTGCGGGAGCTGCGGGAGTCCCTCGAAACCGCCGCCGAGAGCCGCAACACCTGGAAGATCATCTCCGAATCGGATCGCGCCGTCGCCCGCACTACCCGCGCCCTGGTACCCATCGAGGCGGCGCTGCGGGAGTACTCGGGGCTGACCCCCAACAAGCGGCGGTGGTACGACATCGACGACGCCCTGGAGATCCGCCGAGCCTACGTCGACTTCTGGATCGAAGCCCGGCGTCACGGAACGCCGAAGGACGCCGATATCGCCGATCGACTGCGCCATTTCAGCACGAAGATCGCCGAGCTGCGCAAAGCCAAGATCTATCCCTTCCTGCGCATCGACGACCGCCTGGAGATCCGGGCGATCCAGAAACGCATCTTCGCCCACCTCGAAGACCCGGGCCCGGACCCGGCCCTCGCCGGGGGGCGGCTGTGGCAGGACATGGTGGGGTTCTTCGACCTCCTGATGCACATCAACCGCCGCGAGGAGCTGCTCGAACACGACCGCCTGCTGGCGGGACGGCTGCTGCGGGAGCTCTCCGATCCGGCGTCCCTGTCGGATCCGGTGTCCGCCGAGACCCACGAAAGGCTGCGGTCCCTGGCGTCCCAGGAACCCGGGCTGGATCCCCTGCTGGTGGCCGACGATCCGTCCCGGGCCTCCGCCTACACGGAGCCCCTCAACAAGCTGCTGCAGCGGCTCTTGGCGCGCTGAGGCCCGGCCCTCGACGCCCTGGGGCCCAGCCCTCGGCGCTCTGACGCGGTGTCGACGGGCCCGGGCGAGAACTCCCCTCCGCCCTGGGCCGTACCTCCGGGGGCAGGCCCCCGCCGGGGGGACGTCAAATCCGGCAGGGGGGTTGCATACGAAATCACTTCGCAGCGGAGGCCGAAGGTCGCCGCACCCCCGCCGAGCCTCCTCCGCCTCCGTGACACCCCAGGCACGCCGTACCGGGCGCGCCACGAAAGGAACGCCCTTGTCGACCCCCGAACGCCTCCCCCGCGCACCCGCCCCCCCCGTCGGGGGCGACGACGTGGGGCCGGACGCGGTCCGCGGACCGGCCACCCCGGGCACGGACGGGGCACCGGGGCCGACCCCGGTCGAGGCCGGTGGTGGCGTGGAGGTGTCCCCCCGGGAGGTCGAGGGGAGCGGCGAAGGCTCCACGGGGGAGGCGCCCCCGTCCTCCGCCCAGGAATTGCTTGAACGCCTTGCCCAGGACGCCGAGCGGGATCGCAAGAGGCTCCGGCGCACCGTCGCCGTCGCCGTCGCCTTCCACCTCGTCCTCCTGGTGGCCACCTTCCCGGACCTCTCCCGCGAGCCCGAGTACGTGGCCAAGCCCGGCCGGGTCTTCGTGATGGAGCAGACCCGGTTCAAGAAGCCCCCCGCCAAGCCGAAGGCGGCGCCGCAGCAGATCCCCAAGAAGAAGGCCAAGCGCATCCCCATCCCCGACCCCACCCCCGACGAGCCGGAGCCCATCGTCATCGAGGACGTGGCGATCCCGGAGCTCGAAGAGACCACCCTCGACGAGGTCTTCTTCGGCATCCCCGAGGGTGACGAGACCGGCGCCGGCGGCTCCGCGGCGGGGGACTTCGACGGCGTGGCGGAAGCCGGCGACGGCACGTCGAGGCCGGAGAAGATCTACTACCCCCAGCCCCTCTACACCGAGCAGGCCCGACTGAAGCGGATCCAGGGGGTGGCCATCCTGCTCGCCATCATCGACGAGCAGGGCAACGTGCGCAATCTCCAGGTGGTCAAGGGCCTGCCCCTGGGGCTCACCGAATCGGCGTCGGAGACAGTGAAGACCTGGCGCTTCAAACCGGCGGTGGAGCTCGCCACCGGCAAGCCGATCCCGGTCAAGATGTACCTGACCATCAACTTCGGCCTGCAGTAGCCTCCGCGGTGAGGGGCCGCGGACCTCAGGTTCGCATCAGCATCGAACCGTAATGCAGGCCCGCCCCCAGGGCGGTGAACGCCACCAGGCTGCCCTCGGGGGCCTTGCCCTCTTCCTGCGCCTCGAAGAACGCCAGGGGTAAGGTGGCGGAGGTGGTGTTGCCGTACTTCTGGATGTTGTTGTGGACCTTCCCGTCCGGCAGGCGGAGGGCCTTCTGGGCCGCGTCGTTGATGCGCAGATTGGCCTGGTGCATGATCAGCAAATCGAGGTCGTCCAGGCCGTAGCCGTGGTCCCCGAGAACCTCCATCGTCACCTTGGGCATGCGGGTGACCGCCAGCTTGAAGACCGAGCGCCCCTCCATGAAGGGCACGGTGTCCGCCCGCTCGATCATCGCGGCGTCGACCCAGGGCCGGTTCGCCGAGCCGCCGCCGGGCACGTAAAGGATGTCCTTGTGGGCGCCGTCGCCGTAGAGCTTGCCGCCGATCAGGCCGCGGCCGTCGTCGGCGTCGTGGGCGCGGAACACCATGGCGCCGGCGGCGTCGCCGAAGAGCACGTAGAGGTGCCGGTGGCGGGAGTTCCAGGCGAACTCCTCCTCGTCGAGGGGACCGGGGTTGCGCCCGTAGAGGACGTCCCAGGCCGTCTCGCTGTGGGGCATGAGGGCGCTGTGGACGTCGCAGCCCACCAGCAGCACCGTCTTCGCGGTGCCGCTCTTGATCAGCATGTCCACCACCTGGAGCCCGTAGGCGAAGCCGGCGCACTGCTGGCGGATGTCGAGGGCCGGCAGGGGGTCCATCCCCAGCTGCTGCTGGATCAGGGTGCCGCTGCCGGGGAAGTAGTGGTCCGGGGTCATGGTGGCGCAGACCAGGTAGTCCACCTCCGACGCGTCGACCCCCGCGCGGTCCAGGGCCTGGCGGGCCGCCTCGGTCCCCAGCTCCGAAGAGCCCGTCCCCGGATCGACGTAGTAGCGCGTGCGGATCCCGCTGCGTTCCTGGATCCACGCATCGTTGGTGTCGAGGATGCGTGCCAGCATGTCGTTGTCGACCTCGTTGCGGGCGACGGAAATGCCGGTTCCGAGGAGCAGTGCGCGGGGTTGGGCCATGGTCTTGCCTTTCGTGGGGTCGGTGAGCGGTTCTGGAGCGGGACCCGCAGTGGGGGTCCGAAAATAGGGGTCGTCGGGGGCGGGCCCGTCGGGGTCGGGGGCCGCCGCGGGGTCAGTTGCGGGGCCGCAGCCGGTCCCTGGGGTCACGCCGGAGGGGCTGACCGGTGTAGCGCACGGTCTTCTCGCCGATGCGGACGAATCGATATTGCTTCTTCGGCTTCTCCCCGTCGAGCCCCTTCTCCGAATCCTTCGGGTACTTCCAGACCTCGAGGGTCGGGTCCCCCACCCTGCGGGGGGCTTCGAACTCGATGTCCTCGGGCTCGCCGTAGACGATCAGCACGCTGCCGCGGTCGGTGCGGCGGCCCGGGTAGGCGCCTTCGGAGAACCGCTTGTCCGCCTCCACCGAACGCTCGTCGAAGATCTGCCGCGGCTTCTTGGCGAAGAAATCGACCCCGGAGCCCTTGGGATCCCGGCTGTCCCAGAACCGATCGACGAAGGCCTGGGCTTCGTCGTCGGACGTGATCAGCAGGAAGTCCTCCACCTCCTGCGCCGTGGCGATCTCGAAGATCGGCCCCTGCAGCCAGTGGGAGTACTCCACCCCGAGCATGGGGTTGAAGAGGTCCTCGGGGGACTTGGGCTTCTTCTTCGCGGGCACCGCCGCCGCGCCGACCCACGCCCACAGCACGACGACGGCGAGGGATAGGACGAAAGGCCGCGGGGGAACACGCTTGACGAACTTGTGGGATGGCATGGACATGCTTCCTTCTGGCTCTACGCTGAACCTGCTGTGGGCTGGACGATAGCAGGAAGGGACATTCGGGACCTGGGAGCTCGACGCCGCCGGGGTGGGTCGAGGGCCCCTATTCTAATCACCGCCCTGCGCGACTCTGGAGGAAGGAGTGCAGGCGCCCGCAGATCCGCGGGACGACCCCAGCCGAAGAACCCATCGTGGGACAGCCCTTTGAGCGCGGCCGCTCTTTCTCTACAATCGGGGTCCCCGCACTCGGGCGACGGTCCGCCCCCCGGCCCGCTCCATCCGCCCGCGACACCCACCCACCTTCAGGAGTCCCACATGGCCCGAATGATCATCGACTACTGCGTGGTTTGAGACTACCTACCGCGCGCCGCCGGTCTGGCGGACGAGATCTCGAAACGGTTCGGCATCGACGCTGAGCTCCGCAAAGGGAGCGGCGGCGTCTTCGACGTGCACCTCGACGGCGACATGATCTTCTCGAAGCACGTCACCGGACGCTTCCCCGACCACGGGGAAGTGGAGGGGGAGGTGGCCAAGCGCACCGCTTGAGCCCTCCGAGCTTCGAATCTTTCGGGATACAAAAAGGCCCGCCGATCGGCGGGCCTTTTTGCGTAGCGGGGTGGGCGCTGGGACGTCAGCCCACCGCCACCGGACGGGGTCCGGCCTTCTTCGCCGGTGCCGCCTCCTTGGCGTCCACCTCGAGTCCCTCGAACAGCTCTTCGAGCCACAGGTGGCGGCCCTTGAGGACGTTGAGGGCGGTGCGGTACTTGCGGGCGTCGTCGTTCAGCCACAGGTCGGTGAACAGGCGCTTGATCTTCCGGCGGGCACCGCGGCAGAAGAGATCCGCCAGCTCCTGGGCCTGGTCGGCGTCCTTGTGGCCGCTCTTGCGCATGGCGTCGGCGCGGGTGATGGTGGCCGCCATGGCGAACAGCTCGTTGGCCACGTCGACGATGCGGAAGAGGAACATCTGCTTGTTCTGCATCGCCGCCTGGTGGACCATCATGCCGTGGAACACCTGGCGGGACAGCCGGCGGGTGCTGCGCTCGACGAAGCGCAGGTGGCCGGCGAGGTTACCGAACTCGGCGTAGGTCTTGCCGCCGCCGAGCCAGCGGGTGGGGTACCAGCTGGCGTAGAACGCGGCGATGGCGGGCAGGGCCTGGGCCTTCTCCCCGGGGCTCTTCTCGGGGTCGATCATCGCCCCGGCCACCTGGAGGTGCTTGTCCACCGCCTCACGGGCCATGAAGAGGTGCATGATCTCCGAGGAACCCTCGAAGATCTTGTTGATGCGGTAGTCCCGCATCATCCGCTCCACCGCCACCGGCTTCTCACCCCGGCTCTCCAGGGAGTGGTAGGTCTCGTAGCCGCGGCCGCCGCGGATCTGCATCGTGTCGTCGATGATCTCCCAGGTGCGGCAGGTGTTCCACTCCTTGGCCGCCGCCGCTTCGAGGCGGATGTCGTAGTTGCCCTGGTTGGACATCTGGGTCGCCAGCTTCGCCACCGACTCCATGGCGAAGGTGGTGGACGCCATGTCGGCGATCTTGTGGGAGATGGCCTCGTGCTTGCCGATGGGCTTGCCCCACTGCACCCGGTCCTTCGACCACTCACGGCAGACCTTGAGGGCCTGCTTGGCGGCGCCGACGGAGCTGGCGGGGATCGACAGCCGGCCGTCGTTCAGGGTCGTGAGGGCGATCTTGAGGCCGCGGCCTTCCTTGCCGATCAGGTTCTCCACCGGCACCTTCACGTCGGTGAAGCTGATCACGGCGTTGGCGAGGGCCCGCAGACCCATGAAGTGGCAGCGGGTCTCCACTTTCACGCCGGCCCAGGCGGCCTCCACCACGAAGGCGCTGATCTTCTTGGTCTTCTTGTCGGTGGCCATCACCACCAGGAGGTCGGCGAGGGTGCCGTTGGTGCACCACAGCTTGCGGCCGCTCAGGTTGTAGTGCTTGCCGTCCTCCGACAGCTCGTAGGTGGTGGTCATGCGGGCGGGGTCCGAGCCCACCTGGTCCTCGGTGAGGGCGAAGGCGGAGATCTCACCCTTGGCGCACCGCGGCAGGTACTTCTTCTTCTGCTCGGCGGTACCGAAGAGCTTCAAGGGCTGGGGCACGCCGATGGACTGGTGGGCGGAGAGCAGCGCCGAGATGTTGCCGTCGAGGGAGCCGAGGAGCTCCATGGCCTTGGCGTACTCCACCTGGTTGAAGCCCAGGCCGCCGTACTCCTTCGGGATCTTCATACCGAAGGCCCCGAGCTTGCGCAGGCCGTCCACCACCTCTTCCGGGTACTCGCCGCTGGCGTCGATACCCTCGGAGTCGACGTGATCCCGCATGAATTCCTTGAGGGCGTTGAAGAACGCGGTGAACTCCGGGCGCTCCTCACCTTCGAGGGGGTAGGGGTGGATCAGGTCGAGCCGGAAGTTGCCGAGGAACAGCTCGCGCATGAAGCTCGGCTGCTTCCACTCGGTCTGGCGGGAGCCCTCGGCGACCTTCATCGCCTCTTCTTCGGTGACGTGGATCTTCTGGCTCATGGGTACTCCTTTCGGAACTGGTCTCTTTTGTGGAATCGCTGAAATCGAATCGGATCTCTGAAACGTTGCCGGGGTCTACCCGAGGCCCACGGCCCGGGCGTCCACCGGCTTGGGGACCGCCACCCCCGAGGCCGCGCCCCCCGCCAGGACGCCGCCGACGGCGATCTCGGTGACGTCCCGGACCACGGTCTCGGCGTTGAGGCGGCCCTGGGTCTGGTACCAGCGGGACAGCCACATCACCATGCCGAGGAGGCTGAAGGCGGCGGTGGTGGTGTCGACGTCCCGCAGCCGCCCCTCCGCCGCCAGGTCGTCGAGGGACTGGCGCAGGAAGTCGAAGTACTCCCGCTTGCGGCGGGTGATCTGCTCCCGCTGAACCTCCGAGAGCCCCGCCACCTCGTCGATCAAGATCGCCAGGGCGCCGGCCTCGTGGGTCAGCAGCCGGGCGTGGTGGCTGACGATGGTCCGCAGCCGGGCCTCCGGCTCCTCGACGACGCTGGCGTGGGCCACGACCTCGGCGTCGAGCAGGTCCATGGCGAAGCTCATGATGGCGAACAGGAGCTCCTTCTTGCCCTTGACGTAGTAATACAGCCCCGGCTTGGTCAGGTGGACCGCGTCGGCGATCTCGTTCATCGAGGTGGCGGCGAAGCCCTTCTCGTAGATCATCTGCGCCGCGGTGCGGTAGATCTTGCCGGCCCGCTCGTCGTCGAACAGACCGGGCTTGACGATCGGCGTGGGTGCGGCGGTTTTCGAAGTTCGGGGCATGCCGTCCTGGCTCGAATCTCGACTGTCGTTGGGAAGGGGGTCCGGCGTCGCCTGAGGAGCCGTTACTTACCGGTCGGTAAAGTATGGCGCGACGGGACGCCCTTGTCAAGACGCGGCATCGCCCTAAGGGCCCGTCCAGTCGACGGATCCGGGGCCCTGGGAGCCCCCGCCGGCCGCCCCCGTTCACCAAATGCCGAGGTGCGGCGCAGGCGAGACGTGCCACCCCAACACCCAGAGCGGCGGGTCCCCCTGAGCCTGAGGGGTCAGTACGTGCAAGCTGGCCCTGGGCTCTTCTATTCGACCTCGTTGGGGTAGAGGAAGGGAGGTCCCGGACTCGTCTCGGTCCCCTCCGAAACCCCGAAGGGGTTCCATATCGAAGCCCAGGGCCCGCGCGAAGCGCGGCACCCTGGGTCGTCAAGGTGAGGCACCTCCCGCCCTCTTCGCCAACCACCACGCAAGCCCAGGGTGCCGCGACGCTTCGCGCCGGCTGACCCTGGGCTTTGAATATTCGACCCCGTTGGGGTCGCCGGAAGCCTCCTCTGCTAGCCAGTCTTACAACCTGTTGACAACCAGTCTTACAAGCTGTAGCCTGTTTGAAGAGACAACAGAACGGGTAACAACATGAAGAGACCTCAAACCATCGCTCCTACTTATGTGGACGACTGGTTTGTCCTGGTCCGCCTGACGTTGGCCGGAGGCCTGGGCACCTTCGTCTCTTCTTCCGGTGTATACGTCCTCGGCCTGAAGGCCGATGCTTCCCAATGGCAGGAGAAGCTATTGGTGGTCTGTTTGGCAGCCATGGCCTTTGCATTCCTCGGCTTGCTCGGCATCGGTTCCATAGGTCTCGCTTTCCTGGGTCTACGTCTCGTCAGCGATCAATCCCCCGGCCGGTTTCTGGAAATGCTCTCCAGCTTCAGCTCCGACCGCATCCGCTGCGATGTCTTCGAACCGGTGGTTCGAGACCTGATCGACGAACGGCTCGACGCGTTGGCGGAGTTCGAGGCAACCGGACGCAGGTTCTACCTCTGGAAGGCCCGCTGGGTCGTCGTTCGGGGCTACGGGTCGTTCGGCAACGCCGCCCTTGCGCAAATAACCCTCTCGTGTGCCCGATGGCTCCTCAGACTTCGGAAAGCAGGATGACCGACATGCAAGACATCCCCCGTCTCTCGAAGAAAGAACGCTTGATCCTCGACCATCTGATCCATCGGGGTGAGGCATACGGCCTGGCCTTGGTGAAGACTTCGGGCGGCGAGCTGAAGCGGGGCACGGTGTACGTGACCCTCAGCCGCATGGCGGACAAGGGCTACGTGGAAAGCCGCCAGGTGAAGGAGCGCGACGAGAACGGTCCCCCCAAGCGGGTGTTCCGCGCCACCGGTCACGGTGCACGGGTGTTCCACGCCTGGGAAATGGCGCAGGCCGCATGGGCTGGGGAGCTGGGATGAGCGCCTTCTTGCTGGGCATCCTTCTCGCGACACTGTTCTTCGTCGCCGTGAAGCGGTCGATCGGGAGCCTCCGGAACGGTGGATGGCAGGTCTCGGGTTTCGGCATGTCTCAGCTATTAGCCGCGCTCTTCATCACGCTGTACGCCCCCGGCCCCGAGGACCTGAAGCTGTACGAGCACATCGGCGTCCCGATGGAACTTCTCCGCGAGCCGATCGGCTTCGCGGGTATCGGTTTTGGAGGGGCCGTCGTCCTCTTCGCCTGGATCCGGCTGGCCCTGCTTCCCCGTGGGGGTGGAATCCATCGAGCGCCAGGGGGTCCCCTCACGGCCGTCTCCGAGTTCTTCTCCAAGAGAGTGCGCATCGAGGTCTTGGAACCGACCGTCCGTGACATGGTGGACGAGCACATCGAGGCTCTCGCCGAGCTCGAAGCGACGGGACGAAGGCTCTACCTCTGGAAGGCCCGCGCGGTCGTCGTCCGGGGCTATTGGGCGTTCGCCGCCGCCGTCGTCGCACAGACTCCCCTCTCCCTGGCGAAGTGGATCCTGAGGATCTGGAAGGCCGTGTAAGAAAGACCCCCAGGGTGGGGTGGCCCCCTTGAGGGGTCGTTGCGCGCCAGCTGACCCTGGGCTCTGCTACCCCGACGACGCCCTGGACATCGCCTACACCTACGACGATCCGCTGGTCCCGTTCTCCCTCGGCCGCCTGACCCAGATCGCGAGGGCAGGCTCGGCCGTCGACTATCGGTACGACCGCTTCGGCCGCGTCACCCAGGACGGTGCCCTGACCTTCGCCCTCGACGACAACGGCAACCGCATCCAGATCACCTACCCCGGCGGCCTGGTCGCCACCCACGGGTACGACTACGCCGACCGCCCCAGCACTGTGTCGGTGACCCCTTCGGGCGGGGCAGCACAGGCGATCGTCAGCTCGTCGCAATACCGGGCCGGCGGCATGCCGCGGCAGGTGGTCCTGAGCAACGGCCTCACCGAGACCCGCTCCTACGACAACCGCGATCATCCCGCAGGGATCCAGGTCGGAACGCTGCTCGACTGGACCTACACGACCGACGGCGTCGGCAACCCGACCTCGATCCTCGACAACCTGAACGCCGCAAACCACCGCACCTACGGCTACCAGGACATCCAGTACTACCTGGAGCAAGGGGACGGTCCGTGGGGTCAGCTGGGGTGGACCTACGACAAGCTGGGCAACCGCTTGACCGAAACTCGGGACGGCGCCGCGGCCGACGCCTACGCTTACCTGCCCAACGTCGCGGGCGGCAACTCCTCGATCCTCGACCAGATCAGCCTCGGCGCCGGCGGCACGGTCACCTTCGGCTATGACGGCGCCGGGAATCAGACGTCGGTCGACACCGCGGGGGATGCCGTCACCCGCACCTACGACGATGCCAGCCGGCTATCGAGTCAGTCCCGCCCGTCCGCCACTGCCACGAGCACCTTCCGCTACGACGGCCGCAGCTACCTCGACCGCGCGGCAGGCCGCTCGCCCGATTCCTCGCCGTCGGCGATCTTCTGCGACGGCTTCGAGTCCGGCACCACCGCCGCATGGGTCGGTGCCGGGGGAGGCTGCTTCGAGCAGCCGGTGACGGTTCCGACGTACAGCTCGGAAGGCTCTCTCCACAGCCTTTACAAGGACGGCAGCGAGCGGCGCCACATCCTCTACTTCGGCGGACGCCCGGTGGCCATCGTCACCGAGTCGGGAGGTACGTCGAGCATCCTGTGGCTGTCGGTGGACCACCTGGGCACGCCGGTCCTGGCGACGGACGGATCGGGTGTAGAGGTATGGTCGGGTGGGTTCGAGCCGTTTGGGGCGGACTACGCGGGAGCGCAGACAGTTGGGATGTTCTTGAGGTTTCCCGGGCAGTGGGCGTCGTTCACCTGGCAGCAGGCTAGCCAGGCCGCGCCACTTCGGTACAACTTAAAGCGCTGGTATGCCCTGCAAACTGGCCGATATACAAGAACGGACCCACTTGGGATCCGCGGCGATCCCCACCCCTACAGCTATGCCTTGGGAAACACAAAGTCGTTCATCGATCCAACTGGAGAGAGATCGAGAATCTGCTGCGTCGATATCCCGAGACTTCCCGCCGTTCACTGCTTCGTTCAGATTGAGCGCGAGGGCAAGAGTATTACCTGTGGTCTTCACGGTGGTCGGTTCTCCGCCGGCGAAGAATCACATGTCGGCCGAATCCGACAAGACAAGCCTTTCGATGACATCGATGATCCAACGGCCACCTGCGGTGAATGGAACGAGGACTGTCGGTCGGACGAATGTGCCATAGAGACGGCCAGCAACTATCCGAATCCCAGCCAGTACAACGCAGTGTCCGGTAGCAACAGCAACACGTTCGCCGGAGAGGTGGCAAGGGCTTGCGGTCTGCAGAAACCTAAAGACGGCTGGGCTCGAGGTTGGAACGCTAGTCGAGCGAGACCCAAGAAAGGGCGCAAGCCGATCTCTTCGCCGTGCAAACTGCCATGAAGAACAGACCCGTCAAACGACTTGCCATGGTTGTCGCGTTGGTCGTGGCTCTACAAGGCTGCAAGACCTCTCAACTCCGGTCGTACGTCGACCAAATCGAGTGCGGCATGACCCTCCAGGAAGTCAGGAGCATCTCCAAGGTTGAGATCAAAGCCGTGAAGGGTGACCATCATCTTGGCGACCATCGGGCGAACTTCGGTCGTGATGCAGTGTGGATGGAATTTGCTGACGGTCGACTGACAAGCGCTACGACTCAGACCATCACCGGATTGACATCCTCCCGCTTGTCTCCGAAGAAGAATCTATGCTCGGGAGAATTGTCCTACTTCGTTTCTCTGGAATGGGCCGCGGAGATTCGAGAGCCCGACCTTTACCTAGATGGGAAACTGGTTGCTCGAAAGGCTGTGTCGGGGCTCGTCGTTGAGCTGGGTGAAGGGCAGCACGTGGTTCGGCTCGAGGCCCCAGGAATCATGCCAGTCGAAAAGAGGCTTGTGCTCGACGAAACCAGTTTTGGCGATCAGTGGGTCGACTTCGTAGATTTCGAGCGCTCGCCAGATCCACCGCCCAGTTGACAAGGCGACCTGGGAAGGGTTGACGGCAGCCCAGAGTCGGCGCCTTGAGGGCGGACCGTCCTCAAGGGATCCGCAAATTGCTCGCCGTCGAAGCTTCTCTTCTGCGCCGTCAGGGAGCGAAAAGGTCGATCTCGCGGGAGGCGTGCTCCAGGTCGTCGAAGACCCAGTCCGCCCCGGACCTGCGTAGGTCCTCCGCGTCGACGAAGCCGGTGGCCACCGCCATCGACACGGCTCCGGCGGCGCGGGCGCAGTCGACGTCCAGTGGGGTGTCGCCGATGATCCAGGTCTCCTCGGGGGCGAAGCGGCGGCCGGTGTGGGCTTCGGCGCGGTCCAGGGCCACCGGCACCAGCCCCCGGCGGTCCGCGGCGTCGCCGCCGAAGGCGCCGAAGCCGAAGAAGCGGCCGAGGTCGAAGCGGGAGAGCTTGACGTCGGCGCCCCCCTGCCAGTTGCCGGTCAGGAGGCCCACCGCCACGTCGTCCCGCGCCGAGAGGCGCTCCAGCAGGTGGACGACGCCGGGCAGGAGGACCATCCCCTCCCGGCGCAGCCCCTCTTCGAGGCGGCGCAGGTAGGTGGCCCGCATCTCCGGCAGGCGACGGCGCACGTCGTCCTCCCCGAGGCCGACGCCGCGGGTCATCTCCACCACGATCATCGGGTCCGTCTTGCCGGCGAAGCTGTAGCCCTCGGGGCGCTCCCAGCCGCCGTAGACGTCCTCCAGGGCCTGGACGAAGATCGACCCCACCTGCCGGCCGCAGCGCAGCAGGGTGCCGTCGATGTCGAAGAGGACGAGGTGCTTCACCGCCAGGTCGGGGCCTTTTTGGTCTCCAGGAACGTGGCGATCCCGTGTTTGCAGTCGGCGGTGGCGCGGGAGGCGGCGTTGACCGCGGCGGCGTGACCCAAAGCCTCTTTGAGGGGCAGACCCAGGGTGTCGAGCAACAGGCCCTTGGTGCGGGCGATGGACTCGGAGCTGGCCCGCTCCAGGATGCCGGCGGCGAGGGCTTCGCCTTCCCCGTGCAGGGCGTCCTTGGGGACGACCCGGTTCACCAGGCCGATCTCCAGGGCCCGGGCCGCGCCGACGAACTGGGGATCCAGCAGCAGCTCCCGCAGGTCGCGGCCGTTCACCCGCAGGGGCAGGAAGGTGGCCACCAGGGCGGCGACGAAGCCGATCCGCACCTCGCTGTACATGAAGCGGGCGTCCTCCGTCGCCACCACGTAGTCGTGGGCCGTCGCCAGGCCGCAGCCGCCGGCGACGCAGGACCCGTGCACCAGGGCGACGGTCAGGGCCGGCTGGTAGAGGATCGACTGGAAGATCCGCTGCAGGGTCTCCGACTCCCGGCGGTTGTCCTCGGGGGCGGCGTCCCGCAGGCGGCGCAGGTGCTCGAGGTCGGCGCCGGCGGAGAAGTGCTTGCCGGCGCCGTCGAGGAGCACCGCCCGGATCCCCTCGGCCCGCAGGTCGGCGCCGTAGAGCTCGGCGATCTCCTCCACCATGGCGGGGGCCAGGGCGTTGGCCTTGGTGGGGTTGTCGAGGGTGACCCACAGGAGGTCGTCCCCCCGCCGGACCTTCAGGAACTCCCAGTCGCGATCGGCGACGCTCACCCTTCCCCCTCGGCGAGGAGCTCCTCCGCCACCTCCACCTCCATCTGCAGCAGGCCCTGGCCGTGGGTCTTGCCCTGGGCGTCGGTCTTGAGGCTCTCGGTGCCGCCGCCCCCCAGGGAGTCGTGGAGGATGAAGTTGAGGGCCGAGAGGTTGGCCACCTCGTAGCGGTCGACGTCCCCCCGCACGAGGGTGCCGAAGTGGGCCTTCACCCGCTCCGGGGTGACCTGGTCGCGGAGCACCGGGTAGAAGCGGGGGTGGTCGGCGATGAGGCCGACGTTGGAGGCGTCGCCCTTGTCGCCGGAGCGGGCGTGGGCGATGCGGGACAGGGGGACTCGCTTGACAGGCATCTCAGACCTCCTCCACCGTCACCCGAACGTGGTTCTCGACTTCTTCCCGCGCCAGGAGGGCCGGCCAGTAGGCCACCACCCGCTGGGGCTTGGGGCGTCCGCCGGCGAAGCCGGTGACCCCGGGGGGACCGGCGGTCACCAGGGGCGCCAGCTCCTTGCCGAAGCGCTCCACCTTGCCGCGGTCGGCGTCCCGCACCGCCAGCCGCAGGACCACCTCCGGCGGCTCCGCGGGGGGCTCCATGACCCCCGGCAGGCAGGCCCCGAGGCCGAGGATCTCCTGCTCCCGGTGGCCGTCTTCAAAGGTGACGCCGGCCCGTTCGAGGCGCTTCCACACCACGTCGGCGGCGAGCTTCGCCTTGTCGACGGCCCGCGGACCGGTGATGGTGAGGGTGCCGGCGGCCTTCCAGCCGTCGAGGTAGGAGGCGGAAACCTTGAGGTAGGGCGTGTTCTCGCCGCCGCGGATCCCCGAGACGTCCACCCGGTCCCCCTCCCCCTGCCGCAGCTGGATGGAGGAGAAGTCCGCCGTGACGTCCGGGGTGAGGTACTCGTCGGGCTTGCCCATTTCGTAGAGCAGCTGCTCGGAGACGGTGTCGACGGTCACCAGACCGCCGGTGCCGTCGTGCTTGGTGACGGTGAAGGTGCCGTCCTCCTGCGCCTCCACCAGCGGGTAGCCGACGTCCCACAGGTCCGGCACCTCCCACCAGCGGGTGAAGTTGCCGCCGGTGCACTGGGGTCCGCACTCCAGGATGTGGCCGGCGATGGTGCCGGCGGCGAGGCGATCCCAGTGGTCCGCCTTCCAGCCGAATTCGTACATCAGCGGGCCGAGGGCGAGGGCGGTGTCCGTCACCCGGCCGCAGAGGATGATCTGGGCCCCCTGCTCCAGGGCCTCCACCACCGGCGCGGCGCCGAGGTAGGCGTTGGCGCTGGTGACCCGGTCCACCAGGGGCGCGAGGGGCTCCCCGGTGTCCATGTTGCGCATTTCGTGGCCCCCTTCGATCAGCTCGCCGAGGCGGGGCAGGAGGTCGTCCCCCTCCACGACGCCCACCCGCAGCCCCGAAAGGCCCTGCTGGCGGGCGATCTCGAAGATGGCCTCGCGGCAGGCGTGGGGGTTGAGGCCGCCGGCGTTGGAGAGCACTTTGACGTTGCGCTCGACGAGCTCCGGCAGCACCCGGCCGATGAAGTCGACGAAGTCGGTGGCGTAGCCCTTGGTGGGGTCCTTGAGCTTCTGGCGCATCATGATCGACAGGGTCACCTCCGCCAGGTAGTCCATGCCGATGTAGTCAATCTCGCCGCCGCGCAAAAGGCGCACCGGGGCGTCGACGTTGTCCCCCCAGAAGCCTTGTCCATTACCGATCCGGATCGTTTTCATAGCTCGCAGTCCAGGGTTGCTCGGGTGGGGGAGGGCCGCCGACGGCGGCGCCTGTGGGAGGAGGGGGATCGCGGAAGCGGTCCGCCGGCGAATTCTATGGCGAGTGTCACGGTTTTGTCACGGCGCCCCCATTGCGGCTCCCACCAAGGCGGCGCCCCGGGCCTCGTCTTTACGCCTGGATACCGCTCCGTCTGCTAGAGTCCCGCCGCTATGGAAAAGATCATTCTGCGCGGTGCGCGCGAGCACAACCTGAAGAATTTGACCGTCGAGATTCCGCGCAACCAGCTGGTGGTGGTCACCGGCGTTTCCGGCTCCGGCAAGTCGTCCCTCGCCTTCGACACCCTCTTCGCCGAGGGCCAGCGTCGCTACGTGGAATCCCTCTCCACCTACGCCCGCCAGTTCCTGCAGCAGATGGAGAAACCGGACGTCGACTCCATCGAGGGTCTGTCCCCCGCCATTTCCATCGAGCAGAAGTCCGTCTCCCGCAACCCGCGGTCCACCGTCGGCACGGTGACCGAGATCCACGACTACCTGCGCCTTCTGTACGCCTCGGTGGGGGTGCCCCACTGCCCGAAGTGCGGCACCGTCATCCGCCCCCAGACGGTGCAGCAGATGGTGGACCGGGTGATGGCCCTCCCCGAGAAGACCCGCCTGGTGCTGATGGCCCCCTACATCCGCGGCAAGAAGGGGGAGTACCGCAAACAGATGGAGCAGATGGCGCGGGAGGGCTTCGTCCGCGCCCGCATCGACGGCGAGACCTACGACCTCTCGGGGGACGAGCTGCCGACCCTCGACAAGCGCAAGAAGCACACGATCGACATCATCATCGACCGCCTGGTGGTCAAGGAGGGCATCGAGAAGCGGCTGGCGTCGTCCCTCGAAACCGCCCTCAAGGTGGCGGACGGGCTGGTCCTCCTGGCGCCCCAGGGGGGGGAGGAGGAGCTCCTCTCCCAGAGCTACGCCTGCCCCACCTGCGACTTCAGCATGCCGGAGGTGTCGCCCCGGCTGTTCTCGTTCAACAGCCCCTTCGGCGCCTGCTCCCAGTGCGCCGGCCTCGGCACCCTCATGCGGGTGGACCCGGACAAGGTGGTGGTGGACGCGGAGCGCTCCATCGACGCAGGCGCCGTCGCGCCGTGGCGCCCCGGCTCCGGGTCGTTCCAGATGCGGATGGTGGAGACCCTGGCGGAGGAGCTGGGGTTCTCCCTGTCGACGCCGTGGAAGAAGCTGCCGGTGAAGGTCCGCCGCACCCTGCTCCAGGGCTCCGGCGACAAGGAGCTCGAATTCAAGCTCGAAAGCAAGCGGTCGAGCTACACCTGGCAAGGGACCTTCGAAGGCATTCTCCCCCGCCTAGAGCGGCGCTACAAGGAGACCGAATCCCAGGGGGTACGGACCGAGATCGAGAAGTACATGTCGGTCCAGATCTGCCCCTCCTGCTCCGGCCGGCGGCTGCGGCCCGAAGCCCTCTCGGTGAAGGTGGACGACCGCGCCATCGACGAGCTCTCCCACCTGCCGGTGGATCAGCTCCTGGCGGTGGTCCAGCAGCTGACCCTGAGCGAACGAGAAGCGATGATCGTCGCCAAGGTGCTGCAGGAAATCCGCGACCGCCTGGGCTTCCTGGTGGATGTCGGGGTCGGCTACCTGACCCTGGAGCGTTCCGCCGCCACCCTCTCCGGCGGCGAGAGCCAGCGCATCCGCCTGGCGACCCAGATCGGCTCGAAGCTGATGGGGGTGCTCTACGTGCTCGACGAGCCCTCCATCGGCCTGCACCAGCGGGACAACGAGCGGCTGATCCGCACCCTCCAGGGCATGCGGGACCTCGGCAACTCGGTGCTGGTGGTGGAGCACGACGAGGACACCATCCTCGCCGCCGACTACGTCTTGGACCTCGGCCCCGGCGCCGGCGTCCACGGCGGTGAGGTGGTGTCGGCGGGGACGCCGGAGGAGATCGAGGCGGACCCCGAGTCCCTCACCGGCAAATACCTCTCCGGCACCCTCGCCATCGACCTGCCGGAGCGCCGGGCGGCGGATCCGGAGCGGCAGCTGGTGATCCACGGAGCCCGCCACAACAACCTCAAGGGCATCGACGTCGTCTTCCCCCTCGGCCTCTTGACCGTGGTCACCGGCGTCTCGGGTTCGGGGAAGTCGAGCCTGGTGAACGACATCCTGCACAAGGCCCTGGCGGGCTACTTCTACCGCGCCGGCGACAAGGCCGGCGACCACGAGCGCATCGAGGGTCTGCCCCACCTCGACAAGGTCATCTCCATCGACCAGAGCCCCATCGGGCGCACCCCCCGCTCGAACCCCGCCACCTACACCAACGTCTTCAACCACATCCGCTCGCTGATGGCCAAGACCCCGGAGGCCCGGGCCCGGGGCTACAAGCCGGGGCGCTTCTCCTTCAACGTCGCCGGCGGTCGCTGCGAGGCGTGCAAGGGGGACGGCCAGAACAAGATCGAGATGCACTTCCTGCCGGACATCTACGTCACCTGCGAGGTGTGCGGCGGCAAGCGCTACGACCGCGAGACCCTGCAGGTGCGCTACCGCGGTCTCAACATCGCCGAGATCCTGGAGCTGACGGTGGAGCAGGCGTTGGAGGTGTTCGAGAACATCCCGCCGGCCAAGCGCATCTTCCAGACCCTGGACGACGTCGGCCTCGGCTACATCCGCCTGGGCCAGCCCGCCACCACCCTCTCCGGCGGCGAGGCCCAGCGGGTCAAGCTCGCCACCGAGCTGTGCAAGCGGTCCACCGGCAGGACCCTCTACCTCCTCGACGAGCCCACCACCGGCCTCCACTTCGAGGACGTGCGCAAGCTCCTCGACGTGCTCCACCGCCTCACCGACCTCGGCAACACGGTGATCATCGTCGAGCACAACCTGGAGGTCGTGAAGACCGCCGACTGGATCGTCGACCTCGGCCCCGAGGGGGGCGAAGGGGGCGGCCGGCTGGTGGCGGAGGGCCCCCCGGAGACCATCGCCGAAACCGAGGGCAGCCACACCGGCCGCTTCCTCAAGACGGTCCTCGCCAAAGCCGGCGCCGTCGCCTGAGGACGGGAACTAGCGGGCGTGCTCACGCTCCCGCCGGCGGCTTCCGGTGTAGGGGCGGGGCTTGCCCCCGCCCGTCTTGGATCGTCGAGGTTTCGGATCCTCGGGTGGGCGCTGCCTTCGCGTATCGATCCCTACCGGAGCAGCCACATCCGTGTGTCGGCGTGGGCCAGACCCTGCTCCGCGGGTAGGACTCAGGGCCACGACTTCGGTCGTGGTGCCGTGCTCGGTAGAAGCTGGACCCGCGGGGACGGGTCGCCAGAGAGGGTCCTCGGACTCTCGTCCTGGGTTTCACCTCGCTTCGGCATTCGACAGTTTCCGGCTGGCTTTCTTGCTGCGCGGGCGGGGGCAAGCCCCGCCCCTACCCCAGAGGCGGTTCCACCCCCAACCGTTCGGCCGTCTCCCTCCAGATCCGCCAGCGCTCCCTCGGATCGAGAGCGCCCGCGAACGGCTCGATCGTCTGAGGACGGGTTCTAGCGGGGGAGGGCGGGCGCCTACGGACCCCGGCGGCTTCCGGCGTAGGGGCGGGGC
>JBCDIS010000137.1:0-19027 GCA_038748685.1 Acidobacteriota bacterium | reverse complement strand
GCGAAGCAGGGTGCCGCTGGCGTCGAGGACGACACGGACCGACCCCGGATCGGAGATCGGCGGGTCGTCGGGGATGAGGACCGGGTTCCCCAACTGCCTTTGGATGATCGGCCTGGGCCCCTGGCGGTACCAGAAGACCAGCGAATCCAGATGGACGAGGGGGACCCTTTCGTCCCCCCACCCCTCCCAGGAGGAGGGGTGCCAGAAGCCCCAGGCCCGGTAGGGGGCCGGCGGAAACCCCAGGTCACGGAGGATATCCCTGGCGCTCTTCTCGAGGACGGGGGGAGGGTCCACCAACGCGGTGGCGGGGCCCCAGCGGGCGCCGAGGAGGCTGGCGACGACGACGGTGACGAGGAGCGCCGCCAGGGTCCACCGGCTCCTGATGCGTGACGGTGTGAAGCGGGGCAGGACGAGGAGCGTCGCCGGGGACGTTATGGACTCGCCGCTTTCGCGCTCCAACATCGGGGTGGGGAGGTCCTTGGCCACGGCGGCTGCGGACTCAGGACGCTTGTCGGGATCCCTGTTCAGGCACCGCAGGATGACCTCGAAGATCTCCGGCGGCACGTTCGAGTCGGGTGGCACGTCGAGGGCCTCCAACGGGCCGCGGCCCCGCTGCTCCGTGTACTCGGTCCGCCGGTCGGTAAAGAGCTCGTAGAGCACCAGGCCGAGGGAGAAGAGGTCGCTCTGCACGGAAGGGGGCCCGCCGGTGGCGAGCTCCGGGGCCATGTAGCCGGGGGTGCCGCTTTGGTCGGCGGCGCCGTGGGCTTGGACCGCCAGGCCGAAATCTGTGATCACCGTTCTTCCGGCGCTGTCGAGCATGACGTTGCCGGGCTTGAGATCCCGGTGCAGCACATGCTGGCCGTGGATCGCCGCCAGGCCGTCGCAGAGTCCGTAGGCGATCCTCAGCCGCTCGGCGCAGGTGAGGCGCCCCAGCGTGCGATCTAGGATCTGCCGCAGGGTGGAGCCGTCGATGAACTCCATGGCGAGGAAGATCTGATCGCCGTGGGTGTCCAGGTCGTAGATCCGGCAGACGTTGGGGTGGGTGACCCGCTGTCCGAGGCGGACCTCCCGAACCAGCAGCCGGTGGAAATCCTTGCCGCAATCCCGGGCACAGAACTTTAGGGCGACGTGCTTGCGGCCGCGATGGTCGTCGGCGAGGTAGACCTCCCCCATACGCCCCCTGCCGAGGAGTCGCAGGATCTCGTAGCGGTCGGCGACTAGCCTCGGGCCCTCGGA
Organism: Acidobacteriota bacterium; assembly: GCA_038748685.1. Taxonomy (GTDB): domain Bacteria; phylum Acidobacteriota; class Thermoanaerobaculia; order Multivoradales; family J023; genus JAUIJL01. The sequence continues at coordinate 17,791 of JBCDIS010000137.1, read as the reverse complement.
GGGCAGCCCCATGGATTCGGGCTGCGGGCCGGTAACGAGACTAGGCATGGCGATTGGGAACGTCGACGAATACCTCGGCCTCGGTTCGATCCCGGCGGGCGTAGTGGTAGCGGACGCAGCCGTTGCGCCGTTCCTTCCGGATGGGATCCAGGTAGCCCTCCGATTTGAGCTCGAGCGCGCTGAGGGTGACGTCGGACAGGTCCCGGGGTGCGTCGGTCTTGGGATCCCTGGGCACGTAGAGGTCCACCGTCGAACAGCCTCGGGTGGGGCAGGCGAAGGGGTAGACGGAGTATTCCTGGCCCGCGACCTTCTCGGTTCGCCTCGGGCTGCGGTGTAGATCGCCGGAGCAGGAGCCGCAAACCATGTGGAGGTTCGAGATGTCGACCCCGTCGTCGGGGTGGAGCTCGCTCTGGGAAGGGCCGGACCGGGGCGACGGTGCGGTTGCGACTAGGGGGGGACGGGATTGGTTTGGGCTCGCGATCGTCATGGTGAAATTCTCCTAGCGTCGGGACATTACAAAAGAAATGGGGATGGTCTTGGGTACGGGCAATCCCCTCGACGGAGCAAGATCCGTCGAACCCTCCGATTGTTTAGTCGTGTGGAGATCGAGGGTCGCCGGCCCGGCTTGGCGGGGCTTCAACGATCAGTCCCCTTGGAGCACGAAGCCGGCCCAAAAGTAGGGGGCGCGCCACTGTTGCTCCTGCCTCAAAGACCTCTGGGCCTGACGTAGAGAAGCCGCCGGGGACTCACCGGACCGCAGCAGGGACTGATAGAAGCGGGTCATCAGCACGGAGGTGGCGCGGTCGTCGACCCGCCAGAGGCTCACCAGGACCTGCGCAGCGCCGGCGTGGAAGAACCCCTGGGTCAAACCCATCAGACCCTCGCCCCGGACCCGCCGGCCGAGGGCGGTCTCGCAGCTCGACAGGGTCACGAGCTCCACCGGCAGGTGGAGGTCGTAGACCTCGTGGGCATAGAGATGCCCCCGTCGGGGCTGCCCGCGACCGTCGACCTGGGACAGGAGGAGGTGGGTGAGCTCCGGTCGCTCGGCGTCGAGGATGCCGTGGGTGGCGAAGTGGAGGTAGGGATACTCGGCGAGGGCCGGATCCACGGCGGCGGCGTGGGTGGCGTCGAGCCCCCTGGCGACGAAGGAGCGGCCTTCCCCGGCAAGGCGAAGAATCGCGTCCGCCTCGCGGCCGGCGAAGGGCAGGCGGGGTATCGTCGGCGATCCGTCCCGCGCCGGCCCGCCGGCGGACGAGCCTCCGGTTCGGCTCCGGACCCCGGGGGGGAGCCGCGGATCCGAGGCGTCGAACACCGGATCGGCGATCACCGCCACCCTCTGTTGGCCCGGGGGCGGTCGCGCCGCGGTTCTTCGGCGCAGGGCTCCCAGGGCGGACGCCGACGGCAAGGACACCACCTCGTGGCTGTCCACCAAAGGGGCGTTCCCTTTGTCGCCGGGGCGGGGCAGGGCGGCGAAGGGCAGGTAGTGGAGGACGCCGTCGGCGACCACGGCGAGGCGCTTGGCCTGGGCCAGGCGGTCCGCCACGGGGGACAGCAGCAGACCCGATAGTCGTTGCAGGGCCCGGGCCGTCGGCACCCGGGCCTCGCGGAGCGGGCCGGCGGAGAGGAGGTCATAGGCAGCCTGGGCGGCGGACTCCAGCTCGGCCCTAGGGGCTAGCTCGACGCTGTGTACGGCGTCCCGACTGACGGCCCAGAGGTGGCTGCGGTCGGCCCCCAAACGGTAGGCGAGGAGCAGGGTTTCAGGGTCCAGCAGCCCCTGGACCTCGGCGCGGGCGAGGAGGCGTGGCTCGGCGAGGGCGGCGAAGGCCGGATCCGCTGCCAGGATGTGCCCCTGGGTCGCCCGGTAGTCCCGCAGCAGCTCGCTGAGGCGGGCCTCCACGATCGTCAGGGCGGGGCCCGGATCGGCGCGTTCGAGGAGGCGGAACCGTTCCTGTTCGGCGATCTCTAGGGCTGCGGTGAGTCGCTGTCGGTGGTCCAACAGCTCCGTTGGGGCGCCGGCGTCGGCGTTGGCCCTGCCGGCGCTCAGCAGATCCATCAGGGAGCGCGCCCGGGAGCGCTCGTTGGCGGCGAACGCCCGGGCATCGAAGCCTTCCCGGGGGTGGGAACGGTGGAGCTCCATGAGGAGATCCACCTGGGTGTCGTAGCGGTCCTGCTGGGAGGCCAGGTAGGCGGCCCGGAGGTGGGGTGAGGCGGCCCCTCCGCGGACGGCCTCGATGCCCCCGAGGGCTGCCTCCACGTGCTGGAGGGCGTCCCGTGGACGCCCGGCGCCGCGGTCGACGGCCGCCAGACCGAGGAGGGTGCGGATCTCTCCGTAGGGGTCCCCCAGTCCTTCGAAGAGGACGAGGGCTTCGTCGAACAGAGCCCGTGCCTCGATGTACTCGCCCTTGGTGGTGGCAAGGCGGCCCATGGCTTCGAGCGCCGTCGCGGTGCCCCTGGGGGCTTCGAGCTGGCGGAAAATCTCCAGCGCCCGCCGGTTGGCGTCGTCGGCCTTGCTCAGCGGGGAACCGTCCCGTTCGTAGACCTGGGCCAGTGCCCCTAAGGTCACGGCGAGGCCGCGCCGATCTCCGGAGGCTTCCCGCAGCCTCTCGGCCTGTTCGAGGAGGTTCCGGGCCTTCCCAAGGTCTCCCCGGAGCTCGTGGATGCGGCCGATGGCGGTGTACACCCGGGCCCGCTCCCGATCCCGATCCTCTGGACGGTCCAGGCGGCGTGCCGGGACCAGGGCCCCGCGCAGATCGGCGAGGGCCTGGTCCGTGTCGCCGAGGGCCAGGTAGAGCCGACCCCGATTGTTCAGAACCCGGACGTGGGATTCGTGGTCGGTGGTGCCCATAGCGATCTCGAGGCTCTGGTCGTAGAGCTCGAGGGCCCTCTGCCCGTCGCCAACATAGCGGTGGTAGAGGGCCAGGTTGTTGAGGGAGGCGGCCTCCCCCTTGAGGTCGCCGAGCTGCCGTTTGAGCTCCAGGGCTCGGCGCCAGCTGTCGACCGCTCGGGGCCCGGCGCCGAGCACGAAGTGGACCCGGCCCAAATTGTTGAGGGCCCTGGACTGGCTCGCCGCATCACCGATCTCTTCGAAGATCCGAATGGCGCCGCTGTAGGCCTCGATCGCCAGTTGGGGCTCGTCGAGGTATTTCCGGTAGAGCCCGCCGAGGTGGTAGAGAATCTCGCCTTCGAGGGGGCGGTCGCCGTCGGCCTCGGCGTGGGGGAGGGCCCGGCGGTACAGTTCGGCGGCGCGTCGATAGGCTTCCCCGGTGCCGGATGCGAAAGCCGTTTCCGCTTCCGCCATGAGACGGACGACCTCGGACCCGCCGTCAGCGGGCGGGGAAGGCGGGGGAGCCCTTCCGGTCGCGTCCCCCGCCCCCGGCGGCGACCGGGGGTTACCGTCGAAACGGCCGAGGGAAGCGGCGTCGGAGGCGGCGATGCGGAACGCGAAGGTCTCCAGCGGAGTCCGCTCACCGTCCCCGAGGCCGTGGAGCCGGATCTCGTAGTCGCCCGGGGGCAGGAACCCGCCGGGCAGCCCGAGGCCCAGGGTGCCGAAGGCGGTGGGGTTCAAAGGACCGGTCCAGAGGATCCTGGCGTCGCTGTCCACGAGATCCGCCTCGAAGGCGGCGAAACCTCCGATGTCCACGGGATTGAGGATGAGGGTCAGCGGCTGACCGGGGAGCAGCGGCTCGGGGCCAGTGAGGGCTCCCCCACGGACGCCCGATCTCGGCAGGAGGTCCACGGCCCGGGCGTCGGGCAGTGGGCTGCGGAGGGCCAAGTTCTCCTGTCTCAGGGTCTGGAGCTCCCCATGTTGAACCGCGACACCGCCGAAGCCGACAACCGCCAGCGTCGTAGACGCCGCCACCGCCCACCACCCGGAGCGGAAGGGTCGGCGACCCAGGTTGTCCTCAGGTCCGGCGTCGCCCCCTCCTTCGACGCCGTCGAGGCGGGAGCTGAACTCGCTCCACGCGGCGCGGGTTTCGAGGTCGACGTCGGCCCGCGGCGTCTTGGGGGCGGTCAGCATGGCCTCCAGGTCGACGAGATCCTTGGAGAGGTCGGGGCTGACGACCAGGTGACCGCGGACCTCGGCGGCCCGGTCGGGGTCCAAGTCCCCGTCGAGGTAGGCCACCAGATCGTCCACGGTGGGGCGGGCCCCCTCCTTCGACGGCTCCTCTGTAAGTGACTGGGCCAGCACGGCCCGGAGGTCGGCTGTTCGCTCCTCGGGTCCACTCACGTCGGCGGCCCTCCTTCGTCCTCTGAAAGCTGCAACCCGACCTGCTTGCGGGCCTGGTGGAGGGTCGCCTTCACGGTGCCCAGCTTCAGCTGCATGACGGCCGCGATCTGTTCGTAGGTGAGCTCGTGGTACACCCACAGGGTTAGGCACTGACGGCGCTGATCCGAGAGGCCGTCGATGGCGTCCCGCAGCTGGGTCCGCCGCTCTCGATCGAGGACCTTGGCCAGGGCGGACCCGGTCTCTCTGCCATTCCGGTCGCCGCCCTCGGCGATGGCCGTCTCCGCTTCGCGGTCCGAGTCCGGCCACGTGTCCACGTTAGTGCGTTTGCGGTGACGGTGGAGCACGTTGGCGGCGATGCGGAACAGCCAGGCGCCAAAGGGGGCGTCGCCGCGGTAGCCCCCCAGCCCTTTGTAGACCCGAAGAAAGGTTTCTTGGGTGAGATCCGAGCTGGCTTCCGGGGAAGGCAACCGCCGCGAGAAAAATGCTCTGACGGGTTTGTAGTAAACCTCGAAAAGCACTTGGAAATTTGCATCCCGGTTCCGCCCCGCGCGGAATGACTCGATGGCCCGTTCGACCTCTTCGGATCGATCGGGGCGGCCTTCGGGAGGTTTCGTTCCATCGGTCGAGCTCACGTCAAGCGGATTCCACCAGTCCGGTGCGGACCCCCGCTGGGATGAGGGCGGAGGGGATGTGCGGCGCCTACTATGCCACAGCCGCGGAAACCGAGTGTGGAGGGGGGAGAATCGATGCGCCTTCCCCGACCCGCACGGTCGGGTTGCGGTGGAGGAGGCCGGCGGGGCGTGCCGACGTTCGAGGCGGGCCATCGTCTCAGCTCGGTACCGCCGCAACCGTGGGCTCTTCGGACAGGGGCAAGGCGACCTTCGGCACCGGGTCGTCCCGAAGGGCCTGGAGGAGACCCCCCAAGGGTGTTTCGAAGCGATCCCGATCCAGATCCCAACCGGAGAAGTCGTGGATGCCCTGACCGTCGGCGGTGAGGTCGGAGGTCTGAGGCCGGTCAAAGAGGCCGGGCTCCAGCCCCAGGGGGACGAGGACCGGTAGACGGTTTGGCCCCGTGAATCCCTTCCGGCGCAACCCCAGGGCCACCTGGGCCATCTCCCCCCGCAGCGTCCAGCATGCCTCGAAGGAGCGGGAACAGCATAGGAGAATCCGATCCCAAGGGCGGATGCCGCGGCTCAGGAGATCCTGGAGAAGGTTGCCGGAGTACCTGCCGTGCTCAACCCTAAAGGCGCGCAGGCCTGCTTCCCGCAGCCGATCGTCGAGGAGGGCGGCGAAATCCCGGTCCCCGCCGGCGTAGGCGATAAAGGCGGCGGGCTGGAGAGCCGGAACCTCGCTGTGGAACCGGAGATCGCGGAGAAGGGCCTCGGGTGCCCCGGCCCCCGCGAGGAACGTCACCACCTGTCGTCTCCTCTCTTCGCCGCGGTCGCTGCGGAGGCCGTGGGCCGTCCACTCCAGGGTGTCGAGGGTCACGTGGGAAGGGCCGTGGTGGTGGACCCGGTGGAGGGCCCGGGCGCCGGAGAGATCGACCTTCACGAGGCGGCCTCCCCCCAGCCGGGCGGCCGCGAGATCGGCGGCTTCCAGGCAGGTGCCGTCGAGGACGGCGCGCCACAGGTTCGATCCGGCGAGGGTGGCTCCCCTGAGGGTGGCGTCGGCGAGGACGGCGCCGCCGAGATCGGCGTTCTGCAGATTCGCCCCCGCCAGGTCGGCTCCGGAAAGGTCGGCCGCCGTCATTCCCGAGAAGCGGAGGTCCGACGCGGTGAAGCGGGCACCCCGGAGGTTGGCACCGGCGAAACTGGCCCCCCGCAGGTCGGCGTTCGACAGGTCGACGCCGGCGAGGTCGGCCCTGCGAAGGTCGGCGGCGCGTAGGTCTAGGTCTGCGACGGCCGTGGCGGGGGAGCCGAGGGGGCCGCCGAGGGCGCAGCGGTTCGACGGCCGTGCCCCGGCGCGCCTGGCCTTGCGCCGGTCGTCCCGCCAGCGGTTCCACTCCCGGGCTCCGCGCCCCAAGATGTCGAGAAGGTCCGGGTTCCCTTGAATATGCACCATCGTCGCCTCCACGATTTTTGCCTGACGGTTGGCGGGGGGAGTCCCCGCGCATGGCTCGATTAGGAAGAGGCACAGCTGAGGCAAAAGGTTTAGCGCCTCGACCAGGAAAAGTCGCGAAGCCGGCGCAGGAATCCGCGGCGCCGTGGGTTCCAGGACTTGAAGGCGGGACGGGCCCCGGGGCCGCGGCCGACCCGAAGTCGCCGACGGGCCAGAACCGCTTTTCCGAACCGAACGATCACCCACGAAGACGCGGCTTCCGCGTCGTCCAAGGAGGTTTCGCCATGAGTCGACAGAACCAGCAACGCACCCCAATCGTCAGGTTCCTCGGGCCAGCTTTGGCCCTGCTGATCCTCGCCGCTGTTGTCCCCGTCGTCGCCGCCGCCGCCGGAGATGACGGACCCACGGTGGGACCGGTGGGGGCGCGGGCCGCCGCCAAGCTATTGCCACCCCGCGGCTACCTCGGTCTGGATGAAGGGCAGCAAGAGGCCGCCCGAGCCCTCTTCGCTGCGACCCGCGCCAAGGTTCAGCCCCTGAGGGAGGACGGAAAGGCGCTGCGTCTCCAGCTTCGGGAGGCCGTCGACGCCCCCCAGCCCGACGCGACGGCGGTGGGGGATCTGGTGCTCGCCCTGGCCGACGTACGGGGGCAAGCGAAGGACATCCTCCTAGGGGCGGAGGCGGAGTTCCTCGCCCTGCTCGACGCCGAGCAGACGGTCAAGTACGAGAACTGGAGGGAGCTGAGGCAGCTGCGCCGCGATAACCGTCGGGGCGGGGGAGAAGGCGACGCCCCGGCCGGCGCGGACTTCGGGGACTGAGGGACCCCCTGGTCCGGGGCCGCTTGGATTGTCACCGGCCCGGCCCGCCCGGCCCAAGGGCCCTGCTCAAGGGGCCGGCGCGGACCGGGCGTCGTCGTCCGGGCGGCCCTCGACCGAAAGGGAGAGTCCGAATCTCTCCCAACGGGGCTGAAAGCCTTCGAACGACATGGCGACGTGGGTACCCCGGCCTAGGATCGAATCGACGTGGACGGTGCCGAAGTGCCGGGAGTCACGACTGTTCGAACGATAGTCCCCGAGCATGAAGAGCTCCCCCTTCGGAACCTTGACGGGCGGCGAGTCCGGTAGCGGGATCCGGGTCGAGATGGCGATCGGATACGAGATCCCATCGATCGCTTCGAGGCGCACCGCGGTCTCTGTGCCGAGTATCTTCGACGAAGCTTCGAGGGCGGCGGGTGACGCTTCGTCGTACTCTGCGCTGCGGCCGTCGATGAGGAGAAGTCCGCCGCGGATCTCGACCGTTTCCCCGGGGAGTCCCACCACCCGCTTGACGAAAAGCTCACCGCGATCAGGGGTCAGGAATAGGGCAATGTCGCCTCGGGCTGGGTTTGTGGGCCCGATGGCCTTTCCGCCGGCGAGCCTGGCGCCGTAGGCCGCTTCGTCGAAGACGACCCGATCCCCCGCCAGCAGCGTCGGGGCCATAGCTTTTCCAGTCACGTCGTACCAGTCGAAGAACTGGCCGCGGAGGGCGACGAGGAAGAGGATCGCCAGGGTGAGGACGGCGGCAATTTTGAACGCTAGCCTGAGGGGGGATCGTCGGGTCATGGCAGGACGTCCGAAGGGTGAATTGAAGGGTGAATTGGGGCGCGGCCGAGGAGGCCGGGGGGGACCTGCGAATTCATGTCCCGCTACCGCCGGCTCGGGAAGGGGGAATGGACTCGGGGATCGCTGAGAAGCGTGCGGCGGCGTCCGGGCGGCCCCAGAGGCGGTAGAGGTTCGCCAATTCCGCCCGGGTCTGGCGCAGGCCGGGTACGGTTTCGCCGCGGGCCCGCAGGGCGTCGTGGCTCGCCAGAAGGTAGCCCTCCGCCTCGTCGTAGCGGCCCTGGGCGACCAAGCAGGAGCCCAGGAACCTCGACGCCAGGGCCCGGCGGGGGTGGGTGTCGGGGAGGACCCCTTCGAGCTCCGCCAGTGCCGGGCGCAGCAGGTCTTCCGCCTCGCGGAGCCGGCCCTGGGCCGTCAAGGTGGCCCCCAGCTCTACCCGCGGCATGGGGCGCCCCGGATGACCCGGCGGTCGGGTCTCGTCGAAGACCTCGACGGCGAACCTCAGATCCCGCTCGGACGCTTCCAGGTCGCCGGCGGCCCGCTGGACCCGGCCGACGTTGAGCCAGGACGGCGCCGTGCGGGGATGGCGATCCCCCATCAGCCGCCGAAGCATTTCGAGGTTGGCTTGGGCCAGCTCCAGGGCTTCCTCCATTTCCCCCAGGTCGGTGAGGATTGTGGACAGGTTGAACAGGGCTACGCCCTTGCCGATGTGGTCGGCGCCGGGGAAGATCTCATCGAGGCGGACCAGCTCCTCCCGGTAGAGGGCCATCGACTCTTCGTAGCGGCCCATGTTCTGGAGCGTCAGGGCGAGGGTGTGGGTGGCGATCAAGAGCTCGGTGTCGGTGGGGGCAGAGGTCCGGCGACGCATCGCCAGGGCTTCCTGCAGGTGCGCCACGGAGTCTTCGAGCCGCCCCTCCAAACGCAGGACCGAGGCGAGGCTCTCGAGGCTCGACGCGATCCGGGGGTGGTCATCTCCGTAGACGCTGCGGCGGGTCTCGAGGGCCCGCTCCGCCAGCGTCCGGGCCTCGCCCCCCCTGCCCCCTTGTTGGAGCAGGAACGAGAGACTCTCCTGCGCCTCCGCCGCCCGCAGCTCGAAGCCCGGTCGGTCCTCGAAGGCGGCGAGGGCCCGCCGACTCAGGGCTTCGGCCTCGTCGAAGTGCTGGAGCCCCGAGAGCCAATCCGCCTTGGCGAGCTGGATCTCGGCGAGCCTCGGGTCCCCCTCGGAGAGGCTGCGACCCGCTTCCCTTAGGGCTTCGTCGAAGAGGTCCAGGGCGTCGTCGTCGTTGCGCAGCGCCAGGGTCGAGCCCAGGTGGCTAAGGGAGTCCGCCAGCTCCAGGGGATCGGAGCCCCGTCGACGCAGCGCCACCGCTTGGCGAAGGAGCTCTTCGGCGGAGTCGATGAGGCCGAGGTTGCTGTAGACCCGGCCGAGGGTGTCCAGGAGGGTGGCCTGGACGTCGGGCTCCGACCGCAGCTCCAGGGCGGCCCGGCGTGCTGCTCGGTCGAGGAGCTGATTCGCCGGGGCGGCCATGGGGGAGTCGGGGCGGGACTCTTCGAAGATATCCACCAGGAAGTCCATCGCCCGGGTCACCTTGTCCCGCTCCCTTTCCATCCGCCGGGCGTGCTCCCCCTGGACGAAGGCGAAGGCGAGGAGGAGGCCGGCGAAGGCCAGGGCCACGGGGACCGCCACCCGATGCCGGCGGACGAACTTCCGCAACCGGTGGATCCGGCCCCGTCGAACGGCACGGATCGGGAGGTGCCTTCGGTGTCGGTCGAGGTCCTGGGCGAGGTCGAAGACGGTGGGGTAGCGGTTCTCGACGTCCTTCTCCGTCGCCTTGGCGACGATGTCGTCGAGATCCCCCCTGAGGCGGCGGCCGAGGTCCCGGTGCCCCAGGCCCCTACGCTCGGCGAGCCCTTCCCCCGCAGCCTCTTCGAGTTGCCCTAGGGCTGTGCTCATGAGCGGCGGGGTGGTCTCGCAGACCGCCCGTGCGAGGGCGTGCCCGGAGAGACCGCTGTCCACGACCCCGGGCTCGCCGCCGTAGGGGCGGAGCCCGCTGAGCAGCTCGTAGAGCACGACGCCGAGGCTGTAGATGTCGCTGGCGGTGGAGATGGCGTCCCCCCGGACCTGTTCGGGGCTGGCGTAGGCCAGGCTCATGGGGGCGCCGGCGCTGCGGGTGAGGTCGTCGGCGGCCGCCACGTCCTTGGCGATGCCGAAATCGATGAGCTTGAGCTCTCCGTCGCCGGTGACCAGGATGTTGCTGGGCTTGAGGTCGCGGTGGACCAGCAGATTCCGGTGGGCAAACTGCACCGCGGAGCAAAGGTCGACGAAGAGGTCGAGGCGCTGCTCCAGGTGGAGCTTCATTCGGTCGCAGTAGTGGTCGAGGCGCTCTCCGTCGATGAGCTCCATCACCAGGTAGGGGTGGCCGCCGGCGTCGGTGCCGGCGTCGTAGAGGCGGGCGATGCCGGGGTGCTCCAGCCGCGCGAGGATCGCCTGTTCCCGCTGGAACCGCTGGCGGAGATCCGTTCCCCATGGTCCGGCTCCTTCAGGGCCGGCTCCCCGCAGTCCGGTGCGGATTCGCTTCACGGCCACCCGGCGGTCATAGGCCTCGTCGCTGCGAACCGCAAGGAAGATGTCCGCCATGCCTCCGCCGCCGAGGCGACGAAGTACTCGGTAGGGACCGAGGGCTTCGCCTTCGGGGGCACCGGAGTCGTCCCCCAACCAGTCCCCGGGCTCCACGCGGCCCTCCAAGAAACCCTCGGACTCCGACGCCGCTCGGAGGAGGTCCTCGACCTCGTGGCGTAGCCCGTGGTCGTCGCCGCAGCGGCGACGCAGGAAGGCTTCGACGTCCACCTTGGGAAGCTCCAGTGCCTCTTCCAGGAGGCGGTCCACCTCCCGCCATCGCTCAGGATTCACGGCGATTCCCCTTGGGCTGAGAACGGTTCGGAGGACGGTTCTGGGGGGGCCAGCTCCCGGTACAGCCAAGCCCGGGTCCGGGTCCACTCCCGCACCGCCGTGGCCCTGGACACCCCTAGGTGGACCGCCGCGTCGTCCAGGGAAAGGCCGCCGAAGAATCGAAGCTCGACGAGGCGGACCTTCCGCGGGTCGACGGAGGCGAGGTCTCGAAGCGCATCTTCGAGGGCCAGTAGGTCCGACGGCGAGGCGATGGCGGCGTCGAGGGCGTGGTCGAGGGGGATCCTCTGGCGATCACCGCCCCGCTTCTGGCGTCCGCGATCCCGGGCGTGCTGGACCAGGATCCTTCGCATCATGTGGGCGGCCAGGCCGATGAAGTGGTTTCGATTTCTGAACCGAATGCCAGTCTGGTCGACGAGGGCGAGGTACAGCTCGTGGACGACGGCGGTGGGCTGGAGGGTGTGCTCGGGCCGTTCCCGCCGCAGGCTGGAGGCCGCAAGGCGGTGGAGCTCCCGATAGAGGAAGGTGACGACGTCCCCCAGGCGGGCCCGGTCCCCCTCGGCCCACTGGTCCAGCCAGGACGTCAGGTCGCCGTCGGCGAAGAGCTCGCGGGTGAGCTCCTCGGAGTCGTGGACGTGGCCGAAGGGGTCGGTTGGGTGTGGCTCTTTCTGCACGATGGTGAAGTATCCCCCAGCCTGGCCCCGGGTGGGAATGGTGTGTGGTCTCGGAAGGTCCGGTCTCCCCGGGGAGCGGCCTTCGGGCTTGCCGTCTTCGTCCAGGTAAGTTAACGTCGAAGAATATTCAATTGTTCTGTTCTCTTCGTCTCCCCGAATCGGCGATGCCTTCCGTCGGGCCCCGCCGCTGACACAAGAACGGCCTGGAGACGAAAAATGTACAGAATTCTGTCTATTGCTACGGCGTCCTTCACCCTGCTTGCCGCCCTGGCGCAAGCGCAGGACCTGACCCCGGTGGGGGATGTGTTCCAGGTCAACGGGCTGGCTACGGGGGCCCAGTCCTTGCCGTCGGTGGACGGCACCCCCGACGGCGGCTTCGTGGCGGTTTGGCTCGGACCCGGAGTCCGCGCCCAGCGTTTCGACTCCGCGGGAAACCCGGTCGGAGCGGAGCTTCAGATCGCGCTACCACCCGTTGACGTAACCGATCCAGGCGTCGCGGTCAAGCCGGACGGATCCTTCCTGGTCACCTGGCAGGAGGGCCTTTGGCCCAACCCTGTCTCGACGCAGGGGCGCCTGGTGGACCCGTCGGGTCAGTTCGTTGGGAATCCCTTCCCGGTGTTGGCCGGGGGTGGGGGATTCGAGCCCATCGCCGACGTCACCTCCGACGGCGACTACATCGTCACCTGGAGGAACAGCAACAACGATCAGTCCTCTAGGGTCTTCGCGACCATCTTCGACCAGCCGGGTGGGACCCCCCCGAGCTTTGAGGTCGGCCGCAACCAATCGAGCTTGGCTACCGGCGCCGATGGCACTTTCGCGGTGGTCTCGAGGGGCTACGATCCCATCATGATGTTCACTGACGTTCGCTACGGGCTCTATGGAAACGACGGGACCGTGATCGCCCAAGGACCGCTGGAGGACTTTGCGGGCGGGCCCGTGGCGGCCATGCGTCCCGGTGGCGACTTCCTGGCGCTTTGGGCCACCCAGGCCGGCGGCTTGAGCGGCGCGTACATCGATTCGACGGGCGTCGTCCGCCGCGAGTTCCTGCATTCGCTCACCCTTCCTCGGAATTCTACGGTCGCCGCCGCCGAGCCCGGCAACGTCCTCGTGTCCTGGGCCACCGGCAACATGGGGGACATCGGTGTTCAGCTCCTTTCGGCCACGGGGGATCCCCTCGGAGGGGACTTCGTGATCAACACCACGAGCATCGCCTTCGGTCTCGACGTGGCGAGCCTGGGCTCGGGGGAGTACGTCGTGGTGTGGGCGAGTGAAGCGTCCCCCGGTGCGGACAACGATCAGACCAGCATCCTCGGCCGACGTCTGCGGACCCCGCACGTCTTCTCGAACGGCTTCGAGACCGGCGGGATGTCTGCCTGGACGGTCTTCCCGTAGGGCGGAGACTTCAAGTTGTCCTGGGGCCGGCTGCGGCGGAATCCGCACCGGCCCCCGGGCTCAGGGAGCCGCCGCCGTAGAAGCCGGCGTTGCAGAGGCCGGCGTTGCGGAGGCCGGCGTCGCGGCCGCAGGCATCTCGTCTTTAGGCCCGAAGGGATCGGCGAACCGGGGATCGGTGAGGAAGGATTCGTCGGTCAGGGCGTGGAGGAACGCCAGCAGGTCCTGCTTCTCCTGCTCGCTCATCGGGAAACCCGGAACGAAGCCACTTTTGTAGGGATTCCTTCGGCCGTCTCCGGCGTTGGGCCCCTCCACCACGTGGCGCCCCCCGGCGGCGTAGGTGTCGAGCACCTCTTCCAGGGTGGCGATGGAGCCGTCGTGCATGTAGGGGGCGGTGACCGCCACGTTGCGCAGGGTCGGGGGCCGGAACTTGCCGGTGTCCTCCGGCAGATGGGTGACGTCGAAGGCCCCCTGGTCCCCCTGGGGGTAGGCGCCGTCCCCGACGTCGTAGAGCCCGGTGTTGTGAAACAGCTTCTCGAGGAAGACGGTGGTTTGGTGCGCGGTGGCGACGCTGAAGTTGAAGCCGCCGTGGCAGTGGTGGCACTCGAAGTCCTCCGACAGGAATAGGTCCATGCCGCGGAGAGCCGAGGGGGATAGGGCGTCGTGGTCCCCGCCGTAGGAGAAGCGGTCGTAGGGGGAGTTCCCTGAGATCAGCGCCCGGGTGAAGCTGGCCAGGGCGTCGACGATGTTCTCCCAACCCACCGGGTCAATGTCCCCGGGAAAGGCCTCTTGGAAGAGGGGACCATAGACCTCCGCCCCGCGGAGGCGGTCCAGAACGTCGTCCTCGTGGCCGGTGATCCCGAGCTCCACCGGATGGGAGCCGAACATGGGGATGGGGATCTGGTCTTCGAGGATCTCCAGTTCCGGGTGGGCCCAGGTGAGGGCGGCGTTGTAGGCCACGTTCACCAGGGCCATGGAGTTCCGCGGGTGCTGCTCGCCGGTGGACCCGACGGCCACGGGGAGCCCGTCGGTGAAGGCCAACTCTTGGCGATGGCAGGAGGCGCAGGACTGCTGGCCGTTCCCAGAAAGGCGAGGGTCGTAGAACAGGTAGCGCCCGAGCTCCACCTTAGCCTCGGTCATGGGGTTGTCTTGGGGGACCCGCGGGCGGGGGAAGCCCGCCGGCAGATCCCAGTCGTAGTCCGATGGCCGCGCCAGGGTGGCCACCAGCCGCGCCGATGCCGCCAGGTACTCCCCGAAGCTGGGCGCGGTCTCGTCGTCGTGGGTGTGCTCCCGCAGTCCCTCCGGCCCCTCCACCACCATCAGAGCCGGCAGCGCCGATTCCGCCGCCAGACCGCCTCCCCAAAACAGGGCGCCCGCGACGGCGAAGGCTGCGGCGCGGAGCAGGGGATGCCGGCCGACCTCCCGCCTCGGACCCGGCAACAGCAGGGCGACGGCGGCGATGGTCTCCACCAGCTTGGTGAGGACCGCCGTTCCGTCGATGGGCTCGGGGTTCGCCGAGAAAGGGGTGCGGGCCCACTGGGTCAAGATCCACAGCACCACGGCGCCGCCGGAGAGGGCGAGGCCGGAGTACCGCAGGCCCGTCACCCATCGGGGCCAGGGCCCTTCCTCCGGGATCCGAAGGCGGCCTCGGAACACCCGCGCCGCCGCCACCCCCGTCATCACCACCCAGGCCATCTGAAGCAGGCCGAACGCGCCGAGGAACCAGCCGTGGGCGGGGGAATGGGAGAAGTGCAGTGGGGCGATGGCGAGGTGGATCCACCCGGCGAGACCCAGGGTGACCCCGGCGAAGGCGAAGCGGATGCCTTCGTCGACGTCCGCCGCCTGGATCGTCGGCCTAGGGCGGGGGACTGTCATCCCGAGCCCCCGGCGGCGCGGCGGAACAGCTTCTGGTCCTGGCAATCGGTACGGCAGGCACCGGTGTCGACGTCGAGCCCCAGGTTGGCGAAGATCGGCCCGCAGTCGGGGTCGTCTGGGGCCGCCATGCACCCCGGCGGTCTCGGCACCGAGTGGGTGAGGTCGATCCCCGCCACGAGGGCCCCCAGGTCGATCTGGACCACGTCGCCCTTGGGGTCGAAGGACTCCAGGATGACGGATACCCGATTCGGCCTCGTGCAGGGCTCCTTCGGGGGCACGGTGGCGGCGGGGGAGGGGCAGCCGGTGCTGCCGAGGTGGACCAGGTAGGTGCGGGTCGGGGTTTGGGCCCCCGCCTCTGTGCCTTCGAACACGGCGGACGCGGAGTCGGGGTTCCAGAAATCCACCTTGGTGAAGATGTAGCCGAACCGCCAATTCCAATACATGGCGTTGAGGTTCATGGGGGACGGCGCGGTGGTGGCGTCGAGGTGGTTGGTTTCGAAGGGAACCCCGAGCTCGAACCGTAGACCCGCTACGGGCCCCGCCGGGGCCGCACCCCGGACCACCGCGTTGACCTCCCGGGTGCCCGCCTCGGAGCAGCGGCCGGTACCGTCCTCGAAGTCCAGAAGGGCGACGTCGGCGTGTTGCCAGGGGGAGTCCGGATCCAGCTGGAGGGGAACCTCCGTGCCGTCCGGGCGAAGCAGGGTCAGGGCCGAGACATAGAAGCGGGCGTCCCCGATCTCCACCTCACCACCGCCGACGCCGACGCCGCGATAGCGGACGCCGCAGCGGGCGGGCTCGTCCCCCACCCGGGCCTCGAAGGTGATTTCGTAGGTTTCGACGTCGGGACCGCCGCACCCCCCGAGGGTTCCTAGGATCGCGGTCAGGCTAGCGACGAGGAACGCGATCTGAGCCACCGTGGGCACCTTCGGCTCGCCGTTGTCTCGAAACCTGCTTATGCGTCTTGCTCCCATGGGACCTCCTAGCCGTCGCGGCGGCACGATCCTAGGCGAAGCCATCGGCGCGGCCTCCGGTCGAGGATGCCTGGCAGCTGCCCCGGGCGGCGAAAGGGGCGAACGGTGCAGCCAAGCGGTGGCAAGACGCTAGCAAAGGCCCTGCTTTGGGAACCCACCCCCCTGGGCGGGGAGGCGGGTTCCCGGGTCCGGGGCCGACGGCGCTGTCGGCGGCCTACGGTCCCGCCTGCCGCTTGCAATCGAGGGTGGCGGTGCCGGTCTGCCAGGTGGTGCCGCCGTCGGTGGAGGCGTTCTGGCGCCAGTGGAAGCGGTCCGCTTCGATGTCGTGGAATTCGTAGCGCAGGTGGATGTCGATCGGCTTGCCCGAAGGGTCCGGGGCCCGCATCCCGGTTTCGAGCCGCATCCCGAAGTCGGTCTGGGTACCGATGAGGGGGTCGGACCATCGGCCCCGCTGGCCGTCGATCCAATAGCCCCGCCAGCCCTTCCGCTGGCGGTCGAACACCCGGATTGTGGTGGCGAGATAGCCCTCGCCGAAGCCGCCTCGGAAATCGTCCATGATGGCCCGGCCGTCCTGGATGTAGTAAGCGGTCCACTCGGCTTCGGATTGGACCCGGGTTTTCCAATCTCCGGTCAGGTAGTCGACGTCGCAACGCCAGTGACCGATCAAGAAGGCGAATTGGGCCAGTTCCGGCGCGGCGTCCGGATGGGGCCGCCCGAAATCCCGGGTGGGCACTGAGGCGGCTGCGGCGTCGGTTTGGGGGGCGGTGTCCTGCGGGGGGCCGTCGGCCTCGGAGGCGACCGCCGGAGCCAGCGGTGTCAAGGTCAGCAGGGCCGTGAGCACCAGGGCCTGGAACGGAATCCGTATCGACTTCGTCATGGGGGTTCCTTTCGGGTGGGTCGTCGAGCGTGTCCAGTTACGATCCGCCACCGCCGTCGGAACGTCCTGAGCGTGGGATGAGATTTCGATGAGAGCCTTGTCCCATAGTCCAAATCCCGCGCCCTAGGTGGCCGTATATATTCGTGCGAGACCCCGAAGCGCCCCATGCCATCCGACGTCCACACCGTTTACCACTTCCTCGACTGGCGTGCCGATCCGTCCGAGCATCGGCTGAGCCGAAACGGCGAGCCCGTCCCCATCACCCCCCGGGCGATGGAGGTTCTCGCCTATCTGCTGGAGCGCAGTGGACGGGTGGTATCGAAGGAAGAGCTACTCGGCGCGGTCTGGGACGGCCAGGCGGTGACCGACGACGCGCTGGTGGTGACGATCTACGAGCTGAGGAAAGCTCTTGGGGACCGAGCCCGCGACCCGACCTACCTCGAAACTGTGGTGCGAAGGGGCTATAGATTCCTGCCGCCGGTACGGGCCTCCGTTGCGGGCACCGGTCCTCCGCCGACCGTGGCTGATCCGCCGGCGGTCGTCGAGCCGGGCCACGTCGTCGATCCGCCGGGGACTCCCCCTTTTCCGCAGCAGAGGCCCGACGGGGGGCCCAGGCCCTTCTTCCGCGGTCTCGGGGCAATTCGGATCGCGGCGGTACTCCTCTTCGCGGGGGCCGCCGTGGCGGTGGCCCTCGGCATGGCGCCGGGCCCCAAGGAGGGTCGGCGGCTGACTCCGGTGGGGACGGGCGTCGACGCGACCGAAGCACCGACCCGCCGTTCCGACGATCGGGTGGTGGACGCCCTCCTGGTCCGTGCCCGCCGCGAGTTGGACGAGCGTTCCCCGGCCAGTCTGGAGCGTGCGGAGGCCCACTACCTTCGCCTCCTCGACCTGCGGGGGGACGACCCCCGGGCCCACGCCGGCCTGGCGCGGGTGGCGGCCCTGCGGGCGGACCTGCGGTTGGGGGATCGCTTCGACCTCTACCACGAGGCCCGATCGCGGGCGGAGCGGGCCCTGTCCCGGGACGGGTCCCTCGTCGACGCCCACCTCGCCCTCGCCACGACCCAGTTCATCCTCGATTGGGACGCCTCGGCGGCGGCCCGCAGTCTGGAGACGTGCCTTAGTCTGGAGCCGGGCAATCCCGACGTCCACCAAGTGCGGGCCTGGCTGTTCTCAGCGATGGGGGATCACGCCGCGGCCCGCCGGGCGGCGGCTCGGG
>JBCDIS010000136.1:0-19066 GCA_038748685.1 Acidobacteriota bacterium | reverse complement strand
CTCTTCGACGACCTCCTGCCGGGGGCCTACGACGTCGTGGTGGTGGACAGCACCCTGCCCACGGGAGCCATGGCCACCTACGACTTCGACGGAGCGGACACCCCCCACGTGGCGCGGGTGATCGTCGGCGCCGCCGAGGACCGGGTGGGCATCGACTTCGGCTACCAGCAAATCACCAACACCGGGGGCTGCCGGGCGGACGACTTCGAAGACGGCTCCCTCGGCTCCAGCTGGATGACCTCCTCGGTGGGTGACGACACCGCCGGCACCGCCGTCGAAGCCGGCGGCACCCTGACGGTGTCCAGCAACGGCTCGTCCCTCTACCACGGTTCGGACAACGGCTTCTTCGTGTACCAGCCGGCCATGGGGGATACCCGCTTCGAGATGACCTTGAACGGCTTCCCGCAGAGCGGCCCGGACACCTACAGCAAATTCGGCATCGCGCTGCGCGCCGGCACCGGTCCGAACGCGGCCCGGGTCATGGTGCAGGTGGTTCCGGACTTCCCGGGTGGCCAGCCGGCCCTGCAGTTCGACGTCCGGGTGGCGGACGGCGCCACTCCGGTGGAGCTCGCCTCCACGGTCCAGAACATCACCCTGCCGGTGCGGCTCGCCGTCCAGAAGCGGGGGGATGTGGTCGAGGCCTTTTACTCGCCGGACAACGGCACCACCTGGATCAAGCCCGGCGGCGGCGTCTACGGAGCCGAGGTCTCCATGCCGACCCTCGGGGACACCGTCCTCGTCGGCGCCATGGGTGCTTCCTACGATCCCTCGACGACCTTCAGCGCCGAGTTCGACGACGCGCTGATCTGTCACCCCGACACCGATCCCGGTCCGGACCTGCCGCCCCCCGGCGACTGTGATCCCAACAAGGCCCTGGACGTCCTCTACCTGATGGACATGTCCGGTTCCATGACCTGGGAGTTCGCCGACGGCGACAGCAAGTTCGACGCCGCCCGCAACGCCTTCATGACCCTGAACGACACCCTCGCCGCCCTCGGCAACGGAAGCCGGGCCGCGCTGGTGACCTTCAGCGGCAAGAGCGATCCGGCGTTCAACCTCGCTTCGGGGGTCAAGGTGCGGACCGGCTTCACCGACGACTTCGTCTACATGGACAGCGTCGTCAACAGCCTGAACATCGGCGAGATCCCGTGGCACGCGTCGACCCCGGCGCCCCTCGCCATGGAGCGGGTGACCCAGCTGCTGCTGGACGAGCACGACTCGGCCCTCCGCACGCCGGTGGTGGTGTGGCTCAGCGATTCGCTGCCCAACATCGACATCCTCGGCCGCGGCCCGTTCGAGTACCCCCTGGACGAGCTCCAGGAGATCTCCCTGCGGGACGGCGGCGGCAACTTCCTCACCCCGGGCCAGGTGGCCTGGCTGGGGAACTACGCCGGTACCACCGGCACCTTCGCCGCCGAGCCGCTGTCGAACACCATGGCCCAGGTGCAGCTGCTGAAGGCCGCCGTGCCCGCCGCTCGAATCTTCGGCGTCACCATCGTCGGCGACGGTGAGGGTCTCGGCACCTACAGCCTCGACCTCAACCAGTACGCCGCGTATTGGACGGGGGGCGCCTCCACCACGGCGGAGAGCGCCGAGGAGCTGGTAATCCGCCTGATCGAGCACGTCCAGGGCATTCTCTGCGGCGAACCGGGCCTGGCCACCATCGGTGATCGGGTGTGGATCGACGCCAACGAGGACGGAGTCCAGGATCCCGACGAGGACGGCCTCGGCGGCGTCACCGTCGACCTGGTGGACGCGGGCGGCAACGTGGTCACCTCCGCGGTGACCGAGCCCACCGGCGGCTACCTCTTCATCGGCGTGCCGGCGGGGACCTACACCGTGGTGATCGACACCGGCAGCCTGCCCGCCGGAGCCACGCCCACCTACGACTTCGACGGCACGGGCACCCCCCACGTCGCGGAGGTCACGGTGCTCGGCTACGAAGTTGAGCTAGACCTCGACTTCGGCTACCAGCTCGGGGACGATCCGCCCCCGCCGCCGGTGGACGGCTGCATCACCGACGACTTCGACGACGGCGTCCTCGACGCCGGATGGCTCACCGAGCACATCGGTGACGCCGACCAGGGGGCCGTCACCGAGCTCGGCGGCGCCCTCCAGGTGACCGGCGACGGTACGTCGATCTTCACCTCCGATCACGGGTACTTCGTCCACCGCCGGGTGGTGGGCAGCACCCTCCGGACCGAGGTGGACCTCACCGCGGTCCCCGATCGACAGGGCAACGCCACTTACCAGAAGTTCGGTCTGATGGTGAGCAACAGCCTCGACTCGAACGCGCCCCGGGTCTACGCCATGTACCAGCCCCTGTGGCCCGACGCCCGGGCGTCCCTCCAGTTCCGCTACCGCGCGGCGGATGGAGCCTCCGGCGGCGAAACCTGGGCCACCAGCTTCATCGATCCCGGCCTGCCCGTGCGGGTGGCGATCGAGAAGACCGGGGACGACTACACGGTGCAGTTCTCGCAGGACGGCGGCGCCACCTGGGTGACCCCGGCGGGCGGCGTCGGCGGTACGGTGAACCTGCCGAACCTCGGCGACGACCTCCTGGTGGGCCTGGTGTCGACCTCCTACGACGCCAACCGGACCCTCACCGGCGAGTTCGACAACTTCGAGCTTTGCTCTCTGGAGATCCTGCCGAACCCCAGCTCCGAGAACTGCGTCTCCGAGGCGGAGAACGACGCTTTCGGCACCGGGGGCGGACACGCTCTGTGGATGCCGGGGATCGCCACCAAGCTGGTGATGACCACCCCGGGCTCGTGGACCGAGTTCGACAACGGCACCGCCAGGTTCGTCGGCACCGTCGAGACCCGCAACGACCCCACCAAGGGCTTCGACGTCGTCCTGAACCTCTCGGGCTACACCACGGTTCCGCCGGCGGGCAGCCCGAAGAGGGAGCTGCGGGGCAACGTCTACGCCCCGAACGGTCCGATCGACACCTCGACTTGGTACTACTACCCGGATTTCTCGGCCACCCTCACCGGCAACGGCCAGTGGGCCGGGGCGGTGGTGGAGGTCACCCGTCGCGGGCCGTCCTTCCAGGTGGGTGAAGGCGCCAACGGTAAGAACGTCCACTACGGCGCCGCCGCGTGGTTCGATTACCAGGTGATCCAGCAGCCCACCACCGGGGTGACCCTCCAGACCAGCGGTCGCGGGGACTTCAACCTCGATCTGGTCTGCCCGTCCATCAACCCGTTGCCGGTGTGCCCGGCTCTGGACGACGGTACGACCAACAGCGCCGACCACGCCGTCGCCATGCCGGGGATCGCCAAGGACCTGCTCTCCAACGCCGGGGGCACCTTCGAGGCGTTTGACGACGGCACCGCCATGATGGTCTTCACCGTCCACCACGAGAACGATCCGAGCAAGGTGTTCGACGTCTTCGTGGACCTGGCGGGTTACACCACCACGCCCCCTCCGGGCAGTCCGAAGCTGGAAATGCCTGGTTCGGCCTACGTGCCCGTCGGCATCGCCGACCCAGCTCTCTGGGTGTATTACCAGAGCTTCGAGGCCACCTTCTACGGCCGCGACGCCTGGGCCGGAGCGGTGGTGCGGGTGACCCAGCGGGGTCCCTCCTGGCAGGAAGGCATCGGCGCCAACAACAAGAACCTGGACTACGGCGCGTCCGCCTGGTTCGACTATCAGGTCCTGCAGCAGCCCAACGGCGGTTCCCTGCAGACCTCCGGGGTCGGCGACTTCAACGTCTCCCTCGGTTCCGACGCCTGCCCCTGACGTCGCGCCGGGGCCGCCCAAGGGGGCGCCCCGGCACGTGAGCCTCTGTGGCCCGTCCTCTGACGGGCCGTCCTTCCCCCGGTCCGGATTTTCCGGCCGGGGTTTTGTTCGTCTGGGGGCGGTGGCCGAGGGACCCACGGTGCACGTTCGGGCCCCGTGACCCGGCCGCCGGGGTATGCTGCGGGGTGGCGTCCTGATGACGGAGCCCCCATCGACATCCCAGCCCGTGGAGGAACCCATGCGCAGCCGCCCCCGAGTCGCCCCCCGCAGCGTCCGCGCCGTCGCCCTGCCCTTTGCCCTCGCAACCGCCGTGATCCTAGGCTGGGTCCCGGTTGTCGCCTTAGGGCAGCCGGTGGGTGACGAGCGCCAGATCAACCAGCTGGGCCAGGGGGATCAGCAGGCCCCAGACCTCACACCGCTCCCCGGAGGCGGTTTCATGGTGGTTTGGCACGGCCCAGCGTCCCCCCGGGGACGACGGGGACGGGGACGCCGTCGTCGGCCGCCGGGTGGATACCGACGGCAACCCCGCCGGACCGGAGCTCCAGGTCAACTCCACGACCGTCTACAGTCAGCGAGTCCCTAGGGTGTCGTCGTGGGGGGATGGCTCCTTCGTCGTCAGCTGGGTGACTCCGGCGATGGGCAACAAGGGTCTGGTGCCGTCCCTACGGGGTCGGCCCTTCGACGCGACAGGCGCGCCGAGCGGAGGAGACTTTCAGGTCACGATCGTGCCCAACATCTACACGACGATCGTCGGCCACGACCTCGAGACCGGGGCGTCGGGTGAGTTCGTCGTCGCCGTCAGCGAGTTTTACAACAGCTACACCGGCTTTTTCTCGTCGAGCCTGGCGTCCAGGCGCCACGACATCACGGGATCCCTCCTGTCCCAGGATCTGCTGAGCAGCGGCGGGGCGGAGTGGATCTCCCCCCGTCTCGACGGCGACGTCGCCTCCTCCCGGGGATCCGGCGAATTCGTGGTGGCTTGGCATCTGGAGACCTACGGCTTCGGCTACGTCGAGATCCAGGCGGCGTGCCTCGACGCCACCGGCATCCAGGTGGGCTCCCGATTGGAGATCTTCGGCGGAACGGACTCCATCGGCGGCGATAGTGCCGCCCCGGCCCTAGGGCCCGACGGCGACTTCGTCGTCGCCTGGAGCGGGTTCGATTTCGTCTACGGCTCCACTGAGCGGGTCTACGGCCAGCGGGTGGACGCGGCCAACCAGCCGGCCCCCGGCGGACCCCAGCAGGTGAACGCTTTCGCCGGCACGAGTCACCGGGGGGTTGGCATCGCCCGCGGAGGGGACGGAGGCCTCCTGGCCGTCTGGCAGGCGCTGGAGCCGCCTGGGGATCCCGGAACCGGCATCCTCGGCCGATACCTGGCCGCCGACGGTACCCCCGTGGCGGAGGAGTTCGCGGTCAACGCGTCGACCGCCGGCGATCAGCTGCGCCCGGTGGTCGAAGCCGCCGCCGACGGCCGGAGCTTTCTCGTGGCCTGGCAGTCCGAAGCCGGCGACGGCACCGACGGGGACGGCTTCAGCATCCGCGCTCGAAGGGTCATCTCCCCCGGAATCTTCGCCGACGGCTTCGAATCGGGAGACCTCGACGCTTGGTCCAGCTCAGGCCCCTGATCCGGAGGCATGCGAAAAAGCCCGACGGCCTTGGGGCGCGTCGGGCTCGTTGAAATTGTGCTGGGATGCGGGTCAGTCGACCGAGAAGGTCATCAGCTCCACCGGCACCTGGGTGATCTCGACGTTGTCCATCCCCAAGGTGGCTGCGATGGCGTCCCCCTGCCAGGCGGGGCTGGCGGCGCTCAACACCCGAAACTGGGTCACGTTGTCGAGGGCCTGGAGGAGGGTACCGGAACCTTGCACCTGGGTCATCTCGGCTGTGCTCAGGGTGAAGCTGGCGGAGCGCCAGACGCCGTCGGCGGGCAGTGCAAACGCGTTGGTGGTCACCCAGCGGTCGCCGCTGCCCTCTGGCGACATGGGAATGGTGGCTTCAATGCCGATGCGGATCGACATGGCGGTGGCCCCGAAGTTGGCGAGCTGCATCGTGATCACCACCTCCGAGCCGAGGGAGGCGTAGTCACCAATCCACTGATTCTGGTTGAACACCGCCATCCGGGAGCCGGGGCCGGCGGTGCCGGTGGAGACGGTCTGCAGGTAGTTGTCACCGGTGCCGTTCGGGCCGCCGTCGGGCTCGTTGGTGGGCTGCCCGGTGCTGGCGCCCTGCGCCCAGTTCTGGGTGGTGCCGTCCTCGAAGTCGTCGAACTCCATTGCGGTCACGGCCCAAAGGGCGGTGGAGAAGGCCACGGCGCATGCCAGGGCGAGAAAGACGGGAAGCTTGGATCGGAGCATGGTTCGGTCCTCGTAGGGATGGGGTCGCGGCTGGGGTCGGGATACCGGCGAGGAAGGGTTCGCGGGTCTGAAGCGGTTTGCACGGCGCCCAAGTGAGCCGAAGTCTTAGGTTCAGATGGTGCGAAGAGTAGCGAAATCCAGGGGCTCGGGCAAATGACGCGGCGCCCGCCGGGCCGCTGGGCTCGACGGGCGCTGACGAACTGCTGGGTCGACCTTGGGGTCCAGCGGTCGGAGAGGCCGACCGCCGGATCTGCCTGGGATCAGCGCCGGATCAGCCCGGGGAATTTCATGTCGGCGGTGACGGGCTTCACCTTGCCCTTGGCGTCCACCCGCAGGCCCGCCCAGCGCAGGCGCTCGAAGTCATAGCTCCGCTTGGCCTGGGCAAGGAGGACGCCGAGATCCTTCTCGACGCGCCCTTCGAAGACCGCGACGCCGTTGACGACGAGCTTCACCGGCTGGTTCCAATCGATCATGCCGTCGCCGAGCCAGACGGTGAAGTCCGAGAGGTGCTTCGTGCGGACGGTGACGGTCTGGCCTTCGATCCGCCCGGAGAGCTCCCCGAGGAGGGGCACGAAGACGCGGCCGAATGCGGCGCGGTTGCTCTCGCCGGGCTTCTTCTTGATCCGGCGCCCGATGTCGTCCCACGCCGGGCCTTTCCACGCGTGGCCCTCCAGCCAGTAGGTGGAGGCCTGGTGGATATGACGGAAGCGGTGGGAGACTTCGGCCGGGTAGTGGACCCGCTCCGCCTCCAGCAGCTTCCACATCTCCCGCTCCTTCGGCCGCGCCCCGCCGTGCCCCGCCCCTTGGACGGGATGGTCGATGACGTTCAGGCCCAGCTTGCGGATCAGCGGGGAGAACTTGCGATTGACGTCCGACATGGAACCGAGGCTATGGGCCCGACCTTCGAAACCCGGGACATTCAGGCCGTCCCGAGTCCCCCACACGTGGAGAACGGGCAGGTGCTGGAAGTTGGGGCCGATGGCCTCCCACACCCCGTCCATGTCCCAGGGGGCTGGACAGCTGGCCATGGGCACGGCACCCCCGAGCATGTCGGAGTGGAGGACCGCCGTCGTCCAGCTGGCGTAGCCGCCGAGGGAGTAGCCCATGGCGTAGACCCGGTCGCTGTCGACGTGGATCACCTTGCGCAGCTCCTGGATCGCCACCGGATGCTCCGGGGTGAACGGCGGCGGGGCGTCGAGGGAGGTCTGGCGGTAGCCGTCCGGCGCCGCCAGGACGAACTCGTCCACCCGGGATCCGAGCAGCGATTCGGTTCGCCTCAAGATACTCGACGCGGTGCTGCCGCTGGCGTGGAGACAGTAGATCAGCGGCCACGCCCGGTCGGGGGAGTAGCCCTTGGGGATCCGGAGCACCAGCCTCCGGCTTTGGCCGTACCCCACCCCCATCGAGGCGTAGCGACGCCCTGGCTTGTGGGTGGGGAAGACCTCCATGCCGTGCAGGACCTCGCCGATGGCGGCGGGATCGTAGGACGGATCCGCCGCCACCGCCAGCGCCAGCTCGGCGTGGCGCTTGGTGCCCTTGGCCTCGAAGAAGGCCCTGGCCTTGGCGGCCAGGGGGGATTCGTCGGCCCGCGCTTGCTGGGTACCCCAGGGCATCATGACCAGGACCGCCCCGAAGCAGAGGAGAAGTAGGAGTCGAAGGTTCGCATGCTGCATTCCTTCGCTCCTTAGTAGAGGAACGCGTAGCCCAGCTTCATGAAGATCGTGCGGTCGGTCTCCGTGAGGCTGAAGTTCTGGGTGCCCACGTCGTTCTGGGTGTAGCCGAGGAAGAGCACCGTCTGCGGGTTGATCTTGTAGGAGAACAGAAGCTGGGCCAGCAGGTCCTCCTGCTTGGTGTTTACCGGGAAGGCGTAGAGGGAGGGGTCCCGGGTGACCTCCTGGTACTGGAAGATGGCCCGCAGGAAGGTACGGACGTTGAACTGGTACACCAGGCGGGTCTGGGTGAGCTCGGCGTTGAAGAGCTCGCCCCCGGGCACGTCGAGGGTCTGCTGGCGGAAGTCGATCCGCCAGTTCAGGTGATCCCCGAGCCGTAGCTCGAGCCCCGGCGCGATGATGCGCTCGTCGGCTTCCTGGGCGTTGAACAGGTCGATGTTCTCACCGTCCCGGACCACCAGTTGGAGGCGGACCTTGCCGGTGGGCTTCATCGTGAAGGTGGCCTGCAGCCGGTCGAGCTCGAAGACTTGGCCGGCGAAGAACTCGTCCCGGGTGGAGAACGCCAGCTCACCGAAGCTCTGGCGGGGACCATCGAGGGTCACGTAGGCCTGGTAGATCTCGTCGGTGGTGAAGCCGGTTTGGTCGTCCACCCGCTCGGCGTTGATACCTACGGTCCAGCGCCGGTACCAGGTTTCCCGGGTGCCCCAGAAGGCCCGCTGCAGCTGAGCCGTCGTCGATTCGACGTCCACCCGCGGGATGAAGCCGCTGTCGGCGCGGAAGTCCTCGTCGAGGTTCTCGTAGGTGGCGTTGAAGAACCAGTTCCGGGTCTGGTGCAGGTACGAAACGTGGAAAGCGTCGCCGTCCTGGTCCTGGTCCACCGGCAGGCCCACGGGGTTGCGGGTATCGGAGCTGACGTACTGGACCCGCATGATATTCGACTGATCGAAACCGATGAAGGCGTCCACGCCGGCGACGCGGTTGTGGTAATCGTCCCCCTCGCGGCCGGCGTAGAGCACGCCGACGGTGGACCGGGCGCCGATGTCGTGGCGGTAGCGGAGCACCCCGTTCTCCACCTCCCCGGGGAGGGTGGCGAGCCTGGAGCCCTGGTTGGTGGGCAGGATGACGTTGTTGATGTCGTCCTGCACGAAGTAGGTGCCGATGGTGCCGGCGCCCTCCTTACCCGTCAGCTTGACGCCGAAGTTCGGGTCCGCCAGGCTGCGGGTGAACACCACCTGCAGCGGGGTTTCGAAGTTGTCCGCCCCTTCGAGGAAGAAGGGGCGCTGCTCGGGGAAGAAAAGGGCGAATCGCTCGTTGATGTTGAGCTGGGCGGTGTCGGCCTCGACCTGGGAGAAGTCGGGGTTGTAGGTGCCGGAGAGGGTCAGGTTCGGGGTGATGCCCCAGCGCAGGTTGACGCCGAGCTCGGCGTCCTCTTCGGCGGTCTCGAGGGGGCCGACGGGGAAGTTCTCACGCTCCTCGGCGATGATTCCGGTGAGGGTGGGCTGGACCTGGAGATTGCGACCCGGTTCGAGGCCGATGAGGCCGGAGATCTTGTTCTCCTGGCATAGGGTGCATTCCTTGTTGCGATCGGTGTACTTGGAGGAGATGCGGTGGCGGTCGGTCCGCACGTAATTGCGGAAGGCTTCGAAGCCCCAGGTCTGGGGCCCGTCGGAGCGCTGGAACCGCAGCTGGCGGAATGGAATCGCCATCTCCGCCTCCCAGCCCTCCGCGGTGACCTGGGCCGCCGAGTCCCAGATGGCGTCCCAGGCGAACTCCTCGATCCCTTCGAACTCGTCGAAGGTTCCGTCCACTTGGACCCCCATCGGGTTGACGCGGAATTGGATGGCCTGCCTCTCGTCGTTGAAGGTGTCGATATTGACGCCGACGTGGTCATCCTGCACGAAGCTGCCGATGTTGTCCCGGTCCATCAGGTGGGCCCGCAGCTTCTCCGGTTCTGGGTCATAGGCCCGGAAGCCGATGTAGAGCTTGCCGTCGCTGTAGGTGACGAAGCAGTCCGTACGCACAGGCGGCCGGATGTTGTCGCCGGGGAACCATTCGTAGGGCAGGTCGATAAGGGTGGCGGTCTTCCACTCCTCGTCGTCGAGCCGTCCGTCGATGGTGATCTCGCCGTCGATCTTCTGGATCTCGAAGTTGCGAATCTCCTTGGTGCCCACCGGCAGGGCGAGCCATTCGTCCGCCGACCAGCCCTGCTGGGCCTGGGTCACGGAGGGCAGGGTGGAGGCGAGGAGGAGAGCGGCGACGGAGTAGCCGGCGAGGCTCCGTGTCGAACGGAAGCGGGACGCCGAACGGATGGGGGTCGTGGTTTTCATGTCGTGTAGATCCTCGTGGAGGGTTCGGGGAGAAACGAATCGGGGGGCTCGGCTCGCCTCAGCTTTTGGAGGTCCCGTCGTCGGTCCGGTCGCCGTCCTCGGCCTTCTCCGCTGACCCACCGTCTTCGGCGGGGGCAGGGGTCTCGGCAGCGGCGGCGGGGGCCTCGTCCTCGGGCGGGATGCCGTCGGGGAGGTCGGTCTCGACGTTGCGGATCTTCGGGTTGAGGTAGCCGATGGCGGCGATGAACATGGGCAGGATGGCGACGGTCATCATCATCAGCGCGATACCGCGGCCCGGTCCGGTGCCGATGATCGGTCCGAAGATGGGGGCCAGGGCTCCCCCTTCGGCCATCGCCGGCTCGAAGACGAAGTCCGACAGGGGCCCGGCGGAGAAGTCGCCGATGGGCACGGTGAAGCGGGCGATCATGCCGCGCATGGCGAACACTCGGCCCTGGAGCTCCGGCGGCGTCTTGGTCTGCCAGATCACCGTGCTACAGCCGTTGATGATCGGGATGTTGGCGTGCCAGAGGACCACCGCCACCGCCACGAGCGCCACCCACGGCTTGATGGCCGCCAGGATGATGAAGAACGTGAACAGGAAACCGCCGCCGAGGACGCCGTTGATCTTGAGCTTCGGCCCGCCGGTGGCTGTCATGTACGAAGCGCCGATCAGCATACCGACGCCCACCGCCCCCATCACCGTTCCCGCCCCCGCTTCCGAGGACATGCGGAGCACCATGGGTACGATGGCGATACCGCACATGCTGGTCACCAGGTTGATGGCGGCGAAGTAGAGGAGCAGGTGGAGTAGGGCG
Source organism: Acidobacteriota bacterium (assembly GCA_038748685.1). Taxonomy (GTDB): domain Bacteria; phylum Acidobacteriota; class Thermoanaerobaculia; order Multivoradales; family J023; genus JAUIJL01. The sequence goes on along the minus strand of JBCDIS010000136.1, from coordinate 8,156 downwards.
GGGCGTTCCTTGATGAACAGCCAGCCCTGGGCCGCCTCCTTGAACAGGGACGGCCGCTCACCGGCGGGGCGGGGCCGCTTGGGCGGGTTGGGGATCTTCACCAGCAGCAGGGAGACGACGGCGAAGACAAAGCTGACGACGTCGATCAGCATGACCCCCCAGAGGCCGATGGTGAGGTAGAGGAGGCCGCCGAGGGCTGGGGCGGCGATGGTGGTCCCGGCCTGGCCGAACTGCAGCAGGCCGTTGACGCGGCCGAACTGGCTCCGCGGCACGATCATGGTGAGCGACGCGATGAACGCCGGACCCTGGAAGGTGGCGAAGAAGGCGTTGATGATCACCGACAGGTAGATGTGCCAGATCTGCAGCATGTCGAAGTAGTACAGGCTGGCGATGGCCAGGGTCGTGAGGCCGGCGGCGAGATCGGTGACGATCAGCACCGTTCTTCGATCCCAGCGGTCCACCAGGGCCCCGGCGAGGGGCGCCGCGAAGAAGGCCGGCAGGGCGGCGATCACCGCGATGATGGTGTACTGGGTCACCGATTCGGTCTGCCTCAGGACCCAGATACTGAGGGCGAAATTGGTCAGACCCGAACCGAGCATCGAAATCACCTGGCCTACCCAGATGACTCCGAAGGTCTTGAGGTCTTTGGGGGCGGCCGGAGCCGGAGCGTCAGACATGCGAGATCTCCATCGGATTGAGAAAGGAAGTTTGGGCGGGGCGCGATTGGGGCCCCTGGGTTTCTTGAAGTCTTGGCTTAGGGCGTGCTTTCGGAGTGGGGAGCCGAAACGCCGGGGTCAGTGGTGGACGAGCAGATGCTCTAGGATCTCCTTCGCCTTGGCGGCGAGCTTCGCCATGGTTTGCTCGTCGTGCAGGTTGGAGCTGTACTCGAAGCGCAGCTGGAGCTGACCCTCCTGCACGTAGCCGCCGAGGGCCAGGGGGCGCAGGCGTCGGGTTTCGTGGTCGAGGCCGTAGCCTCCGAAGTGCTCGTCCTTCGTCAGGACGGTGAGCTCTTCCCGCATGTCGGAGCCGAAGTAGTTGAAGAACACCTCCGCCTCCGGCTGGGCCCGTAGCGCTTCGGCCACCTTGGGGTCGCGGTTGAGGTAGCGGAGCATGCCGTAGCCGATGCCGCCATGGGGCAGCTCCCGCAGCTGCTTGTTGACCACCTTGAGGGCCGCCGCCGGGTGGGGGGCGTCGCCGAGGGTCAGGTAGGTGGGGAAGATGGTGTTGAGCCAGCCGACGGTCCGGGTCAGGTCGACATCGTCGAACAGCGGTTCCCGGCCGTGGCCGAGGAGGTCGATGAGGAGGGAGCGCTTGCCGGTCCACTCCTCGAAGGCGTAGAGCACCGAGGTCAGCAGGATGGCGTCGATCTGGGCGCCGGTGGCGCGGGGGATCTTCTTGAGGAACGTCTCGGTATCCTCCGGACTGAAGAAGATCCGCACCGAGGTGGAGCTCAGCATGTCGTTCATGCCCTCCTCGTGGTCGAAGCTCATGCGGGCCACGTCCATCCGCCCTTCGGCGAGCCAGTAGCGGGTCTCATCCTCGATGTCCTCGCTGTTGGCCCGTTCCACCAGCCGGTCCATCCACTGCTTGAAGGCGGTGGACTTGGGCTGCAACTCCAGCTTCTCCCCGCGGGAGATCTGCCGGTAGGCGGTATCGAGGTCGTCGAGGATGATCTGCCAGGAGCCGATGTCGGCGATCATGAAATGGCCGATCAGGAACAGCATCGGCGGGCGGTCCTGCTGATGGTAGAGGCGGGCGCCGAAAAGGGGACCGTCGTCGAACTCGAGGCTTTGTGCAAAGTCCATGGCGTGCCGCTGCATCGCGAGGGGCTGGTCCTCCGCCGGCAGATCCCGAAGATCCACCTCTTCGAACGGCAGCTCCTCCCACGGAGAATCGCTGAGGAGGCCCCAGTCGCCGAAGGTGCCGGCGCCGTGATCGTCCTTGACCCGCATCAGGCGCATGCGCAGGGAGTCATGCTGCTCCAAGACCCGGGCCAGGGCCCGGCGCAGGGCGTCGACCTCGAAGACCCCTTGCTTGGCGGTCATGAAGGCGCCGAGGGTGTGGACCGTGGGCCGCGTGTGCCCCAGCTCGAGGAAGTGGTGCTGGGCCTGACTGAGGTGGACCGGCCCGGTCACCGGGCCCTGCTCGGCGAAGATCTCGGAGGTCCCCACCACCTTCACCAGGTCGGCGACGGTCTTGTTCTGGAAGAGCTGCTTGGTGGTGATGGTCATCCCCGCCTTGTTGGACTTCGAGACCACCCGGATCACCAAAAGGGAATCGCCCCCCAGCTCGAAGAAGTCGTCGTCCACCCCCACCTGCTTGACGTCCAGCACCTCCTGCCAGATTTCCGCCATGGCCCGCTCTTCGTCCGTGCGGGGGGCCACGTACTCCGTGGTGCGCAGGAGGGACGGGTCGGGCTTGGGGAGGGCCCGCCGGTTGACCTTGCCGTTGGGGGTCAGGGGCAGCTGTTCCAGGGGAACGAAGATGGCGGGGACCATGTACTCCGGCAGCTTCTGCTTGAGGAAGTCCCGCAGCTCGCCGGCGGCGGGCAGGGGGCGGTGCTGGTCGGAGCCCTTCGGATGGGCCACCATGTAGGCGACGAGGCGGACGGTGCCTGGGTTGTCCTCCCGGGTGATCACCACCGCCCGCTCGATGGCGGCGTGGGTGTCGAGTACCGTCTCGATCTCGCCGAGCTCGATGCGGTAGCCGCGGACTTTGACCTGGTAATCGGTGCGTCCGAGGAAGGAGAGCTTGCCGTCCGGCAGCCAGCGGGCGAGGTCACCGGTGCGGTAGAGGCGGCCCTGCTTGCCGTCTTCCGCGAAGGCGTCCGGCACGAATCGCTCCGCCGCCTGCTCCGGCCGATTGAGGTAGCCCCGGGCCAGACCGTCACCGCCGATCAGCAGCTCACCGGGGACGCCGACGGGAACGGGCCTGAAGTGGGGATCCACCAGGTAGACCCGGGTGTTGTCGATCGGACGCCCGATGGGTACGGCGCCGGCCTTTCCGTCGTCCGCCTCGATGCGGTGGACCGTCGACCAGATGGTGGCCTCGGTGGGTCCGTAGACATTCCAGACCGACTTGCAGGTGCGCAGCAGCCGGTCGCCGAGGTCCGGCGGCAGGGCCTCGCCGCCGCAGAGGACCTTGAGGTCCGGGTTGCCCAGCCAGCTGGCGCCGAAGAGCAGCTGCCAGGTAGCTGGGGTGGCCTGCATTACCGACGCCTTCGAGCGTTTCAGGAGCTTCAGCAGCTCTTCACCGGCGGACGCCGTTTCCCGGCTGGCCACCACCAGCCGCGCCCCCTGGGATAGGGGTAGGTACAGCTCAAGGCCCGCGATGTCGAAGGAGATGGTGGTCACCGCCAGGAGCGTGTCGTCTCGGTCCAGACCGGGGGTCTTGGCCATGGAGGATAGGAAGTTCACCACCGCGCGGTGGGGGACGAACACCCCCTTGGGCCGGCCGGTGGAGCCGGAGGTGTGGATGACGTAGGCCAGGCCCGTCGGGTCGTGGGCCAGGTTTGGGCGCTCCGGGGAGCTCGCCGCCAGATCCCCGGCGATCCGGTCCAGCAGCACGATCGCGGCGTCGGTCTTCGGCAGCTTGTCCGCCAGGGACGACAGGGTCACCAAGATCGGTGCCCCGGTGTCCTCCAGCATGAAGGCGAGGCGATCGGTGGGGTAGTCGGGGTCCATCGGCAGATAGGCGCAACCGGCCTTCAGCACCGCCAAGAGGGCCACCACCAGGTGGTGGGATCGGTCGGTGGCGACCCCCACGAACTGCTCTGGGCGGGCCCCCAAGGACAGCAGATGATGGGCCAGGCGATTGGCCTGCTCGTCCAGCTCCCGGTAGGTCAGCCGCACGCCGTCCGCTTCGAGGGCCACCCGGTCGCCGTCCACGTCCGCCTGGCGCTCGAATAGCTGGTGCACGCAGGCGTCCGTGGGGAACTCGGCGTCGGTGGCGTTCCAGCCCGAGACCACCTGGCGGCGCTCCTCCTCCGCCATGAGGGGATATTCGTGCAGCCGCCGGTCCGGGTCCGCCACCACCCCCTCCAGCAGCAGCTCGAAGTGGCGGGTGAGCCGCGCCAGGGTACCTTCGTCGAAGAGGTCGGTGTTGTACTCGAAGAATCCCGTGACCTCCTCCCCCTGGGTCAGGTAGAGGGTGAAGTCGAACTTGGACGTCTCCGAGTCGACCCCCATGGTGCCGAGGCGAAGGCTCGGGCCCCCGTCGTCGGCCTGTCCGCCCCCCTGACCGTCGCCCCGGCCGGTGGGGGCGTTCTGGAGGATGAACATCACCTGAAAGTAAGGGGTGCGGGAGAGGTCCCGCTCAGGATTGAGATCCTCCACCACTTTCTCGAACGGCAGATCCTGATGGTCGTAGGCCTCGAAGGCAGTTTCCTTCTCCCGGGCCATCAGCTGACGGAAGGTGGTGGCATCGTCGAAGCCGGTCCGCAGCACCAGGGTGTTGGCGAAAAAGCCGATCAGCCCCTCGATCTCTTCCCGGGTGCGGTTGGCGATCAGGGTGCCGATGGCGAAGTCGTCTTGGTGGGTGTAGCGGTGGAGGAGGGTCCGGAAGGCCGCCAGCAGGGTGACGAAGAGGGTACAGCCCTGCTCCCTTGACAGGGCCTCCAGCCGGCGGGAGAGATCCTTCGAGAAGGCCACCGGATAGGTGGTACCTCGGTACGTGCGGACCGCGGGGCGCGGCCGATCCGGCGCGAATTCGAGGGGCGGTGTGCCTTCGATCCGCCGCTTCCAATAGCCGAGCTGCTTCTTCAGGGTGTCCCCGGAGAGGAACTTCCGCTGCCAGAGGGAGAAGTCCAGGTACTGGACCGGCATCTCCGGCAGCGGTGCGGTGTCCCCCCGTTCCAGGGCGTGGTAGCGGGCCAGCAGCTCGCGGACCAGAACGCCGTTGGACCAGCCGTCAAAGGTGATGTGGTGGACGTTGAGGTAGAGAAGGAACTCCTCGTCGTCGAGCTGGAACAGGGTGCCCCGGAGCAGCGGGCCCTTCTCGAGGTCGAAGGGTTTCTTGGCGTCCACCGAGACCTCGAACCGGGCGTCGGGCTCGCGGCGGTCCCGGTCCCGGGGGCGCAGGTCCACCACCGGCAGCCGCACCTCCAGGGAAGGATGGATCACCTGCCGCGGCTTGCCGTCGACGGCGATGAACGTCGTGCGAAGGGACTCGTGGCGGGCGATCAAGTCGAGGAGGGCCCGGCGCATGCGTTCGGGGTCCAAGGCGCCGAAGAGGCGAAAGCCCATGGGGATGTTGTATTCGGCGCTGCCGGGGTCGAACTGGCCGAGGACCCATAGCCGCTGCTGGGCGAAGCTGAGCTCGTAGTGGGGCTGGTCCCTCGGGACCCTAGGAATCGCCTCCACGGCGCCGCGCCCCTTCCGCCCCTCCGCCTGCTGGAGCTTGGCGAGGAGGGCGGCGCGCTTCTCCGGCGGCAGGGCCGCGATGCGTTGGGCGAGGTCGGACTTGCTCATGATCACTCCTGGGGTTTAGAGCTCGGCGAGAAGTTGTTCGAGGAGGTCGTCGTCGGCCTGGGACACCTCTTGGGCCAGGATGGCGTTGGCCAATCCCGCGACGGTGGGGGACTCGAATAGGGTGCGCAGGGGGAGATCGAGGTCGAACCGCTCGCTGACCCTGGCCATGACCTGGGTGGCCAGCAACGAGTGCCCCCCGAGCTCGAAGAAATTGTCCCGGACGCCGATGCGCTCGACCCCCAGCACCTGCCCCCAGATTTCCACCAGGGTCTCTTCGACGGGGGTCGTCGGCGGCACGAACTCGGCGCCAACGCTGGAGCGATCCTTCTCCGGCGCCGGCAGCGCCCGCCGGTCGGTCTTGCCGTTGGCGGTGAGGGGTAGGGCCTCGAGGACGACGAAGGCGGAGGGCACCATGTAGTCCGGCAGCCGGGCGGCGAGGGCGGGGCGCAGTGCCGCCGCCAGCTTGGGCGTCTCGGTTCCGCGGTGCCCGTTCGCCAAGACCAGGTAGGCCACCAGGCGGGCCTGGCCGGGCTCGTCCTCCCGCGCCGACACCACCGCTTCGTGGACGGCTTCCTGCGCCGCCAGGCACGATTCGATCTCCCCCAGCTCGATCCGGTACCCCCGGACTTTGACCTGGTGGTCGAGGCGGTCGAGGAACTCCAGGTCGCTGCCGCCATCCCCGAGGGGCAGGCGTCGGACCCGATCGCCGGTGCGATACAGGCGGGCGCCGGGTCGACCGGAGAAGGGATCCGGCACGAAGCGTTCCGCCGTCAGGCCGGGCTGGCCTCGGTATCCCCGGGCGAGGCCGTCGCCGCCGATCAGGAGCTCACCCGGGACCGCGGTCAAGGCGAGCCGGCTCCGGGGGTCGGTGACGTAAACCTCCGTGTTGTCCAGGGGCGTGCCGAGGGTCACCGAGGGCTCGGCTCGACGGGCTTCCTCGCCCGCCGCCACCCGGCGCCGGGTGGCCCAGACCGTCGCCTCCGTCGGGCCGTAGACGTTCCACAGCTCGACCCCCAGGCCGTTGAGGCGCCGCGCCAGCTCCACCGGCAGGGCCTCCCCTCCGCACAGAGCCTTGAGACCAGGTTTTCCTTCCCACCCCGTGTCCAGAAGCATGCGCCAGGTCGCCGGCGTCGCCTGCAGGATGCTGGCCTCCGTGGTCTTGAGCAACTCCTGGAGCCAACGGCCGTCGCCGGCGGTTTCGCGATCGGGAACGAGCACCGTGGCTCCCCGGGTCAGGGGCAGGTAGAGCTCGAGGGCGGCGATGTCGAAGGACAGGGTGGTCACCGACAGCAGCACGTCGTCGGGGCCGATACCCGGTCGGTCGGCCATCGACCGCAGGAAATTGACCAGCGCCCCCTGGGGGACCATGACCCCCTTGGGGCGGCCGGTGGATCCGGAGGTGTAGATGACGTACGAAAGCTGCTCCGGCCCGGCGTCGATGCCGAGGGGGGCGTCGTCCTGGGCCTCGATCGCGGCCGCCTCGACGTCGAGACGGACCCAGCGAAGGCCGCCGCCGGAGTCTCCGTCCAGCAGTCGGGTCTCCTCGGGGATCGAGGCGGTGGTGACCACCAGGGGCGCCCCCGAGCTGTCGAGCATGTAGCGCAGGCGATCCGTCGGGTAGGCGGGGTCGAGGGGCACGTATGGCGCACCCGCCTCCTGGATCGCCAGCAGGGTGACCACCATGTCGACGCCGCGCTCCAAGAGCACGCCGACGGGGATCTCGGGGCCGATGCCGAGACCGCGGAGATGACGGGCCAGCCGCCGGCTCCTGGAGACGAGCTCTCGGTAGGTGAGTCGGCGTCCGGAGGGTTCCTCCAGCGCCACCGATTCGGGGGTGCGCTCCGCCTGGCTCGCCACCAGGGTGACGAGGGAGGCCGGCGGGGCCGGGCGCCGGGTGTCGTTCCACGTCTCCAGCTGACGCAGGCGCTCGTCGGCGCCGAGGAGGTCGAGCCCCGAGGGGCGGACCTCCGGATCCCGCGCCACCGTTTCCAGCAGGCGGACGTAGTAGCCGAGCCAGCGCTCCACCGTCTGCGGCTCGAAAAGATCGACGTCGTATTCCAGGAAGCCGGTGTAGCTGGACCCCCGATCCACCAGCACCATGCTCAGGTCGAACCTCGAGGTTTGGTTGTCGATGGACGGCAGGTCCGCCCGCAATCCGCCGGATCCTGGCTCGGGGGCGCCGGAGCCCTCGTTCCCCTGGTGGAAGACGAAGAGATTCTGGAACAGGGGGTTGTGGGAGAGGTCCCGGGGGATGTCCAGGGCGTCCACGAGGTGCTCGAAGGGGAGGTCCTGGTGCTGGTAGGCCCCCAGCACCTCGGTGCGGGTCCGTTCGACCAGCTCATGGAACGTCGCATCGTCCGGGGCGTCGAGCCTGAGCACCAGGGTGTTGACGAAGAGACCGACGAGGCCCTCCACCTCCGAACGGTGTCGGCCGGCGATGGGGGTACCCACCAGCAGGTCGTCCTGCTGCGTCAGCCGCCGGAGCATCGCGGCCCAGGCCGCCAGCAGGATCATGAACTGGCTGGCTCCGCTGCGCCGTCCCATCTCCCCGAGGGATCTGGTGAGCTCCGGATCGAAGGCCACCTGGATCCGGGCGCCGCGGTAGCGGGGGGTCGCCGGCCGCGGTCGGTCGGTGGGGAGGTCGAGGACGGTGGGGGCTCCGTTCAGCCGTTCCTTCCAATACCCGAG
>JBCDIS010000135.1:0-19153 GCA_038748685.1 Acidobacteriota bacterium | reverse complement strand
GGGGCCTGGAAGATCAGCTGCAGGGGAAGGTCCAGGTCGAGCTCCTCCGCCATGTCGTTGAAGACGCGGGTGGCGAGCAGGGAGTGGCCGCCCAGCTCGAAGAAGCTGTCGCCGAGGCCGACCGCCTCGGCGCCGAGGTTCTCCCGCCAAAGCCGCGCCAGCACCTTCTCCAGGGCCGTCCCGGGCTCCACCACCTCTTCGGAACGACCGGCCCGCTGGAACTCGAAGGCCGGTAGGGCCCTGCGGTCCACCTTGCCGTTCGGGGTCAGCGGAATGGAGTCCAGGAATTGGAAGGCGGTGGGGACGAGGAAGGCCGGCATGGACCGCCCCAGGGCGTCCCGCAGATCCGACACCTTCGGCGCCTCGGCGGTGGGGACCACGTAGGCCACCAGGCGCTTGGACCCGGCGCCGTCCTCCTGCAGGACGACGGCCGCCGCCGACACCCCGTCGAGCTGCCCCAGGGCCGTCTCGATCTCCCCCGGCTCGACCCGGAAGCCCCGAACCTTGATCTGCTGGTCGATGCGGCCGAGGAACTCCAGCCGCCCCTCCGGCCGCAGGCGCACCAGATCGCCGGTCCGGTAGAGCCGTTCCCCGGGGCTGGGGGGCGCGGGGTGGGGCACGAAGGCCGCCGCGGTACGGGCCGGCCGACCCAGGTAGCCGTGGGCCAGGCCCGGCCCCCCGATGGCCAGCTCGCCGGCCGCCGCCACCGGCGACGGGCGGCCCCAGCGGTCGAGGACCCAGAGCTCGGTGTGATCGACGGCGAGGCCGATGGACACCGACGGCGCGTCGGCGGGCAGCCCCCGGATCTCCTCCATCGTGGCGATGGTGGTGGCCTCGGTGGGGCCGTAGGCGTTGTGGAGGGTCGGTCCCCCCGCCGACGCCAGGGAACGGACGACGTCGGGATCGCAGCGCTCGCCGCCGAAGATCAGGGCACGGAGGCCGCGGAAGACCGTCGGATCCTGCCGCGCCAGCTGCTGCATCAGGGAGGTGGTGAGGAACGTGACGGTGAGACGGTTCGCTTCGATGCGGCGACGCAGCGCGTCGGCCGAGATCAGGGAGTCCGCGTCGAGGATCACCAACTCGGCGCCGCTCAGCAGGGCCCCCCAGATCTCCAGGGTGGCGGCGTCGAAGGAGACATTCGAGCCGTGGCTCACCCGGTCGTCCGCAGAAAACGTTAGATCGCCGCCGCCGAGCACCAGGGCCGCCACCCCCCGCTGCGGAATCACCACCCCTTTGGGGCGTCCGGTGGATCCGGAGGTGTAGATCACACATGCCGGGTGATCCGGGCCCGCCGGCGGCCCGACGGGTGCGGCGTTCGCAGCGGGGGCTCCGTCCCCACGCCGCAACCACGAGCCGTCGGGGGCGAGGACGGCGACGCCGTCCGCGAGCCTCGGAAGCCGCCGGACCCCGCTTTCGTCGGCGATCAGCACCGTCGCCCCGGTGTCCTCCAGCATGAAGGTCAGCCGCTCCTCCGGGTAGGTGGGGTCGAGGGGGACGTAGGCTCCGCCGGCTTCCAGGATCGCCACCATGGCGATCACCATCTCCGCCGAACGGCCGAGGCACACCGCCACCGGGTCGCCAGCGCCGACGCCGGCGGCGGAAAGCCGCTCCGCCAGCCGGTGGCTCGCCGCCGCCAGCTCTCCGTAGGTGAATCGGGTCCTGTCGACGGTAACCGCGGGGGCGTCGGGCCGGGCCGCGGCGACCCGGGCGAACAGCGGGTACAGGCCCGAGTCGAGGGGCGCCGAGCCCCGCGGCTCGTTCCAGGTCTCCGCCAGCCACCGTCGCTGTTCCGGGGAAACGGTTTCGAGGGCCGAAAGCCGGGCGCCGGGGTCGGCGACCGCCGACCCAAGGAGAGCCCCGTAGCTGGCCACCAGACTCGCCAGGTTGGGCCCCTCGAACATGTCGGCGTCGAACTCCACCTCCAACAGCAGGCGCTGCCCCTCCTCCACCAGGGCGACGTCGACATCGAATTTGGTGCCGCCGGTGTGGATCTCCCGCAGGCGGGTGTCGAGCCCCGGCATCAGCCCGGCGCCGTCGTCCCTACGGCGGACCTGGAAGATGACGTCGAAGAACGGCGTCTTGCCGAGCCGCCGCTCCGGCTGCAGCTCCTCCACCAAGGTCTCAAAGGGGATCCCCTGGTGATCAAAGGCTTCGAGAACGGTGGCTTCCACCAGGCCGAGGGCCTCGACGAAGGTCGGGTCCCCGGACAGATCGGTGCGCATCACCAGGGTGTCGACGAAGAAGCCCACGAGCCCCTCCGCCTCGGCGGGGCCCCGACCGGACACCGGCGTGCCCGCGACGACGTCGGTCTTGCCGGTGAGGCGGGCCAGCCAGGCCTTGAAGGCCGTGAAGGCGACGGCAAAAAGGGTCGTGCCCCGGTCCAGGGCCAGGCCCCGTAGCGCCGACGCCACCCCTTCGGGCAGCTCCACCGTAAGGGTGTCACCGCTGCGCCGGGCTTCAGAGGCCCGCGGCCGGTCCGCCGGCAGCTCCATGCCGCCGGACCCGAGGCCCGCCAGGCGTCGGCGCCAGTAGTCGAGATCCCGCTCCCGTACAGGGTCTTCCAGGCGGCGGTGCTGCCACAGGGCGAAGTCGCCGTAGCCGATCGCCTGCGCCGGCAGCGAAGGAGCTTCGCCGCGAACGAGGGCGCTGTAGACGGCGCCGAGCTCGCGGACGAGGAGATTCAGGGATTCACCGTCGCAGACGATGTGGTGGAGATGGAGGAGCAGGAGGTGGCGCGCCGGACCGGTTCGGGCCAGGCGTGCCCGCATCGGCGGCCCCGCCGCCAGGTCGAAGGGGGTCCGGGACTCGGCGTCGATCCACGCCGCGAGCCCCGCGGCTCCCTCGGCGGTCAGGTCGTCCAACGGAAGCGGCGGGCCGCCGCCGGCCCCGGGGGGCGGCGACGCGATCTGCACCGGGCCTCCGTCACCGTCGACGAAGCGGCTGCGCAGCACGGCGTGGCGACGCACCAGCTCGGCGATCGACCCCCGCAGCGCATCGCGGTCGAGATCCCCCTCCAACTCGAGGGCCAGGGGCACGTTGTAGACCGGCGAGGAGGGATCCAGCCTATGGAGGAACCAGAGGCGCTGCTGCCCCGGGGAGAGGGGCGCGGCGTCACCGTCGGCCACCGTGGGGAGAAGTCGATCGGCCTCGGGGGCCGCGGCGCCGGACCGGTCCGCCTGGACCGCCTCAGCGATCACCTCCGCCATCGACGCCACGGTGGGGGACTCGAACACCGCCCGCAGGGGCAGGTCGACGCCGAAGCGGCCCCGCATCCGGGCCAGCAGGCGGGTCCCCAGCAGGGAATGGCCGCCGAGGGCGAAGAAATTGTCGAAGACGCCGGGGGTCTCCTCCGTCCCCAGCAGCTCGCCCCAGAGGTCCGCCAGCCGGCGTTCGAGGTCGGTCCTGGGGGCGACCCGGGCTCCCCCGCCCGCCCCGTCGAGGGCGCCGTCCACCGGCGGCAGCTTCTTTCGGTCCACCTTGCCGTTCGGGGTCAGGGGGAGGTCGCCCAACACCACGAAGACCGACGGCACCATATGGGACGGCAGCGCCGCCGCGACGTGGACCCGCAGCGCCTCCGCCGTCGGCGGACGATCCCCGTCGACGGCGGACACATAGGCCACCAACCGGGCGACACCGTCGTCTCCGGTCTGGGCCACCGCCACCCGCTCGCGGACCGCCGGGTGGTCGCCGAGCACCGCCTCCACCTCCCCCAGCTCGATGCGGAAGCCCCGCACCTTGACCTGATGATCGATGCGGCCGAGGTAGGCCAGCTGCCCGTCGGGCCGCCAGCGGGCCAGGTCCCCGGTGCGGTACATCCGCTCCCCCGGGCGGCTGGCCTCGGGGTTCGGCAGGTAGCGTTCGGCGGTGAGGGCCGGGCGGCCGAGGTAGCCCCGGCTGACCCCCTCCCCGGCCATGTACAGCTCCCCAGGCGCCCCCAGGGGCACCGGGTGCAGGCCGGGGCTCAGGAGGAGCACCCGGCTGTTGCCCACGGGCCGGCCGATGGGGGGCGTGACCCCCTCCGGCACCAGGGCCCACGTGGAGTAGGTGGTGTCCTCCGAAGGTCCGTAGAGGTTGTAGACCCGCTCCACGGCGGGCTCGGCGTAGGCGCGCTCGACGAGGTCCCGGGGCAGGGCTTCCCCCGCCAGGTTGACGGTGACCACCGACGGCGGCAGTCGCTCCTCCAGCAGCAGCTCCCGCAGGGCCGACGGAACGGTGTTCACCAGCGTCACCTCTCCCCGTGCCGGCAACCGGGGAAGGGCGAGGGCGTTCTCCGCCAGGATGACCGCTCCGCCCCGGGAGAGGGGGACGAAAATCTCGAAAATCGAAAGGTCGAAGCACACCGACGTGGAGAAAAGGACGCCCGCCAGCTCGTCGGCGCCGAACACGCCGTGGCTCCACGCCACCATGGCCGCGGCGTTGCGGTGGCTGATGGCGACCCCCTTGGGCGCGCCGGTGGAACCGGAGGTGTAGATGACGTAGGCCAGGGCGTCGCCGGGCACCGGCGTCGGGTCCGTGACGGTACCGAGCTCACCGCCGGCCTCCGCCGGGTCGTCGACGAAAAGGGTCGTCGGACGGGCCGCCGGCAGCAGGCCCTCCAGCCGGCGCTGGCTCACCAGCAGGCGGGCATCGGCGTCGGCGAGGGTGAAGCGGAGCCGCGCTTCGGGGTAGGCGGGGTCGAGGGGCACGTAGGTGGCGCCGGTCCAGGCGGCGGCGAGGACCGCCACCACCAGATCGGGGGTCCGCTCCAGGCACAGGGCCACCCGCTCCCCCGGCGCGGCGCCGGCGCGGCGTAGGTCCGCCGCGAGCGCCGCCGCCCGCCCCGCCAGCTCGGCGTAGGTCAGCCTTTCCTCGCCGCCAATCAGCGCGGTGCGTTCTGGGGTGGCGGCGGCCTGGGCCGCCACCAGCTGCGCCAGGGTTGTCTCACCGGGGAAGGGCTCGTCGGTGTCGTTCCACCTCGCCAGGGCTCGGGTGTCGGCGGCGGTGTGTACCGGCAGCTCCGACAGCCGTCGACCGGGGTCCGCCGCCACCGATCCGAGCCACTCGCCGTAGACCCCCAGGAACCGCTCTACGGTCGCGGGTTCGAAGAGATCGGCGGCGTATTCCGCTTCGAGGCGCAGCCCCGAGGGTCGGTCGTAGACGGTGAGCTCCAGATCGAACTTCGCCGTCCCCGTATGGGCCTCCAGGGGGCGGGTCCGGAGACCCGGAATCTCCGGCGCCAGGTCGAGGTCCAGGACCTGGAAGAACAGCTGGAAGAAAGGGTGCCGGGAGGTGTCCCGCTCCGGCGCCAGCTCCTCCACCAGCCTCTCGAACGGCACCTCGCCGTGGGCCTGCGCATCGAGGAACGTCTCCCGGGCCCGGGCCACCGCCTCGCTGAAGGTCGGATCCCCGGAGAGATCGAGGCGCAGGACCAGGGTGTTGACGAGGAATCCCACCACGTCGTCCAGGCCGGTGTGCCCGCGCCCCGCCGTCGGCATCCCCACCGCCAGGTCGACTCCGCCGGTATAGCGGTGCACCAACCCGGCGAAGGCCGCCAGGAGGGTCACGAAGAGGGTGTCGCCGCCGGCGGCCAGGCCCCGAAGCGCCTCCCCGAGCTCCGCCGGCAGGGTGACCACCGCCAGCTCGCCGCGGTGGCTCTCCACCGGCGGACGTGGATGGTCCAGCGGCAGCTCGACGGCCCCCAGGCCCTCGAGACGACGGCGCCAGACCTCGACGGACGCGGCGGTGGGGTCGCCGGCAAGAACAGCGTTCTGCCACGCGGCGACATCGGCGTATTGCAGCGGCGGCTCCGCCAGGGGCGACGGCAGGCCCCGGCGGAAGGCGCCGTATAGCGCTCCGATCTCACGGCCGAGGACCGTATGGGACCACCCGTCGGACGCGATGTGGTGGACGTCCAGGATCAGGACGTGGCGCTCCGCCCCGAGGCGCGCCAGGCGGGCCCGAAACACCGGACCGGTTTCGAGGTCGAAGGGGGTGTGGGCACCCCGGCGAACGAGATCCCCGAGGCGACGGCGGGCGGCGCCTTCGCCGAGGTGGGCGAGGTCCTCCACCGGCAGCGGCACGGCGGCGGGCGGGTCCAGCACCGCCACCGGCTCGCCGTCCCGCTCCAGGTAGCGGGTCCGCAGCACCCGATGCCGGCGCACCACCTCGTCGAGGGCCCGCCCCAGGGCCTCGAGGTCGAGGGCGCCCTCCATCTCGGTGGCGAGGGGGATGTTGTAGAGGGGGGATTCCGGATCCAGGCGCTGGAGGAACCACATTCGCCGCTGGCCCGGCGACAGTTCCAAGGGCGCCTCCGCCGACCGCGGCTTCAGCTCCGGCCCCAGGTCGGCCGGTGCCTCCCCTTCGATCCGGCGGGCCATGGCCTCCACCGTCGGCGCCTCGAAGAGCGCCCGCAGGGGCAGCTCGACCCCGAACCCATCCCGCACCCGGGCCAGCAGCTGACTGCCGAGGAGGGAATGGCCGCCGAGCTCGAAGAAGCTCGCCTCCACGGAGAGCTCCTCCATGCCGAGGATCTCGCACCAGAGATCCGCCAGCGTCCCCTCGGTGGGGTTTCGCGGCGCCACCCCGTCGGAATCGAGCCCGGCGCGGCGGAAATCGAAGGACGGCAGGGCGCGGCGGTCCACCTTGCCGTTGGGGGTGAGCGGCAGGCGGTCCAGGAACTGGTAGGCCGACGGCACCAGGTAGTCCGGCAGGGATTCGCTGAGGAAGGACCGCAGCTCCCCCGGGGACGGCGCCCCGTCCGCCTCAGGGTCGGCTTCGGGGACCACGTAGGCCACCAGCCGCTTGCCGCCGCGGCCGTCCCCCTGGAGGGTCACCGCCTGGGCCGCCACCCCTGGATGCTGGCCGAGGGCCGACTCGATCTCCCCCAGCTCGACCCGGAAACCCCGAACTTTGACCTGGTGGTCGATGCGGCCGATGATGTCAATCTCACCGCCGGGCAGCCAGCGGGCCAGGTCGCCGGTGCGGTAGGCCCGGGCCCCCGGCTCGTCGCTGACGGGGTGGGGCACGAAGACCCCGGCGGTGAGCCCCGGGCGGCGGTGGTAGCCGAAGGCGAGGCCGCCGCCTCCGAGCCAAAGTTCCCCCACCGCGCCGGCGGGCAGGGGGCGCCCCCACCGGTCGACGATCCAGAGGTCGGTGGCGGCGATGGGCCCCCCAATGGGAACCGAAGACGCCCCCTCGGGGACCGCCTCCACCCGGCCGACGGTGGCGTAGGTGGAGTCCTCGGTGGGGCCGTAGGCGTGGTAGAGGCCCCGCGGACCGCCGGATAGGGCGCGGCGGACGGCGTCGGGGTCGCAGCGCTCGCCGCCGAAGAAGACCCCCCGCAGGCCCCGGTAGACCTCCGGGTCCTCGCGGGCGAACTGCTGCATCAGGGCGGTGGTGAGGAAGGCGACGGTGACGCCACCTTCGTCGAAGCGCCGACGCAGGGCCGAGGCCGACGCCAGGTCGTCGGCGGCCACCCCCACCAGCTCGGCGCCGTGGAGCAGGGCGCCCCAGATCTCGAAGCTGGCGGCGTCGAAGGACACGTTGGAAAGCTGGGCCAACCGGTCGCTTGGAACGATGTCGAAGTAGCCCGAGTCCACCACCAGGCGGAGCAGACCCCGCTGGGGAAGGGCCACCCCCTTGGGCCGACCGGTGGAGCCGGAGGTGAAGTGAATCACCGCCGGAAGATCCCCGGCGTTGGCGGACGCCGGCGGCGGATCGACGGGCCCGCCGTCCCCGTCACCGATGTCGGAGGGGTCCACCACCCGCAAGCCGTGCTCGGCGATCGGCAGCAGTTCGGCGAGGGCCCCGTCGGTGATCACCACGGGGGCGCCGGTGTCCTCCAGCATGAAGGCCAGCCGCTCGCGGGGGTAGGCGGGGTCGAGGGGGACGTAGGCGCCGCCGGCCTGAATCACCGCGAGGATCGAGGTCACGAAGGACGCCGAGCGCTCCAGGCACACCGCCACCGGGGTCCCGAAACCCACCCCTAGGCGCCGCAGGCGGCGCGCCAGCCCGGCGGCCCGCAGATCTAGCTGGCGGTAGGTCAGCTCCCCGTCGGCGAAGGAGAGGGCGGGGTCGTCCCCGGCCTCGGCGACGATCTGTGCGAAGCGGCGATGCAGGCCGCCGTCGTGGACCGGCCCCGCCGGCGCTCCGCACCGCGAGTACCGGAGTGCCAGGTCGTCCGCCGGCACGAGGTCGAGCCCCGACAGCCGGACGTCCGGAGCCGCCGACGCCGACTCCAGGAGGGCTTTGTAGCTCGCCATCAGCCGCTCCACCGTGCCGCGGTCGAAGAGCTCGGTGCTGAACTCCACCTCCACCCGAAGGCCGCCGCCGAGGCCGGGGTCGCGGATCGCCGCGACGTCGAGGTCGTACTTCGACGTGCCGCTGTGGACGTCGATCCGGGACGCCGCCGTCCCCGGGAAGACCTCCCGGCCGAAGTAGTCGTCCCGCATCTGGAAGACCACGTCCACCAGGGGATGGCGGCCCAGCTGGCGGTCCGGCCGCAGGGCGTCCACCACCCGCTCGAAGGGCACTTCCTGGTTCTCGAAGGCCCCGAGGACCGCCGAACGGACCCGCCCGAGGATCTCGCCGAGGGTCGGATTCCCCCCGAGGCCCGTACGCACCACCACCATGTTGACGAAGAACCCCAGCAGCGGCTCCGTCTCGGGCCGGGCCCGATCAGCCACCGGGGCCCCCACCGCCACATCGGTGTTCCCCGTCAGCCGTGCCAACCAGGCCTGGAAAAGCCCGAGCAGGGTCATGAAGGGGGTGGCTCCGTGGCGCCGGCCCAGGGCCTCCAGCTCCGCCACCAGGTCCGCTCCGAGCTCGAATTGGAGCCGATCCCCGGCGTGCCAGGGACGGGTCGGCCGCGGTCGGTCGACGGGCAGCTCCATGGCCCCCTCGTCGAGCCCCGCCAGGGCGGTGCGCCAGTAGTCCAGCTGCCCGCCGAGCTCCCCGGCCGTCAGTCTCCGGCGCTGCCAGGCGGCGACGTCGGGGAACTGCACCGTCAGCGGGGGGAGGATCTCCCCGCCGTAGGACGCCGCCAGCTCGCGGAAGAGGATCTGTAGGGACACCCCGTCGGTCACCAGGTGGTGCTGGTTCACCATGAGGAGGTGGACCTCGTCTTCGAGGCGAAGCACCGTGACCCGGAGCAGGGGACCTCGCTCGAGGTCGAAAGGACGGCGGGCCTCGGTCTCCAGCAGCCGCAGGGCCCGTTGGCGGTTCAGGTCCCGGGCGCCTCCCCTCCAATCCCGGGCATCCCCTCGCCAATCCCGGACGTCTAACGTGAAGCCCGGACCGTCGTCGATGCGGAGCCGCGGTCGTCCATCGACCCCCCGGAACCGGCTACGCAGGACCCCGTGCCTGGAGGTCAGGGTGGACAGGGCGCGCCGCAGCCTGGGGATCTCCAGGTCCCCCCGCAGCTCCATGGCCACCGGCACGTTGTAGAGGGCCGAAGACTCGTCGAGCCGCATCAGGAACCACAGGCCGCTCTGCGCCGCCGTCAGGGGCGGCTCCGCACCCGGTTCGAGGGGCGTCAGGGCGGAGGCGGACCCGGCGACGGGCTCCCCTTCGATCCAGGCCGCCAAGGCCGCCACGGTCGGCGTGTCGAAGAGCTGCCTCGGCCCCATGGCGACCCCCAGCTCCGAGCGGACCCGCGCGGCGAGGCCCCCCGCCAGGAGGGAGTGGCCGCCGAGGGCGAAAAAGTCGTCTTCGGCCCCCATCTCGTCCGCACCGAGCAGCTCCCCCATCCACGAGGCCACCCGGCGCTCCGCCTCGGTGCGGGGGGCAACGTAGGGCGAGCGCCCGGACAGGGCGGAGGACGTCGGCGCCGGCAGGGCCTTCCGGTCCACCTTGCCGTTGGGGGTCAGGGGCATCCGGTCGAGGACGACGAAGGCCCGCGGCACCATGTGCTCCGGCAGGGTCCGGGCGACGTGGTCACGGAGCTCCTCCGGCCCCAGGTCGGCGCGGTCCGTCTCCACGTAGGCCACCAGCCGCGGATCCGGGGATCCGTCGTCCCCGCCGTCGTCGCGCACCGTCGCCACTGCCATCCGGACCGCGTCGTGGCCCGACAGGGCCGACTCGATCTCCCCCAGCTCGATGCGGAATCCCCGCAGCTTCACCTGGTGATCGAGCCGACCGAGGAAATCGAGCTCGCCGTCCACCCGCGGGCGGACCCGGTCACCGGTCCGGTAAAGCCGGGCGCCGGGGGCTTCGGAGAAGGGATCCGGCAGGTAGCGCTCCGCCGTCGCCGCCGGTCGCCCCAGGTAGCCCCGGGAGACCCCGTCACCCGCCAGGTAGAGCTCCCCCTCGTCACCGTCGCGGACCTCGGCGCCGGACGGATCCAGGACGTGGCAGCGGGTGCCGTCGACGGCGATTCCGATGGTGGGCTCGTCCGGGCGGCCCCGGGGAACCCGGACCCAGGTGGAGTAGGTGGTGTCTTCGGAGGGTCCGTAGAGGTTGTAGACCCGGCGGACGCCGGCGCCGTGGATCCGGTCCACCAAAGCGCGCTTCAGGGGCTCCCCCGCCAGGTTCACCGTAACCACGGAGGTGGGGATCTCCGCCGACGCCGCCAGCTCCGTCATCGCCGACGGAACGGTGTTGATGAGGGTCACCTCGTCGCGGGCCGGCAGCATCGGCAGGGCCAGGGCGTCCCGCGCCAGGATCACCGTGCCGCCCCGGGCCAGGGGAAGGAACAGCTCGTAGATCGAGAGGTCGAAGCACACCGAGGTCGCCGCCAGCACGCCGGAGAGCTCGTCGTCGGAGTAGATTCGGGACGCCCAACGCAGCATGGAAACGGCGTTGGCGTGGGTGATGGCCACCCCCTTCGGCCGGCCGGTGGAACCCGAGGTGTAGATCAGATAGGCGAGGGATCCGGGCAGGTGGACCGCTCGCCGCGGCGCCGCCCCGACCTCGGTCGATTCCAGCAGCTCGCCGAGAAAGACGGGCTCGGTTCCGGGTCGATCCACCAGATCCGCCAGGGCCGGCCGGGTCAGCACAAGGCGGGCCCAGGCATCCTCGAGCATGAAGGCGAGCCTCTGCGGCGGGTAGCCCGGGTCGAGGGGCAGGTAGGCGCCCCCCGCCTCGAGCACCGCGGCGAGGGCCACCACCAGGTCGGCGGACCGCTCCAGGCAAACGGCGACGGGCTCCTCCGGACCGACGCCGAGACTCCGCAGGCGCGCCGCCAGCCGGCGGATCCGGTCCGACAGCTCTCCGTAGGTGAGCCGAACCCCGCCGTCCACCAGCGCCACCGCGTCCGGGCTGCGCTCCGCCTGGGCCGCCAGCAGGCCGTGAAGCGTGTTGCCGTCAAGCACCGTGCCGTTCTGCCCTCCACCCGGCTTCGACATCTCGTCCTCCATGCGTGACCGTCAGGTCCTAGCCGTCAACGGCGACGGCCGCGGGACAGCCAGACGGCCCCCAGGAGCCCGAGGGCGCCGGCGGCCAGCCCGAGGTACCGTTCCTGGCGCTGGGACCTGGCAACCGCGTCGGCGTACGGGACGGTGGTGTGGGCCACCTGTGAGTAGAGGGGCTTCCACAGCTCTGGGAAGAGCCGGTTGAGCCACACGTCGAGCTTCTTGCGGAGGACGAAGGCCGGCGAGCGCAGGTGGCTCGAAAGCTCCAAGAAGTTCTGCTTCGAAAGCTCCGCCAGGGTGTCGGTGTGGATCTTGCGGCGGGCCTGGAAGCGGCGAAACGCCTCTTCGAAGCCGTGCCGGCGTCCCTGCAGTAGATCCGCGAGCACCACACAGTCTTCGAGGGCGGAGTTCATCCCCTGGCCGTAGAACGGGTAGACGGCGTGGCAGGCGTCCCCCAAGAGCACCGCCCAGTCGGAGCTGAACCAAGGCTGGGTGCGGGTGGTGACGAGGCGCCCGACGGGATTGTCGAAGAACTGCTCGACGAGGTCCGGCATCAGCGGCGGAAGATCCGGGAACTGCTCGGCGAAAAGACGCTCCACGTCCGCCGGCCGGCGCAGGGCCTCGAAGCTGTTCCGGCCGCCCTCGAAGGGTAGGAAGAGGGTCACGGTGTGGGAACCGTCCCGATTCGGGTGGGTGACGATCAGGGCCTGGCCCCGGGGCCAGACGTGGAGGGCGTCGAGCTTGACTCGGGAGCGGCCGCCGGGGTCCGCCGGCAGGGTCAGCTCCTTGTAACCCCAGGGCAGGAACTCCTGCTGGAAATCCGCCCGTTCCCCCACGTGCAGCTTCTGCCGCACCGTGGAGAATGCACCGTCGGCTCCGATCACCAGCGGCGCCTCCACCGTCTCCTCGGCGCCGGTGTCGAGATCCTCGAAGGTGAGGGTCCGGGCGCTCTTGTCGAGGTCCTTCAGCCGGTGGCGGAAGTGGATCCGCACCTCCCCCGCGCTTTCGGCTCGGGTCATCAGGATGCGGTTCAGCTCCTGGCGATCGATGGAGTGCAGGACCTCCCTCTGATCCTTGCCGTACGGCTGGAACACATCGCCGCCGTCGATCCGGTGGACCACCCGACCCGCCATGACCACCGCCCGCTCGAGCATGTGGTCCTTGAGGCCCGCCCGTTCGAGGGCCTTGAGCCCGCGGGCGGAAAGCCCCAGGTTGATGGAGCGGCCGCCGTCCTGGTCTTCGGCGCGGAGATCCGCCCGGCGTTCGTAGACGTCGACCCCGTAGCCGGCGCGGCCCAGGTAGATGGCCATCATGGATCCGGCCAGACCGGCACCGACCACGACGGCCCGGGGTCGATCGCCGAATGAACCGCTTGCCTTCGGATTCATCGATCAAGTCTCCGTTCGTCCACTCGAAACTTTCCCTCTCTCCCCATGGACGAAAGACGCCTAGGCAGATCGCTCAAGACAGAGCTTCCCCAGGGGAGCAAAGTCCTCGCTTCGATACCGCGTTCGCCCGGTGGACCAAATGGGGGCTCGGTGGACGGGCGTCCGGGGTCTACTGACTAAGCTGGCCGGAGGAGGGCGCCTTTGGCCTCCACAACTCCCGGGAATCTTTATTCAAACGGTGGCACCACGTTCCGGGAGGACACTCATCAAGACTCACAAAGAAAGGCGGGAACTCGCCGCGATTCCCCTCGCGGTGGCTCGAAAACGTCTAATTCGTAGCCGTCGAGACCAAAGCTCACGCCGCACATTCACTGTTGCGCAACTGAGAATACCACACTAAACACCTAGATTATCCACCTGTTCCCAGGCACTTGGCAATTGAGCCTTATGGTCCAAGGAGTTTTTCCCCTTCCCACGATACCTAGACCCTATCCCTTGGCCGCTCCCCGCAGCCGAACCCCATCCCCCCTCCCGACGGTCGGTTAGACTGTAGCCATGGACTCCAGCCCCTCGACCTTCGACGTCACCGCCGCATCGTTCGACGCTTCGGTACTCCAGCGCTCCAGCGAAGTGCCCGTCCTGGTGGACTTCTGGGCACCCTGGTGTGGACCCTGTCGGACCTTGGGCCCGATCCTCGAACGACTCGCGGGTGAAGCGAACGCCCCCTTCGAGCTCGTCAAGATCAATAGCGACGAGAACCAAGATCTGGCGACGCGATACGGCGTCCAGGGCATTCCCAACGTCCTCCTTTTCAAAGACGGGGAGCCGGTGGACCGATTCGTGGGGGTCCTGCCGGAGCGACAGATCCGGGCCTTCCTTCGTCGCCATTGCCCGACCGAAGCGGATCGCCACATGGCGGACGCCGCGCGCCACGCCGAAGCGGGGGACCCGGGGGCCGCCCGCGGCGCCCTGGAGGCGGCCCTCGCCCTCGATCCGGAGCTCATGGCGGCCCACCTGGCCCTCGCCCGTCTAACGCTCCTCGAAGGGGATCTGAAAGCCTCCCGCCGGCACCTGGAGACCATCCCGGCCCGGGCTGACGAGTACGAGGCCGCCGGCCATCTCCTCGAGGGGGTCCAACTGATCGAAGAGGCGTGGGACCTGGGGACCCTCGAAGACTGCGAGCGACGGTTGGAGGCGGACCCCGGCGACCTCGAAGCCCGGTACGCCTCAGGGGGCCACGAGCTGGCCAGGGGCCATTACCGGGAGTCCCTGGAGCACTACCTGGCTCTGGCCCAGGCCGATCGGGAGTGGCGCAACCAGGCGGCCCGTCGGGCGATGGTGAAGGTCTTCCACATCGTCGGCGTGCGGGACCCCCTTTCCGACGAGCTCAGGGGACGCCTGGCGCGCATCTACTACTGAGGCGGGTCGACCCAACCGGACCGACTCCGGAGTAGGGTCGGGGCTTGCCCCCGACCGCGGAGCAGATAGCGCCGACCATCCCGCCGAGCTCGCCTCCGGGGAACGGCGCGCCCCCGAGCCGCCTCGTCACCCCCCGGCCTTGAGGACCGTCGCCAGGTCGGTGCGGGCCGCGCGCCAGGCGGGAACGAGGCCGGCGACGGCCGACACCCCGAGGAGCAGCGCCGCCATCAGGGCGAAGGTGGAGGGGTCGGTGGGCCGCACCTGGTAGAGCAGGGAGGCCGACCACCGGGCGACGGCGATCGAGCCGGCGACGCCGATCCCGAGGCCGACGGCCGCCAGGGCCAAGGATTTCCCGATCACCCGCGCCAGCACGGCGCCGTGGGTCTCCCCCAGCGCCATCCGAATGCCGATCTCCCGCACCCGCTCGCTGACGGCGAAGGACAGGACTCCGTAGATGCCGAGGATCGCCAGCACGAGGGCGGTGGCGGCGAAGGACCCCAGGAGCTCCAGGGTCAGCCGGCGGGGGGAGACGGACCGTTCCACCACCGCCGAGAAGGCCTGATACTCCCGGGCCGGCAGGGCGGGATCGTAGGCCCGGATGGCGTTCTGGACGTCCCGCGCCAGCGTCGACGCCGGAAGGGTGGAGCGCACCACCAGGTCGACGGTGCGGAAGTCCGGTACCTGGGTCATGGGCAGGTACATCTGGAGGCCGGCGCCGTCCTCCAGGCTCCGATGCAGCACGTCTTCAACGACCCCCACCACCCGCACCTCCTGCTCACCTCCGATCAGGAAAGTACGGCCCAGGGCCTCCTCGCCCCGGAACAGCACATTGGCGGCGGTCTGGTTGAGGACGGCGACGGTCTCCCGATCGCCGGTGTCATCGGCGGTGAAGACGCGGCCCCTCAGGAGGGGAATCTCCATGGTTCCAAAATAGCTCGCGTCGACGAGGTGGGGGAAGGCCCCGACCGTGGACGAGCCGTTGTATTCGACACCGGGGACCCCCACCCCCCAGGTCCGATTGCGACCCAGGGGAGCGGCGTCGGTCAGGGCGACCCGTTCGACCCCGGGCACCGCCTCGACTCGCCGCACCAGCTCGCCGTAGTAGGCGTTCGAGTCCTCCGGGGTCTCGAACCGCCGTTCCGGGTTGATCTGCCAACGCACCAACTCATCGGCACGGAAGCCGAGGTCGTTGTCCAGAACCCGCTGGAAGCTCTTGAGCAGGAGGCCCCCGAACACCAAGAGGATACAAGCCATCGCCACCTCGGCGATCACAAGCCCCTCCCGCAGCCGGGTGCTGCCGCGGCCTGCGCTCAGGCCCCGACCCGCTTCGTTGAACACGCTCGCCTCCCTCCGGGTCACCTGCAGCGCCGGCAGCAGACCCACGAGGAGCGTCACCACCAGCGACAGGCCGGCGGCGAACAGCAGGGTCGTGGTGTCGACGGCGGCGGTGCGCAGCAGGGGCACCTCGAGGGCCGGATTGGTGGCCACGAAACGGGTGGCGGCGACGGCGATCACGAGGCCGA
Organism: Acidobacteriota bacterium; assembly: GCA_038748685.1. Classification (GTDB taxonomy): domain Bacteria; phylum Acidobacteriota; class Thermoanaerobaculia; order Multivoradales; family J023; genus JAUIJL01. The sequence goes on along the minus strand of JBCDIS010000135.1, from coordinate 3,496 downwards.
GGGCCGAGCCGGCGATGGACAGCACCAGGCTCTCCGCCAGCAGCTGGCGAATCAGCCGGTTCCGAGGCGCCCCGAGGGCGCTGCGGACCGCCATTTCCTCCGCCCTGCGCTTACCGCGGGCCAAAAGCAGGTTCGACAGGTTGACGCAGACGATGAGCATCACCACCAGCGCGGCGCCGGCCAACAGCAGACCGGCGGCCCGGAAGGGGCTGGCGATGCGGTCCTGCAAGCCCGTGACCACGGCGCCGAGGCCCCAGCGATCAGGATCCGCTTCGGAGAGGCCCGCGATCACGGCCTCGAGGTCCCCCTGGGCTTTCTCCACGCTGACCCCCGGCGCCAGACGTCCGATCATCGAGAGGGTGTTGCCCCAAAGGTCGGTCTCATCGCTGATCGGAAACGGCAGCAGGAAGTCCACCCGGGTGTGGGGCACGAAGGTGGCGGCGAAGTCGAAGGACTGCGGAAGCACCCCCACCACCTCCGTCGGCGTCCCGTTCAGGGTCAGGGCGGTCCCCACCACCGAAGGATCGGCGGCGAAGCGGCGGACCCAAAAATCGTGACTCAGGATCATCGCCTTGCGGCCGCCCCAGACCCCCTCCTCGTCGTCGAAGTTGCGGCCATGGGCCACCGGCACCCCCAGGACGTCGAGGAAGTCCTGGGCCACATCTACCCCCACGAGGCGCTCCGGTTCGCCGTCCCCCACGAGGTTGTACGTCTGATAGTCGAAGAAGGCGAAGTATCCGGTGATGCCCTCGAAGGCCCGGCTTTCGGCGCGGAAATCCCGCAGGTTGGAGGTGCGGGACGTTACCGCCGACATCCCCCCTTCCCCATCGTTGGCGATCCATACCAGGCGCTCGGAGTCGGCGAAGGGCAAGTCCCGCACCATGAGCGGGCTCAGTAGACTGTAGATGGCGGTGCAGGCGCCGGTGCCGAGACCCACGATGAGGACCGCGAAGACGAACAGGCGCCAATCTTTGCGAACCGCCCGCAGGGCGTAGCGCAGATCCATGCCAAGGTCGGACGGGCTGGGTAGTCGGAACATCGTACCTCCGGATCGCTCGAACCAGGTCGGGTGGGAAGAACGGCTCGGTCTTCTCTACGCCCCAGGGCGCCGAAGAGTTACCGCCGCACCCGTCACCCTTCCCCTGGAGGGATCGAGAGCACGTCCCCGAGGTAGACCTCGAAGCTGGGGGGCCCTGGGGGCGCCATCACGTGCCGGACCCAGGCATCGCGCTCGTGGAGGATGACCTCCAACTCCCAGACGCAGGCGGCGAAGCCGTCGAAGGGGGCTGCGCCGAAGGCGGTCGTGTCGCCGAGGGTTGCCAGCCACACCCGCTGCTCCAGGATGTCGTCGGCCCAAAGGCCCCGCTGCAGCCATACCCCCTGCTCCCCCCGGTGGACCAGGACGAAGCCCAGGGGCGTGGCGGACGGCGCAGGAAGCCGACGCGCCGCGGCTTCGAGCCCCGCCGCCAGCACCCTTCCGTCCAGGGCGGCGCCGGGGGCCGTCATGCCGTAGACCTTGAGCCGCCAGCCGCCCATGGGACGAACCCCCGCACTCCAGGTCCGGCGGGGACGATACGGGGTCAAGCCTGCGGCGGGCTCGGATTTGACGTCCAGGGCGACGCTCTGAGTGACGTCCAGTGCTGCGCTCATGTCGGACTCACCATCGGCAGGGTCTTGATGAACGCGTCCTTGCGGCGGATCCGCCGCCCCTCCAGCTCGAAGAGGTCGCACCCCCGGAACCGCAGCGGCCGGCCGTCGGGCCCCGGCCGCAGGTACGACCACTCCGCAATGGCCCGGTGGCCGAAGAGGTGGATCGGTCCGGACTCCGCCCCGCCGCCGTCCTCGTAGGCGAGGATCCGGCGGAAGCCCTCCTCCACCTCGCCACGGCCGGTAAACGTAGTCCCGGGCTCGGGGCCGACGGAGGCGCCGTAAACGCAGTCGTCGGTCATCCATGACATCAGCGCCTCCACATCCCCCCGCCCCCAATCGTCGCCGAACCCCCGCAGCCCTTCCACCGTCATCGACGAACCGTCCTCCAAGGGCCCCCGCCGCGGCCTGGGGACCAGCTCCCCGCCGCAGCCCGGGCAAGGCCCCGCGGCGTCGGCGCAGGTGGGGCAGTAGGTGCATTCGTGGCTGCAGATGTAGGCGACATCGGCGGGCTCCAGCCGCGCGTCGCAGCGCTGACACCGGGTCTTCATGCTCAGGGCCATGGGCTCTCCTTTCAGATTTCAGACCGTATGGACATCGGTTCGGGCGGGGTCGCCCCTTCGCCTCGGCGGGGGCGTCCGCCGCCCCTCGAAGGCGACCCGGGCCGACCCTTGGCGGGGCCGACGAACACCCGGGTGTCGTGGTAGACGGCACCCCGCCCCATGTCGGCGTCCCGCTCCTCCACGGTGGCGTTGGCGGAGGCTCCCCCCGCCAGCTTCGGCCACTGGCCCTTCGGGCACACCGCCACGCCCGGGGGTACGGCGTCGCTGGCCCGCAGCTCGGCGAAGAACTCCCCCCGGGGATTCCACACCCGAACGTCCCGGCCGGCGGTGAGGCCGAGGCGCTCCACCTCGTCGGGGTGGAGGGTGATCGTGGATCCCCCCGCCCGGGCGTGGGACGGGCTGTTGGCGAACATCGAGTTGAGGAGGAACTGGTTCGCCGGGGTCAGCAGCGCGAACGACCCGTCGTCGCCGGACGCCGCCGCCACGAGGGGCGGCGTATAGCCCGGCAACCGCCCCACGCCGTCCTGCTCCCCGCGGGGCGAGCTGAACTCGAACTTCCCTGAGGATGTGGGGAAGCGATCGAGGAAGGGCTGGAAGGGGTCCGGCCAGCGCAGCCGGGCCCATCCGGTCTCCCGGAGACCTTCGAGGGTGATGCCCTCCAGGGCCGGGTGATCGGCACCCAGGGCAGCCCGCGCCAGATCGTCGTCGCTGGCGTAGAGGGCCGGTTCCTCGAGCCCCAGGCGGCGGGCCAAACGCCGGAAGATCTCGGTGTGGGGCAGGCACTCCCCCGGCGGCGGCACCGCTGGTTCGTTCCACTGTAGATAGAGGTGGCTGTAGGAATCGTGCAGGTCGGCGTGCTCGATCTGCATCGTCCCCGGCAGGAGGATGTCGGCGTAGTCGGCGGTGTCGGTCTGGAAGTTCTCGATGACGACCGTGAACAGGTCCTCCCGGGCGAGGCCCTTCCGAACCCGACGCTGGTCCGGGTTCGACGCCGCCGGGTTGGCCGCCCAGGCCACCAGGGCCTTCACCGGCGGATCCGTCAGCTCCAGCAGGCCCTCCCCGAGTCGGGTCATCGCCAGGGACCGGGTGGGCCCCGGCTGGAGGTCCGGCCGGCACAGGGCGTCGGCGTCGAGGGGGTAGCAGGGCGACGTGGAGTAGCAGATGCCACCCCCCAGCCGCTGGAAATCTCCGGTCACGGCGGGCAGGCACGACAACACCCGGGAGGCCTGGCCGCCCCCCTGGTGCCGCTGCATGCCCATCGCCGTGCGGACCGCCGTCGGCCGGCG
>JBCDIS010000134.1:0-19330 GCA_038748685.1 Acidobacteriota bacterium | reverse complement strand
TTTGCCGATACTCGCTGCTCTGCCGTTGCAGTTTGCCTGTTGGGCCCATCGGCGACATGGGCATACACTCGACCTTTGTCGGCTTGGCCAAACGGAATGCTCAGCCCGCTATCAGGTCCGCAATGGGCAGAACCGCCGCCTTTTACCGCGTCCGCGCAACTGCATCGTCCACCAACGGCACACGCACACCCGGTTGTATCACTGTCGGGTCGTAGGCCGCGCGGGCGAAGTCCGTCAGCCCCTGTATCCGGTACACCTCACCGAGGTAGTACCAATACCTGGGCCGGTCCCCCGCCTGGGCGGTCGCCTGGCTGAGCAGCTGCTGTGCCTCGTCGAGTCGACCCGCCGCCAGCAGCTCCCGGCCCCGCACAAAGGCGAGCTCCGGGTCGCCGGTGTCGAAGGTCCCGTGGTCCCCTCGACCCGCCAGCGCCACCCAGAGCACCAGCGCCGTCGACAGCAGCGCCGCCACCCCGAGGGCCATCAGCGCGAACCGGCGTCCTCCGTCGACGGCGGGAACCGTTTCAAAGGACGATGACGACACGAAGGCCTGCGGGCCCTTTTCCACCCCGCGCCCCGGATCGATCCCGTCCCCGAGCCTCGGGCCGACCACGCCGAGGTTGCGTTCCAGCTCCGCCAGCGCCTGCGGCACGTCCGGCCGCAGGTTGGGCTCCGTCGTCAACAGCCGCAGGGTGAGATCGCCGATCCAGGGCGGCAGGGAAGGGTCGTGGGACGACAGGGGCTCGATGTCTTCGATGAGAACCGCCCGCGCGTACTCGACCATGGTGGACCCCGGGTACGGGGTGGTGCCGGCGAGCATCTCGTAGAGGATGACGCCGAGGGCAAAGACGTCCGCCCGGCCGTCGACCCGTGAGCTTTGGAGCTGCTCCGGCGCCAGGTACGGCAGGGTCCCCATCACCGTACCGTCGAGGGTAAGCTGGGATGCGGTGCGGTCGTCGAGGTCGGCGGGCTGGCTGCGCAGGATCTTCGCCAGCCCGAAATCGAGCAGCTTGGTGGTGCCGTCGGCCCCCACCAAGATATTGGCGGGCTTGAGGTCCCGGTGGACGACGCCGGCGGCGTGGGCCGCGCCGAGGGCGGCGAGGATCTGGCGGGCGACCTCCAGGGCCTGGCGGGTGTCCAGGGCCCGGTCCTCCATCAGCTCCCCCAGGTCCCGCCCCTCGACGTACTCCATCGCGATGTAGGGCAGCACCAGGGGCGCATTCGCGGCGCCGAGGCCCAGGGACACCAGGTCCTCCCGCCCCATCCGCACCTCCCCGACCTCGAAGATGGTGGCGATGTTCGGATGGTTGAGGGCGCCGGCGGCCCGACCTTCCCGGAGAAACCTGGACCGCCGCTCGGCGTCGGCGTTGACCTCCGGAAGTAGGAGCTTGACCGCCACGGTGCGGTGCAGGTGGCGGTCCCGGGCCTTGAAGACTGCCCCCATTCCGCCCGTGCCGATCCTCTCCAGGACATCGAAATGATCGAGGGTCCGGAGGGTCATGGCTCGGGTTGGCCTCCGCTGGGCACGCGAAGGGAGTCGGGCGGGCACCGGTCGTGAACAGACATGATGGGATGTCCAGAGATCGAGAAGAAATGAAGTCTCGGACGCCCGGAGCGTACCATGGGCTGGGGCCCCTAGCTGGCCGGCGATAAGATGCAAAGACATCCCGTCTACACACCGCCGCGGCGGCCCCGCACACGGCCAGGCCCCTGACCCGCTCTTGCCCACGCCCCCTACCCACGACCTGGAGCCCACATGCGTCTCGACACGCCGGCCCGTCGACCTCTCCCCTTCTCCAGCCGTTCCTCCGGACGGCGCCCGAGCCCCGGCTTCGTCCCGGTTCGGCGTCTTGTCATCGCCCTGCTGCTGGCCGCCGCGGCCGCTTCGGCCGCTTCGGCCGCCTCTGCCGGCGGCGCCGACGCCGCGCCCCAGCTGGCGGGGACCTGGAAGGGCACGATCGAAATCCCCACCTCCCCCCTGGAGGTGATCGTCCGCCTCACGAGGGGCGACGACGGAGCCTGGAGCGGCTCCATCGACATCCCCGCCCAGGGGGCGCGCGGGCTGCCCCTCGAAGGGATCGACATCGGCGGAGATGCCGCCGCCTTCACCATCACCGACGTCCCCGGCGTCCCCACTTTCCGCGGCACCGTCGAAGGCGACTCGGGGACCCTCACCGGTAGCTTCACCCAGGGGATGCTGGACGTCCCCTTCCGGCTCGAACGGAGCGCCGCCGGCGATCGGCTGGCGGGCTTTGATGGGGTGGTGGAGGCCGCCCGCACCGCTTGGGGAGTACCGGGCGTAGCCGTCGCCGTGGTGGACGGGGGGAACGTCCTTCTCGCCAAGGGCTACGGGCTGCGGGACGTGGAGGCGAATCTGCCGGTCACCCCCCAAACCCTCTTCGCCATCGGGTCGTCCTCCAAAGCCTTCACCGCCCTCTCGGTGGCCCAGCTGGTGGACGACGGGCGGGTCCTTTGGGACGAGCCGGTGCGCACCTACCTGCCGTCCTTCACCCTCGCGGACGAGATGGCCTCGGCGCGCATGACGCCGCGGGATCTCCTCTGCCACCGCTCCGGCCTCCCCCGCCACGACCTCATGTGGTACGGCTCCCCCGCCGCCCGCCGGGAGCTCTTCGATCGCCTCCGTCACCTCGAGCCCACCGCGGGCTTTCGGGAGCGGTTCCAATACCAGAACTTGATGTTCATGACCGCCGGGCTCCTGGTGGGGCAGGTCGCCGGTGGCACTTGGGAGGGCGAGGTCCAGCGACGCATCTTCGACCCCCTAGGCATGACCCACAGCAACTTCTCCGTCGACGCGATGGCGGCGGCCCCGGACCGCTCCCTCGCCTACGTCGAGCGGGACGACGGCGGCGTCAAGCGGGTGGAGACCACCCCCTATCGAGCGCTCGAAGCCGTCGGCCCGGCGGGGTCCATCAACTCCAACCTCGACGACATGATCCGCTGGCTGGCCTCCCTCCTCGCCGGAGGAGCGGTGCCCGGCTCCGAGGGCGAACGGCTGGTGTCGGCGGACACCTTCGGGCAGCTCATCCGGCCCCAGATGACGGCGGCTGGCAGCGTGATGGCGGCCCGCCTGACCCAGCCGGAGCTACCGGATCTGGCCTACGGCCTCGGTTGGATGATCCAGACCTACCGGGGACATCGGATGGTCCACCACGGCGGCAATATCGACGGCTTCTCGGCGTTGGTGGCGTTCCTCCCGGACGACGGGTTCGGGGTGGTGGTGCTCAGCAACCTCGGGGGCAACCAGGTACCCACGGCGGTGGCCTGGTCCGCCTTCGATCGGCTTCTGGGGCTCGACCCCGTCGACTGGAGTGACCGCCTCCTCACCCAACGGCGGCAGTTGGAGGCGGCCCAGGAGGGGGCCGACCGATCCGCCGCCCTCGACCGCCGCAGGGACACCGAACCCAGCCGCCCAGCCGCCGAATTCGCCGGTGTGTTTCGTCACCCCGGGTACGGGGATCTCGAAGTGAGCACGCCGGATGGCACCACCCTGAAAGCCTCTTACCACGGCTTCACCAGCGTGCTGGAGCACTGGCATTTCGACGTCTGGCGGGCGAAGGACGACCCCGTGGTCGGCCTGAAGCTCGCGTTCCACGACAACCCCCAGGGCGATATCGACCGGCTGGAAGTGCTTCTGGAACCCACGGCCCCGGTCGTCGTCTTCCACCGCGCCCCTCCGGAAGGCCTCTCGGAACCCGCGACCCTTGCGCGGCTGGCGGGGGACTACACCTTCACGGGGACGGTGATGACGATCTCCGTCGTGGGGAACCGGCTGCGACTGACGGTCCCCGGCCAACCCGCCACCTATCTGGTGCCCAACAGCTCCCGGGCCGGCGAGGCCCGCTTCGACATCAACGGTCTCCAGGGATTCGGGGTCCGATTCCGGTGGCCGCCGGAGGCGGAGGACGCCGTCCCCGAAGAGATGTTGCTGGTACAGCCCAACGGCGTCTTCGTCGCCGCGAGGGTCGAGGGGTGACCGCGCCCCGACCCGCCGCCCCGAACCTGGACCGGCACCGCGCCGAGCATACGCCGGAGGCGGTTCGGGTGCGGCTGCGCACCGCCGGACCGAGCTATCTCAAGGACTTCATCTACGGCGCCATCGACGGAGCCGTCACCACCTTCGCGGTCGTCGCCGGGGTGGCGGGGGCCAAGCTGTCGGCGGGGATCGTGGTGGTGCTGGGGGCGGCGAATCTGCTGGCGGACGGGTTCAGCATGGCTGTCAGCAACTACCTCGGGACCCGCGCCGACCGGCAGCTCCGGGAACGATCCAGGCGCGTCGAGGAGGCCCACATCGACCGCTACCCCGAGGGGGAGCGGGAGGAGGTCCGACAGATTTACCGAGCCAAGGGATTCGAAGGGGAGGATCTCGAACGGGTGGTGGACGTGCTCACCGCCGAGCGAAAGCGCTGGGTCGACACGATGCTGACCGAGGAGCTGGGTTTCCCCACCGAAAGCCCCGACCCCCTGCGGGCGGCGGCGGTCACCTTCGTCGCCTTCGTGTTGGTGGGGGCCCTCCCCCTGACCACATATCTAGTCCAGGTCTTTCTTCCGGGGGCAGCCGTCGACCAGCCCTTCCTTTGGAGCTCGGTGCTCACCGGCCTGGCCTTCTTCGTCGTCGGGGCCCTCAAGAGCCGCTTCGTGGGGGAGCGTTGGTGGTTGGCGGGGGGAGAAACCCTTGTGATGGGGGGCGCGGCCGCCGTGCTGGCCTATGCCGTCGGCGCCCTGTTGCGGGGCCTGGTGGATCTCGCCTGACGGCCCGTCCGCCCGCGGGACAGGCCGTCCCGAATCCGGACACACGGGACTCGACGCTTCAAGCTGGGATAACGCACGTAACCACGAAGGCCCAGTCGAGGAAGACCGTTCCGACAGCGACCAGTGAGAGCCCGAGGGACACCGAGCCCCGACCCGTTCCTGGTTGTCCGTTGCAAGATGCAAGGCCGATCATTCCCGAAACGACGATCAGACCCACGGCGGCGGACATCATCGCTCCGATGACATGGATCCCGTGGCCCGGAGCCGAGCTGAAAACACTCCACAGCAGACGGCTTGCTTCTGCTGCCCACAGCAGAAGGGGTAGCGCCACGTGACCGATGGGGAGCCTCCTTACGCGGCCCCAAACCAGCCAGATCGCGGACAAGATCAACGTCGCCGCGAAGAGACGAAGCGAATTCGGCCAAGCGCTGTCGGCCCAAGAAGCGGTGTAAGCGAGAACCTCCTCACGGGATACGGGCGGGCCCTGGTTTGCAAGCGTCGTCAAAAGAAAAGACATGGTTGCCTCCAATTCTTGTGTCGGTACACTCTCTTTTCAGTGACCTTTCAAGTAGGCGATCGGTTCCAGGGTCCTCCCGCTCCCACTAAGAGGACGCCTGCCAGAAAGTCCCGCCTTGGCGGCTCCGGGATCCAGGCAACGCCTTGAAGCTACGGATGGCACGGTCCTTGCTTAAGGTGGCTGCCATGGGCAGCATCCTCTACGACCTCCGCTTCGCCATCCGCGTCGTCCGCAAGAACCCCGGGGCAAGCCTGGTGATCATCCTCACCCTGGGCCTCGGCCTGGGCATCAACACCACCTTCTTCTCCGCGTTTCACAGCATGGTCCTCGCCCCCCTCCCCTTCGAGGAGCCGGAGCGCTTGACCAAGCTGTACTTCGACCGGGTGGACGAAGGCCGGGGCTACAGCCCCGCGTCCGGCGACTTCTTCGAGTGGCGGGACGGCCAAGACGTTTTCGAGGAGCTGGGCGCCTTCCGCCATCTCAGCTTCAACGTCCACTCCGAAGAGCTACCGGAACGGGTGCTGGGCGCCGGCGTCACCGGCGGTCTTTTCCAGCTCCTCGGGGTCGCCCCAGCCCAGGGCCGGGGGTTCCGCCCTTCGGAAGATGCCCCGGGGGGTAGCCGAGTCGCCGTCGTGTCCCACCAGCTGTGGCGGGAGAGCCTCGGCGGCGCCCCCGACGTCCTCGGGTCCACCCTGCGGCTCGACGGTGTGCCCCACGAGATTGTAGGGGTCATGCCCCCTGGATTCGAGTTCCCCTTCGACCAACATCTATGGACGCCGCTGCAGATGGACCCCGCATCGGACGAACGCCTGATCCGCGGGCTGCAGGTGCTCGGGAGGCTCCGGGACGGCGTCGACGTGGCGGAGGCCGAAGCCGCCATGGCCCCCGTCGCCGCGCTGGCCGCCGAGCGCCACCCGGAAGAGCGCGAAGGGTGGATCATTCGAGTCCAGGAGCTGCGGCCCTCCTGGCTACCCCCGGTCACCCAGGTCGCGGCGATGGTCATGCAGGGCCTAGTGAGTCTGGTGCTGCTCATCGTCTGCGTCAACGTCGCCAGCATGGTGCTGGCGCAGGCGACGGCGCGCCGACACGAAACGGCCCTACGGACCGCCCTCGGGGCGGACCGCGGTCGCCTGCTGCGGCAGGCCCTCACGGAGAGCCTCCTCCTCGCCTCCGCCGGGGGTGCCCTCGGCCTCCTCCTGGCGGCCTGGTCCAGCGACTGGGTCACGGAGATCTCGGCCACCCCGGTCCCCTACTGGCTCGAGTTCGGTATCCACCGCGACATCGTGCTGTTCTGCCTCCTCCTCACCCTGCTGGCGGGCACGGCCATCGGCGTTCTACCGGCCCTCCGTCGTCAGCGACGGACCGCCGAGGATCTGCGCAGCGGCGGCCGCGGGGACACCGGCACCGGCGGAGGACGTTTGCGCCGGGGCCTCGTCGTGGCGGAGTACGCCATGGCCGTCGTCATTGTCGCCGGCGCCCTGCTGATGGTGCGCAGCTACGCGTCCCTGGAGGCGCAGGATTCCGGATTCGACACCGACGGACTCTTCACGTTCCAGGCGGGGCTCCAGGGCACGGGTTACGAAGATCCCGTGCAGGGGCTCGATTACCTGGAGCGGGCGCTGCTGGCCCTCGAGGGCCTTCCCCAGGTCACATCGGCGGCGGTGGCGAACCGCCTCCCCATCAGTCAGTCGGGGCACCGTCTGGCCCGCATCGAGGTCGACGGACAACCCAAGCCCCGCGGGGAGGAGCCCGTGGTCACCGCCCAGGCCGTTTCGGCGGGATACTTCGACACCCTGGGGATCCCCCTGCGCTTTGGCCGCACCTTCCAAGCCTCGGAGTTGGAAGGGGGTGCCCCCGTCGCCATCCTCGGTGAGGGTCTGGCCCAACGCCTGTGGCCCGGCTCCGATGCCGTCGGCCGCCGGCTCCGGGAGCTCGACGGCCCGTGGCTGAGGGTCGTGGGGGTGGTGGGCAACGTCGACCCGGGGGAACCCATCGCCGGAGTCGACGGCATGCCGTCGGATCAAATCTACCGGCCCCTATCGGCGGTTCCTCCCACCGCCGGGGGCGAGCGGGTGGACCCCGGTGCCGGCTACGCGTTTCTCAGCACCACCCCGACCCTCGTGGTCCGGGCGCAGGGCTCCGTCGACGCCCTCGTCCCCGAGATCCGGCGGGTCCTCGTGGCGGTGGACCCGGAGGTTCCGATGTTCGAGACCCTGTCGATGGACCAGGTCCTTCGGCGCTACTACTTCGCCCAGCACATCTGGAGCCGCATGTTCGCGGTCATCGCCGCGGTGGCCCTCGCCATCGCCGCCGTCGGCGCCTACGGGGTGACGTCCTATTCGGTCAGCAGGCGGATTCGGGAGATGGGGGTTCGCCTGGCCCTCGGCGCCCAGCCGGCGGATCTGATGACCCGGGTGGTCGCACAGGGCCTGGGCACCGCCGTGTTGGGCCTGGCACTCGGTCTGGTGGCGGCAATCCCGATGTCCGCCGCCATGTCGGCCCTGCTCCACGGCGTGGGGCTCGGGGATCCTCTGGTCCTCGGAGGAATCGTCGCCCTACTCCTGCTGGTGGCGACGGCGGCCTGCATCCTTCCGGCGCGGCGGGCGGCCGCCGTGGATCCGATCGTCGCCCTGCGCCAGGATTGAGGCCGCCGGTGCGGGTCAGCTCCGCGGGGTGACGTCCCGCGGCGGCGGCTTGGGGTCAGGCCCCACCGGCGGTGGCTCGTTGCGGGACCGCCAGCGGGCCACCAACAGGGTCAGGATGGCGAGGACGATCTCGTCGATCCAGGGCAGCGGGTCGAGGATCACCAGGTCCGCCAGGAATAGAGCCCCCACTCCGAACAGCAGGGTCTTGGAGCTCAAACGGCCGAGGAGTCTGCCGAGCCCCTTCGGCGCAGCGGCTCCGGCAGTCGGGTTTCGCGACATTCGATTCCTCCGAGACATCAATGGCCCGGTCCAGAGACCCGGCGAAGGTCCGACGGACCCGAGGGGTGGCGACAACGGGAACGTCGGGCCGTCGGGGCGGAACGTGCCAAAAAGTATACGTCTCTGGGGAATCGTTCATTCGACCGTGCGGAACAGCGGCAGCCGCCGGCCGTAGGACGCGCACCGCCAGAGCCACTCCACCGGCCCGAAGCGAAATCGGCGAAGCCACCAGAAGCTGAAGGCCACCTGGCCACCGAAGAGGACAACGGCGACGGCGAGGATCTGCCAGGGGTAGAGCCGTCCGTAGAGCCCGAGGCCCCAACTCCCCATCACCCAGCCCATCGCCAGGGATTGGCCGAGGTAGTGGGTCAGGGCCATCCGGCCGGTGGCGGCGCAGGCGACCCGCAGGCCGGGCAGGACGTCCGTCCCCGGCCACAGCATCGAGAGCGCTACGTAGGCCGGAGCCAAGGCCATGGCCGCGAGGTCGTGGGCGAGGCCGGCGGCGTCATGGAGGGCCCCGATCCCGAGGGGCACCCACAGCGACACCGCCGTCGACGCCGCCCCCAGGGCGAGACCGATCCCCAGTCCCCAGGCGGCGATCGAGCGCCATAGCGCCCTGCGATCCCCCTCCAACCAGCCCCACCGAACCACCAACATGCCGAGGAGGAAGAAGGCCAGGGTCCGCCAGCCGAGGAAGACGGCGGTGACCAGGGCCCCATCGAGCCAGGAGCCGAAACGGATCCGCAGGTGGAGGGCAAAGGACCCCTCCGTCGCCGCCAGATACTCCACCACCAGGGCGTCGGCCCCGTCCGACCTGCCGCCCACCGCCTCCACCGCCGCAGGGGTGAGGGGCCGGGGAACCGAAACGCCGCCTAAGTCCACCCGATCCGGCGACAGTTCCAAAATCCGGGTCACCGCTTGCCGCCGGGCTTCCGCCCGCTCCAGGGTGTGCGGGTGGCCGAGCCGCAGGCCGAGGTGGATCAACACCACCGCCAGCAGCAGGCCACAGGTCAGGCGCTCCAGGGAGCGCGTCGACGCCCGGGCGGCGGGGAAAAGCAGGAGACCGAAGACGGCGTAGACCAGGAGCACGTCACCCTCGAACAGCAGGATTGCGTGGACCAGGCCGAAGAGGCCCAAGACCGCCAGCCGGCGCAGGGCCAGGCCCCGGCCCTCGCCTTCGGTGCGGGCGTGCTGGAGAGCGAAACCGATGCCGAACAGCAGTGAGAAAAGGGTGACGAACCGCAGTTCGAACAGGAGGTGGGTCAGGGCCCAGACCCCCTGGGTGAGGAGCCCGCGGGAACCGTCCACCAGCGTCACGGGCTCCGCCATCAGCGCCAGGGGCTGGGCCATCTGCTGGGCGTTCACCACCAAAATGCCGAACACCGCGACGCCGCGGGCGACATCCAGCCCTTCCACCCGCTCCCGTCGGCGAATGGGACCGTGGGTGTCCGTGGTCCTCAGGTGGTGGACCCTTCCCCCCGCAGCCGGGCCACCAGGCCCAGCACCCGAGCTTCGATCTCGTCCCGCACCTGCGCGTAGCCCTGCGGCCCCAGCTCCTTCGGATCCGGCAGGCCCCAGTCTTCCCGCTCCCCCCCCGCCAGCCAGGGGCATTGGTCGCCGCAACCCATGGTGATGACGATGTCGAAGGATCGGTGGGGCAAGTCCTCGGTCGACTTGGAACGCTGGATGGAGAGGTCGATCCCGCGCTCCGCCATCCCTTGGATCGCCTTGGGGTTGACCTGACCGGAGGGGCTGGAGCCGGCGCTGTGGGCCTCTAGTAGACCGGCGCCGTGGTGCCGCGCGAACCCCTCCGCCATCTGGCTACGATTCGAATTCTCGGTGCAGAGAAAGACGACGGTCTTCATAGCGCCTCCCAGAAGGTCAGATCCAAAGTTCGACCGCGAGACCCCCGCGATCACCCAAACCCTATCGCAGGGCAGGCGGCGCTCCGATTCCACAAAGCCTCTGCCCCCGTGCGCTCCGCCCCACTCCGGCTCCTCCGGCCCATGCGGCGCCGAGTTTGCTAGCTTCTCTACCTATGACGCTACCCCTCTCCCCCTCGGTTCTCCTGCTGACCGTCACACTCCTCTTCGCCTGCGGCGATCCCAGATCGGCGGCCCCTCCGTCCGAAGCGGTGGGAAGAACAGAAGGCGACACAAAGACCCCTGACGCGGGTCCGGGGGCCATGGCGCCGAACCTCGCCGCTTTTGGAGACGACGTGCTGCTCACCTGGCTCGAACCCGATGGTGGGTCAGGGGCCGGCGGCCATCGCCTGCGAATCTCGGCGTTTCGGGATGGGCGGTGGACACCCCCGGCGGAGATCGCCGCCGGAGAGGGGTTCTTCGCCAACTGGGCCGACCTGCCGGGGGCGGCCGCGATACCGGGGGGAGGCTACGTCGCCCACTGGCTGGAGAAGCTCGGCGACGGCACCTATGCATATGGGGTGCAGCTGGCCCGGGCCGACGACGTCACCGGGCCGTGGAGCCCCGCCGGTCTCCTCCACACCGACGCCTCCAGCCAGGAACACGGTTTCGTCTCGTGGCTACAGGACGTGGAAGGCCTACGAGGGGTCTGGCTCGATGGCCGCGCCATGGCGGGCGGCGGCCCCATGCAGCTGCGCACCGCCAACGTCGGCGCCGACTCGATCGGCCCCGAAGAGGTCCTCGACGCGAAGGTGTGTGAGTGCTGCTCCACCGACGCCGCCGCCACCGCGGACGGCGCCCTGGTGGTCTACCGCGACCGCAGCGACGACGAGCTCCGGGACATCTACGCCGTCCGCGCCACTCCGAACGGCTGGTCCGCCCCTGTACCCGTCGCCGCCGACGGCTGGCGGATCCAAGGTTGCCCGGTGAACGGCCCCGCAGTCGCCGCCGATGGCCGCCGGGTGGCCACCGCATGGTTCACCGGCGCCGACGACCGGAGCCGGGTCCTGCTGGCCTTTTCCGACGACGCCGGCGCCACCTTCGGCCCACCGCTGGAGGTCGATGCCCAAGACCCCCTCGGCCGGGTCGATGTGGCCCTCGACGACGGGGGCGACGCCCTCGTCCTGTGGCTCGCCTCGGCCCCCCAGGGCGACGGCGCCGAAATCCGCCTCGCCCGGGTCCGGGGGGACGGCGTGGCGTCGTCCCGAGCCGTCGCCGCCACCACCGCGGCCCGGTCCGCCGGGGTCCCGAAGCTGGCGCGCCAGGGGGATCGCCTGTGGATCGCCTGGGTCGAAGACTCGGAACCGTCGCGCCTTCGGGTCATCGAATCGACGATCCCCTAGACGTCCTTCAACCTCTTTCCATCGCATGGACGTGGTGGTTTTCCTTCCATGGGCGGACAACGGTTGACACGGTCGAATTCGGCGCTTACAGTCCCTGGCGTCATGATGACGAAGCGCTCCACGACCCCCTCCTACGCCGCCGCGGCCCCGCCGTCGGCGGTCGACCCCCGTGCGGCGCTGGCGCTCCTCGGCCTCCTTCTTATCGGCACCATCGCGCCGGAGGTGGCCTCGCCCGTCTGATCCCTGACGACAAACAGCGATGCTTCGAAGCCCCCGGCGCAGTCCGGGGGCTTTTTCGTTCTCGGACCGCTCGCGGATCGGATCGATCCCCGGGCCGGCTCGGGAGAGCCGCCCCGGCTCAACCCAGTCAACGAGGACGACCATGTTCCCCACGACCCCAGACCCCATCGGCCCGGCGACCCCCGCCACCCCTGACTCCGTCCGTATCTTCGACACGACGCTTCGGGACGGCGAGCAATCCCCCGGAGCCAGCCTGGACAGCGCCGAGAAGCTCACCCTGGCGAGGGAGATCGCCGACCTCGGGGTCGACATCCTCGAGGCCGGCTTCCCCGCCGCCAGCCCCGACGACTTCGCCGCCGTCCGCCAGATCGCCCGGGCCGTCGGCGGACCCGGCGGACCGGTCATCACCGGCCTCGCTCGGGCGGATGAGCAGGACATCCAGCGCGCCCTGGGGGCGATCCAAGATGCCCGGCGGCCCAGGATCCACACCTTCCTCGCCACCTCCGAGATCCACATGGACCACAAGCTCGGAATGAGCCCCCGTCAAGTGATCGACCGGGTGGGACACGCGGTAGCCTTCGCCCGCGAACGGTGCGACGACGTGGAATTCAGCCCGGAGGACGCCAGTCGCTCGGATCCAGACTTTCTGGTGCGGGTGCTGGCGGTAGCCATCGAGGCGGGGGCCACCACCCTCAACATCCCGGACACGGTCGGCTACGCGATGCCGGAGGAATACGGGAGACTGATAGAGCGCCTCAGGCGCGACACCCCGGGGGGCGATGGCGTCGTCTGGTCCACCCACTGCCACGACGACCTGGGCCTCGCCACCGCCAACACCCTAGCCGGGCTGCGGGCCGGCGCCCGCCAGGCGGAGGTGACGGTGAACGGCATCGGCGAGCGGGCCGGGAACGCCAGCCTGGAGGAGGTGGTGATGGCCCTCCACACCCGCACCGGGGCCGGCGGTTTCAAACAGCGACTGGCCACCAACATCGAAACCCGTCGACTCGCCCAGGTCAGCGGCCGGGTCGCCGCCGCCACGGGCATCTCCGTGCCGCCGAACAAGGCGGTCGTGGGCCGGAACGCCTTTGCCCACGAGGCCGGCATCCACCAGGACGGCATGCTGAAGCACGGCGACACCTACGAGATCATGCGGCCGGAGGTGGTGGGCCAATGCAGCCAGCTGGTGCTCGGCAAGCACAGCGGCCGGCACGCCTTTCGAAAGCGCCTGCAGGATCTCGGCTGCGCCCTCGACAATCGTGAGTTGGAAACGGCCTTCGAGCGCTTCAAGGCGTTCGCCGAGCGACAGAAGACGGTGTCGGACGACGACCTCCGGTCCTTCGCCCGCCGTCCGGCGGCATCCGAAGCGCCGACGGTCCCCGGGACCCCGGTTCCGCCGGCCCTCGAACCCGGCGGGGGCGGCGCGGCGGCCGGCAGCCGAGACGAGTGGTATCCACCCTCCTACACGGTCGGCATCCCCTGAGGTCGATTCCCATGGGCCATACCCCCCGCACCCTCTTCGACAAGATCTGGCGCCGTCACGTGGTCGCGGAGCCTGAAGATGCCGGCATGCCAGCGACCCTCTTCGTCGACCTCCATCTAATCCACGAAGTGACGTCGCCCCAAGCCTTCGCCGAGTTGGACCGGCGGAGGCTGAAGGTTCGCCGGCCGGACCTGACCGTCGCCACCATGGACCACTCCACCCCCACCGCCCCCGGGTCCACCCGCCCCGGATGGCGCCTCGTCGACCCCGAGGCGGCGGATCAGCTCGACCGGCTGGAGGACAACTGCCGCCGGCACGGCGTTCCCCTCTTCCCGTTGGGGGACCGCCGTCAGGGCATCGTCCACGTCATAGGACCCGAGCTGGGCCTGACCCAGCCGGGGTCCGTGATCGTCTGCGGCGACAGCCACACCAGCACCCACGGTGCCTTTGGGGCCTTCGCGTTCGGCATCGGCACGAGCGAGGTCGGCCACGTCCTGGCGACCCAGACCCTGCTACAGCACAAGCCCCCGACCCTCGAAATCCA
This sequence comes from Acidobacteriota bacterium, assembly GCA_038748685.1. Taxonomy (GTDB): domain Bacteria; phylum Acidobacteriota; class Thermoanaerobaculia; order Multivoradales; family J023; genus JAUIJL01. Next base: position 5,593 of record JBCDIS010000134.1, on the reverse strand, counting down.
CATCAGCGGTCGGCTCGGCACCGGCGTCACCGCCAAGGATCTGGTGCTCGGCATCCTGGCCCGGGTCGGCGTCGACGGCGGCACCGGACACGTGGTGGAGTACACCGGCGCCGCCGTCCGGGGGCTCGACATGGAGGGGCGTATGACCGTTTGCAACATGTCGATCGAAGCGGGGGCCCGCGCCGGCATGGTGGCCCCGGACGAGGTGACCGTCGACTACCTCCGGGGCCGGCCCTACGCTCCGACGGGGGACGGCTTCGACCGCGCCGCCGAGTCCTGGCTCGGGCTGGCCGGGGATCCGGGGGCTCAGCATGACCGCCGAGTGGAGCTGGACGGGTCCGCCCTCGCGCCGATGATCACCTGGGGTACCAACCCCGGTATGGCGGTCCCGGTGGGGGGACGACTGCCGCGGATAGCCGAGGTTCCCCACGAGCGAAGGGCCGGGGTGAAGAAGGCCCTCGCCTACATGGGCTTCCGGGAGGGGGCCTCGATCCAGGGTCGGCCCGTGGACGTGGTCTTCGTTGGCAGCTGCACCAACTCTCGCCTTTCCGACCTGGAGGCAGCGGCCAGAGTCCTCGACGGACGCCGAATCGCCGACGGCCTTCGCATGCTGGTGGTTCCCGGCTCCCGCCGGGTGAAGGCGGAGGCCGAAGACCGCGGGCTCGACGACGTCTTCCGCGCCGCCGGCGCCGAGTGGCGTGAGGCCGGATGCTCCATGTGCCTGGCGATGAACGGGGACCGGCTGGCGCCCGGCCAGGTGGCCGTGTCCACCAGCAACCGCAACTTCGAGGGTCGCCAAGGACCCGGCGGGCGCACGCTTCTGGCGAGCCCCGTCACCGCCGCCGCCTGCGCGGTGGCGGGACGGGTGGTGGATCCGCGGGAGGTCCTGTGATGGCCGCCCCCCGATTCCACCGCCTACGTGGCCGGATCGTGCCGGTGCTCATCGACGACATCGACACCGACCAGATCATTCCTGCTCGATACCTCAAGACCACCGCACGGGAGGGCTTGGCGGAGGGTCTGTTCGCCGGCTGGCGCTCCAGCGCCGCGGATTCGCAGCGTCCGTTCCCCCTCGACGACCCTCGTTTCCAGGGCGGGTCGATCCTGCTCGCGGGGGAGAACTTCGGCTGCGGGAGCTCCCGGGAGCACGCCCCGTGGGCCTTGCTGGACCACGGCTTCCGAGCGGTGATCGCCCCCTCCTTCGCCGACATCTTCCGCAGCAACGCGCAGAAAAACGGCCTGCTGCCGGTGTCCCTGCCGGAGGAGGTCCATCGCCCCCTCGCCGACGCCGTCCTGCGGAATCCCCGGATCGAGGTGACCGTCGACCTGGAACGTCTGGCCGTGGAGCTCCCCGGGGGCACCACCGTGGGATTCGAGGCGGATCCCTTCACCCGCATCTGCCTGCTCCGTGGGGTCGACCCCCTGGGGTACCTTCTCGACCAGGGGGATCTCCTCGCCGACTTCGAACGTCGACGCCCCGCCCCCTTCGACACCCGCTCCGCCGCGGGAGCCCCGCCATGAGGACCTACCGCATCGCCCTGCTGCCCGGCGACGGCATCGGCCCGGAAGTCGTGGAGGGTGCCCGCCGGGTCCTCGAAGCCGTCGCCGATCGCGCCGACCTGGATTTCCGCTTCGAGGTGGCCGCCGTGGGGGGCGCCGCCATCGACGCCTACGGGTCCCCCCTGCCGGCCCCCACCCTCGATCTCTGCCGATCCTGCGACGCCGTGCTGCTGGGGGCCGTCGGAGGACCCCAATGGTCGGATCCCTCGGCATCGGTGCGCCCGGAGCAGGGTCTCCTCAGCCTCCGCCGCGAGCTCGGCCTGTTCGCCAACCTCCGGCCGATCCCGGTCTTCCCCGAGCTGCAGGGGCTCACTCCGCTCCGTCCGGAGGTGCTCGCCGGGGTGGACCTCCTGGTGGTCAGGGAGCTCACGGGGGGCCTCTACTTCGGCCCCCGCAAGGAGCAGGGGGCGGACTCCGACGCCTGGGACACCTTGCTCTATTCGGAGGCGGAGGTCGAACGGGTGGCGCGGGTGGCCTTCACCGCCGCCCGCGGCAGGCGGCGAAGGGTGATCTCGGTGGACAAGGCCAACGTGCTCGCTTCGATGCGGCTTTGGCGGCGGGTGGTCGAACGGGTGGCCTCGGAGTTTCCCGATGTGGAGCTGGAGCATCGGCTGGTGGACTCCTGCGCCATGGACCTCGTGCGCCAGCCCGCCGGCATCGACGTCCTGCTGGCGGGCAACCTCTTCGGCGACATCTTGAGCGACCTCGCCGCGGTGCTCGCCGGCTCCCTGGGCCTCCTCCCCTCGGCTTCCCTGGGGGAGGGCAGCCTCGGGCTCTACGAACCGGTCCACGGCTCCGCACCGGATCTCGCCGGCCTAGGGGTCGCGAACCCGGTGGCGGCGGTCCTGTCGTCGGCGATGTTGCTGCGCCACAGCCTGGACCTCGACGACGAAGCGCGCGATGTGGAGATCGCGGTATCCGCTGCCCTCGCGACCCACCGCACAGCGGACGTGGCGGCGGCCGGGGAAACCGCGATCGGAACAAGCGAGATGATCGACGCCATCCTTCACCAACTCGACCACCCCGCACCCATCCCCTCGCAGGCCGGACAAGGGAGGTGAGGCACAGGCAGAGTAATTGCAAAGTATGGTATCGTATTGTTCAACCTGCTCCTTGGCGCCGGCGATCTTCTCCCCTGCGGCCCATGGGGACGTGGTGGCCTGTAGTCACCCGTCTCCGACCCACCGGCGGCCACCCCGTCGCCCCTGCACAAGGAGCCCCCCATGCACGTCCGAAATCCCTCGATCCTCCTCGGCCTCGGCTGTCTTCTCCTCCTGTCCGCCGCCGGCCCCGCGGCGGGCCAGATCGCCCCCGCGGAGGAGCTCTGCGTCATCGGCTTGTCGAAAGACTTCGGTGCCATGCGCCTCAACAACGGTTCCTGGAACCAGCTGGGATGCCAGCTCCCCGGCGTCGCCTCGTGCCGCACCTTGAGCGGCCGTGACGTTTCGGCCGGAGGTTTCTTCTCCGCCGACGGCGCGCTCTGCACCAACAACTCCACCTGCGACGAGGCCCCGGACCTCGACGGCCGCTTCATCGCCAACGTGGACATCAACGTCCGTCTCCAGGATCCTTGCCCGGTCCGCGGTGATTGGCGCGGTAGCTTCAGGCTTCTGGATGCGGCGACCCAGTCGGTCGTCTTGGCCACCGGATCCCTCGACGCCACCCTGGGGGTCGGTACCCACCGAGAAGACGTCGGCGGGCCCAACTGCGAACGCTGCAGCGTCGCCAGGTTCGATACGACCCTGCAGCGCTGGCTCATCGACTCCGAAGGTTTCCTCCAGGGCAAGGTGATCAAGGGCACCTACGCCGGCTGCGAGCTGAGGGCCTCATTCCAGGGGCAGCTCAACGCCAACGGCGACGTCAACGGCCCCACGCCCCCAAACTACAACTGGGGCTTTGAAGGCAAACTCGACGGCGTCCTCCTCTGCCCCTGTCAGTAGGCCTCTGCCGGTCAGTAGGCCTCTTCTCCCGTGAGTAGGAGGGTCAGGTCCGAGGCTCCGGTGGCCGGTGGCCCTAGGCACCGGAGCCGAGGTCGGCCCCCTTCGGCCTGACCCGGCTGGGCTGGTAGACTGTGCCCGATGGCGGAGCACAGCACCGAATGACACCTGGAGCCCCATCAGAGCACCCGATCCGCATCCTCCTGGTGGAGGACGACTCGGTCGATGTCGCGGCGATCCGGCGGGCCCTGGGCCGCGGCGGCGTCAACGCCGACGTCACCGCCCTCCCCCGCGCCGAGGACGCCCTGGAGCTCCTCGGCTCCGGCCCAGTTCCCTTCGAGGTCCTGCTCACCGACCACCGCCTGCCGGGCACCAGCGGACTCGAGCTCTGCCGGGAAGTGCTCGCCCGCCGGATCCCCATTGGTACCGTCATGCTGACCGGCGCCGGTTCGGAGCATCTGGCGGTGAAGGCCCTCAAAGCCGGGGTCGACGAGTACCTCATCAAGGACACCCGGAACCGCTACCTGGAGCTGCTCACCGCCCTGCTCCCCGAAGTGGTCCGCCGGCACCGTGCCCGCCTGGCCCACGGTGAAGCCCAGGCCACGCTCCGGCACCTGGCGGCGATCGTCGAGTCATCCCACGACGCTATCGTCGGCCACGGGCTCGATCTCGCCATCATCAGCTGGAACCCCGCCGCCGAAAGGATCTTCGGCTGGCGGGCGGACGAGGTGGTGGGGAAACCCTTGACCATGCTCCTTCCCCAAGACCACCGGGAGGAAATGCCGAGGATGATGGAGCGCCTTGTGGCGGGGGAACGCATCGAGAACTACGAGACCCTGCGACGACGCAAGGACGGCTCGCTGCTCGACGTCTCCCTCACCGTGTCGCCGATCCGTGACGGCGACGGCGAGCTTCGCGGCGCCTCCGCCATCGTCCGCGACATCACCGACAAGCGCCGCGCCGAAGCGGCCCAGCGCCGCGCCCACCGCGAGATGGAGGCGTTCCTCTTCCGCGTATCCAACGATCTGCGGACGCCCCTGCTTTCGGTCCGTGGTATGTTGGAGCTGATGCGCGAAGACCTCGGCCGGGACGCGCCCGAGGGCAATATCTCCGAAGATCTCCTGACCTATTTCGAACACATCGACCGCTCCACCACCTGGATGGGTCGGCTGCTCGAAGATCTCGCTGAAATGTCACAGGTAGGGCATACGGACACCACCCCCAGCGCCGTGGATCCGCGCCGGATCGTCGACCAGGTCGTCGTCGAAGCGCGGGATCGGGCGCGGGACACGTCTTTGGACGTGGGAATCGCCGACGGGTTCCCCACCCTCTGGTGCAATCCCAAACGCCTTCGCCAGGTGTTCTCGAACCTGGTGGACAACGCGATCAAGTTCGGCGGCCGGGACGGGGCGATCCAGATCGGCTGGCGGCCGGCGGACGCCGGGGAACGGCACGCGGTCCTCTTCGTACAGGACCGCGGTCCCGGGATCCCGCGGAGCGAACAGAGCCGCATCTTCGAAATGTTCTACCGCCGCCAGGGCAGCGAAGGACCCGGCACGGGCATGGGCCTGGCCTTCGCCAAGCGGATCCTGGAGTCGATGGGCGGCGCCATCTGGGTCGAATCCGCCGTCGGCCAGGGCTCGGCTTTTCTGTTCCACCTTCCCCGTTCGAGGACCTGAATCAACATGCACGCTTCCTCCCTCCCCGCCGAGCCCGAGGGCCCGGCGCTCGGACCGTCCCCGATGGTCCTGATCGTCGAAGACGAAACGTCACTCGCCATGGCGGAACGCCGCACCCTCGAACGGGCCGGCTACCGGGTCCAGACCGCCATCGACGTGCCCCAGGCACGGCGAGCCCTCGATTCCGACGACATCGGCCTGGTGCTCCTCGACTACATGCTTCCCGGCGACAAGGGCAGCGACCTGGTGACCGAGTTGGGGGAGCGCCTGGAGACCCTACCGGTGATCATGGTGACCGGCTACGCCGACGTCGACCTGGCGGTGGGGATGCTCAAGGCGGGGGTGGCGGACTACCTGGTGAAGGATTCCAGTCTTCGTTTCCTAAGGGAGCTTCCCGAGACCGTCGCGGCGACCCTC
>JBCDIS010000133.1:0-19400 GCA_038748685.1 Acidobacteriota bacterium | reverse complement strand
GGGCAACGTCCGTGAGCTGGGCAATGTCGTCCGGAGGCTGGCCCTCCTCGGCGAGGATCCTCGGCCACGGGTTCTGAGTCAGCTGGAGGCGCTACTGGCGATAGCTCCCCAGCATTCCTTTAGCCCGCCGACGCTCGAACCGCCACCAGCCGGGTACGCTTCGCGGCAAGCCAAGCCAGCCCCCAGGCGCCGGCTTCGGAATCCGGCAAAGGTCAGCGAAGAGGAACTTCAGGCGGCTCTCAAAGCACACGGTTACCGTATGCGGAAGACCGCGGAGGCTCTGGGGCTGTCCCGCATCGGGCTCTATAGACGTCTCGAGGCGAGCCCCAACGCCCGCAAGGCTGCGGATCTCGATTTGCCAGAGATCGAGAACGCGGTGGCGGCGGTCGACGGTGACCTCGAAGCCGCAGCGCTGTCACTTCGGGTGTCTCTCATGGGCTTAAAACGCCGGATCAACACTCTCCGTCGACCCTCGCGTTGACCCTCTGATCGTCGACCGAGGTTCGAACCTTGCGTCGAAGCTTGAACCTCATCCTAGGGTTCGAGCCTCCGGCTGAACCTTCATCGGCAGCGACTAGACGGCGTTTCTCGATATGAGGGCAATTGGCATCGGTCTTGCGAAAAGGTTTCGCAAGTGCCGAGCAGCCAACCCGCAAGCTCGATCGTGGGTCTAGGCAGGGACTTCTAGCCCCTGCCTAGGGCAGCCCAAAGGGGGGAACGTGCTCCCCCGGCCACGGTTCTCGGATTCATGGGCGCTGTAAAACCTTACGGTAGCCCACTCATCAAGACGGAGAGGAGTCTGAAATGTCTGCGAATGATGCGGTTTACTTGGTCAAGCTGAAGTTCGAAAGTGACGGGTTCGGTGGCGGCTCGATGACCGCGCAACTGGCGGTGGACCCTGTGCATCGGACGTTCAGCGGGCGCGCCGACGGTGACTTTGAGGAAGGGACAGCGCGTCCGCCGAGGTTCACGGCGACCTTTGCAGGCTCGATCCACAGCACCGGTCTCGGCGATGTGACTCAGGTTGGGGCGGCGGACGGGCAGGCTCTGGTGTCGTTCACCTCCCCCCCCGGAAGCTACCTGACGAGATTCGCCATGGGTTTCGGGGTGGACAATGACTGGAATGGTCGGGGTAGCTTCACCGTAGGCGATCAGTCCTACGAGTGCAAGATTACCGCTATCGGCTGACGCTTCGACCAGGCTCCAGGCCGCACCAAAGATGCGCGGCCTGGAGGTTTGTTGGGTGTGAGCCTGTTCCGCTGCGTCGCCTTCGCTGGGGCTTGTTCTCTTGGACTTGGCAGGGCACGATAGGATCATGGCCTTTTGGCGTTTAAGGCGAATGGGACCGTTTCCGAGCGTCGAAGATCGCCACGTGGCCATTCGGGCCGGATAAAGCGCCGAGCAGCAGAAGGTCTGCCGGCGGCTCAGTGGAAGCCATGGACGCTCCGGGCCCGAGATTTCGGCGCTGCAGACATGCCGGTTGGATGATCGGACTCACTGTAGACGTGGGGCGGTTCGACCTAAACTCCTTCATAGCCCGTTCAGAGCAGCCATCCCCCCCCTTTGTGGACATCCACCGCGAAGGATGGGACCCTCTCGCGCGACAGGGAGGACGATGGCCGAGATACCGATCCACGACGAGCTGGGGGAGCGGCGCCTGCTCAAGGCGCTGAAGCGGGGGGACGACGCAGCGTTCGAGCGCTTCGTGGCCGCCTACACTCCTGCGCTGTGGCGCTACGCCAGCGGTCAGCTGCGGGGCCACGGGGACGCCGTGCCGGATGTGGTGCAGTCGACCCTGGCGGCGGCGGTGGAGCGTCTCGACGGCTTCCGCGGCGATGGGCCCCTCGGCGCGTGGCTGATGGGGATCTGCCGGTTCCAGGTGGCCACCTACTGGCGGCGTACGGAGGTGCGCCGGCGTTTTGGGGCCGAGGGGGAGGTGGATTTCGACCGCGTACCCTCGCCGGAGGGGTCCCCCTCCGAGACCCTGGAGGAGGCCGAGCGCCGGGCCCGGGTCCACGGTACGCTGGACCTCTTGGCTCCGCCCTACGGCGATGTCCTCGAATGGAAATACCTTCTGGGCCTTTCGGTCCGGGAAATCGCATCCCGTCTCGGCGTCAGCCCGAAGGCCGCCGAATCTACCCTGACCCGGGCCCGCGGTGCCTTCCGGCGCCTGTTCGGGGCATCCCCTACCGACTTCGAAAGCTCCTGATGCCAAGCCGATCCCACCCCACCGACTCCGGCGATCCGATCGCCGATGCCCTGCGGGACGCGGGCCCCCGCGGCCCCATGCCCCCCCTCGATCTCGAGACCCTGGGGGGACCCGCCCGCGCTGCCTGGCGTCGCCGGGCGTTGGCCCGCCGGGCCCGCCGCCGTCGCTGGCTCGTAGCCGCGGCGTTGGTGATGGCCCTGGGGGCGGCCTCCGCTGTCTGGATTTTGCGGCAGGGGGCGCCCATCGGCACCGTCACGGCGCGGGCCCAGGGCGACGGCTGGGGCGGCCCCGCCGTCGGCGCCGAGCTCGCTCCGGGGACCCGGCTGGTGACCTGGTCGGAGCCGCCGGAGGGGCTGGCCCTGGAGCTGCGGACCGGGCATCGGCTGCGGCTCGACGCCGGCAGTGAGCTGGTGCTCGATTCGGCTCGGAAGCTGGAGCTGCTGCGGGGGGCGGTCTATGTGGAGGCCGCCGACGCCCCCCTGCGTCTCCACGCCGCCGGCACGGTGAGCGAACACGTGGGCACGCGCTACGAGGTGCGGATCGTGGAGGGGGTCGCCGCGGTGCGGGTGCGGGAGGGACGGGTGCGCCTCGAAGCGGAGGGCCAGGTGGTGGAGGTGGGGCACGGTGAGGTCGGCCGCGCGGCGGCGGACGGCACCCTGGAGGTGGCTCCGTCGCCGGTCTACGGTCCGTCCTGGGGATGGATCCGCCGCGCCGCGCCGCCCTTCGCCAGCGACGGCGCCAGCCTCGAAGCGTTCCTCCAGTGGGCGGCGGCGGAGGGGGGATTCACCCTCGAAGTCGGCCCCGAGCTGCTCCTGGACCCCTCGGGGCAACCGGCCCTGGTACGGGGTTCGATCGTCGACATGGACCTCGACGCTGCCCTCTCGTCGGTCCTCGCCGGCGCCGGCCTGCGGTACGAGGTCGAGGGCGGCCGGCTACGGGTTGTTCCCGCGGAAGCTCCCTAGGGTCTTCAGGCTGCGAAGACTCGCAGAGCTCAGAACCGCAGCTCGACCCCCCACCGCAGCTCCCGTCCGAAGCCCAGCTCGGGCCGCAGCTCGGTGGTCTGGCCGTTGCCCAATCCCGATAGGTCGAAGCCGCGGACCCGGCGCCGATCGTAGACGTTGTCGACCCCGACTTCGATGACGGGGTGGAGCCCCCGAATCGTCCCCGACCAGGTCAGCCGCAGGTCGAGCCGGTGGGTGGGCTCCAGGCGGCGCGAGTGGTAGCCGCCGAGGGCGGCGGCGAAGCCCTCGGCGCGGAAGCGTTCGACGTCGAAGGGGGTGAAGGGGGCGCCGGTGGCGCCGGACCAGCGGGCGGCGAGCCGCAGGCTCCACGGTAGCCGCAACGCCAGGTGGGCGAAGGCGGCGTGGCGGCGGTCCCCCTGCCGCGGACTCCAGGCCCCCCCCAGCCGATCTTCGGCCCGTCCCAGCTGGTAGGCGAAGCCGGTCTCGAGTCGACGGCCCCGGTGGTCGAGCCGTATCTCGAGTCCGTCGATCCGCGTGGCCTCAGCGTCGAGTTGCAGGCGATCGAGCTCCTGCTCGGGGATGCGGCTGATGGGCTTGTAGAGGTTGAAGATGCGAAGGCGGGGGTCGTCTACCCGCTGGGAGTAGAGCTCCACCGCCACCGTGCGGCGGGACGACCCGTGGAGAAATCCGACGGTCAGGTGGTCGCGGGCTTCGACGCCGGGGAGGGTGTCGATGTCGTCGGCGAGCCGCAGCTCGGAGCTCGTGGGGGTGGCGACGGCGCGGGCCCAGTGGACCCTCCAGATGGACCTTCCCCGGCGCAGGCTGACCCCGAGCCGGGGCGCCCATCGGCTGCCCCCGGAGAGGTCGTCGTCGTCCCAACGGGTGCCGGCGGTGACGGTGAGGTCGGCCCGGGGGCGCCAGGAGCCGAGGGCGAAGGCTCCCAGTCGTCCGCCCCGCAGCTTGAGCTCGGTATCCGTTTCGCCGGAGCGGTCGATGATGGTGGGGTCGAAGTCCCTGTAGAGGTAGTGGGTGCGGTCGGCGCCGGCCTCGACCCCCCAGCGTAGATCTAGCCGATCCCCGAGCCTCGATTGCACCTCGACCCTCGCCCCCCGGCGCCGCGTCCGCCGTCGATCGTTCACCAGGTAGGTGCGGAGCTCTTCCCTTTCCACCAGATGGCGTCCGTCGATCTCGAAGGTCCCCCGCACGCGGAAGACGTAGGACTCGGAGACCGTGGCCTCCACCAGGTGTCTCGGCCCCAGGGTGCTCAGAACGCGGAGACCGGTGTGGCGGCTCTCCTGCCCCGCCACCAGGTACTGGGCATCCTCCTGGTCGAGCTGCTCGGAGTAGAAGACGTCGTCGGCCCAGAGGTTCTGGGCGACGAGGTCCCGACTAGGGCCTAGGGCCGCCGCCAGTTTGGTGTAGCCGTCCAGGTAGCTGGGCTGGGTATCGAACTCCCCGAGCTCCCGGGGCAGCAACGGGTCCCCCTCACGGTAGGCGCCGAGCCAGCGACCGCGGCCGCCGAAAAGGGAGAGGCCTACGGTCCCCTGGAACGACTCGACCCCGAGACCGACCTTGCCCGAGGCCCGTCCCCGGGGCTGGGCGGTGACCATCTCCAGGACGGGCCCGCCACGGTTGCCGTAGGCCACCGGCGGTCGACCGCGGTGCAGGGTCATTTCCGCGACGGCGCTGGGGGTCACGACGCCGGCCGGGGTACCCAGGTCCCGTAGGTGGTAGGGCTCGACGACGTCCATGCCGTCGAGGACGAGGGCGATACGGTCGGCCCCCTGGCCTCGGACGGTGACGGCGACCCCGGACCCGGGAACGGCCCCCGGTAGATCGGCCAACGCGGAAAGCACGTCGCCGTCGGCCCGGGCCGCGCTCTCGATCCGTTCCGGGCGTAGACGCGTGGATCCCAGGGGCGGCGCCTCCGATGCGACGGAAACGAAGACCGACTCACGGACTTCGGCGTCGATGGCCAGGCGGGCGCTCACGGGGTGGACGCCGCCGGGCTCCACCCGCAGGTCGATACGCTTCGGCAGGTACCCCGGCCGGGAGATCCGCACGGTCCGTTCCCCCGCCGGCACCCCCAGCAGCCGGAAGCAACCGGCGGGGTCGGACGACGCGGGCTCAACCCGCTGTTCGCCGACGGCGATCTCGGCGCCGCTCACCGGCTGCCCGCCGGGGTCCGCCCGCAGGCAGCCCTCCACGGTGCCGACGGGGATTCGGGTCACCACCCACGGACCGCCGTCCGACGGCCGCGCCCGCAGGCCGAAGGGGGTGAGCAGGTCCCGGAGGCGGCGCTCCGGTGACCCAGCGGCGGGGACGGTGTCCACCCGCTGATCGTCGGTGACTAGACGGTGGGTGTAGAGGGTCTCGATGCCGTCGGACCGAAGGGCCTCCAGGGCATCGGCGAGGGATTGGGAGGCGGACGCGGGCTGCGCGAGGGTGCCGGCCGCCAGGAGCGCCGCCAGCCAGTGGATCCATGGGGGGGCCATGGATCCATTGTCGTTCGACCCCCCGGTCCCGCGGAAGTCCCTGGCCCCATGTACCCGGCCGACAGGGACGGGTTGCGTCTCCGCTGACGCCAAGACCCGAACTGGGGGACGGATGGCCCGGGCGGCGTGGTCAGCCCGGCGCTGCCATCCGGTTTGGGAGCTGGGGGATGCAAAGAATTTCGTCGGATCGCGAAGGATTCTTCAGCACCGGACGACAACCCGATGGAAGGAGCCACGGTGCCGCGCCACTTTGCTGCGCCACTCTGCCGCGCCACTCTGCTGCGCTACCGGGGCCGTCGTCGACCCAAGTCGTTCACCACCGTTCCCCAGGAGAGACCATGATTCGACGTTCCCTCGCCCCCCGTCCCCTCTCCCCCCGACGCCGCTGCGAAGCTCGCCGTAGCTTCGGCCATCGCGCCATTGTTCCGCTGCTGGGTCTCCTGACCCTCGGTGGCCCGGCCATCTCCCAGGATGTTCCCGGACTCGAGTTCCAGGGAACCCTCGACGTTCCGACCAACGGCGGAGGAGCGGCGGTGAAGATCGTCGGCGACCTGCTGCTGGTGCCCCTCGACGACCTCGGCGTGGAGGTTTACGACATCTCCGACCTCTCGGACCCGATGGGACTCACGATCGCCGATACCTCTATCCTCGGCGACCGTGCCGGCGCCGTCACCGCCACCGCCGACGGTTCCAGGATGTTCGTCGACCTCGTGACCCAGCCGCAAACGGCGGTGCTCGACCTGGGGACCAACCCGCCGACCCGTTTGGGGGTGTTCGGAGCCCATGACTTTACCCGGGACCTCGTCCTCTTCGGAGACAGGCTCGTGGTCAACGCCGGTAGCACCTTCGACTTCCTGGGGGGCATCTTCATCTTCGATGCGGTGCCGGACGTGCCGGAGCCCGAGGGCAACTACCTGGTGGACCTGGTGGATCCGGGCTTCCTCGTCACCGAAGATGGATTGGCGCTGATGGCCCGGACCCCCGCCGGCCGGGGTACCGGAGACGGCGGCTTCGAAGCCATCGACATCACCGGGGCGAACCCCGTTAGCCTCGGCTACTGGGAGACGCCGCTGCCGGGCAATGTGACGGGGATTTCCGTCAGCGGGGACCGGGCCTTCGTGTCCGCATACTGGGGCGGGCTGTGGACGGTGGACATCTCGGATCCGGCGAACATGGCCTACGAGGGCGGCTTCGACTTCGCCGAACCCCAATCCTACGCCCTAGATGTCGAAGCGGTGGGGGATCTGGTCTACCTCCTGCAAGGCGGCCCCCCGGGCTTTCCGAACCAGGTCGTCGCCTACCGCGTGTCGCCGACCTTGGAGTTCACCGAGCTGGGGACGATCCCCCTAGGCAACATACCCATCGGCATTGTCCGGGGCGGCTCGAAGCTGGCGGTGGACGAGCTGGTCGATCTCGACGGTGATTTCTTCTACGAAACTCGCCGCATCCGGCTGTACTCCGTCGCCGGCCCCGAGATCTTCGTCGACGGCTTCGAGTCCGGGGATCTGACCGCCTGGTCTGGCCAGGGGGGCTGAACCCGCGCCGACGACCCTCCGAACCAGCCTCTGAAAGTTCACGCCCCCGCGCGGACCGGCGTCGCTGCCCCCCTCGGAGCAGCTCCTCTGCCGCCTTCCTGAAACCACGCCGCCGCGCGGTGGGCGCTCTCTGTATCCCCGCCGAGGGTACGACGTCGAGAGGGCCCCCGGCTACGGTCCCGAGTATTGGACCGGCCCCCTTCGCGCTAAACTCGCCCAGAGGGGGCTTCCTTTGATCTACCGGCTGCTCGCAGACGCCACCGTTTGGATCCACGTCGGCTTCGTCGCCTTCGTGGTGCTCGGCGGCCTGACGGTCCTATGGCGCCGCTCGATGGTGTGGCTGCACCTCCCGGCGGCGATCTGGGGTTTTCTGGTGGCGGCCATGGGCTGGTATTGCCCGCTGACGGACCTCGAGAACCTGCTGCGCCGGCGGGCGGGGCAGGCGGGATATCCAGGGGGCTTCGTGGAGCACTACCTGTTGCCGATTCTCTACCCTGCGGGCCTGACGCGGGAGATCCAGGGGGTCTTGGCGGCCCTGGTGCTGGGGATCAACGGCGGGATCTACGGCTGGATCCTGTGGCGCCGACGGTCCGCCCCGTCGTCCCCCCGGGGTTCCGGCGTTCCGAGACCCCCGGGGGCTTGATCGACCCATCGGGCAGCCGATGGACGCTCGCCGCTGGGCCCTAGCCCGGCGGTCCGTCGTCCCAGCCGCCGGTGCAGGGCAAATAGGGATCCGGGTCAGGCCCGGCGTGGAGGTCGGTCTGGATCGGCATGGTGGCTCCTAGGTCGTCGAGCGGCTCAGCCGCCCCCCGGCCCGTCGTCCCAGCCCCCGGTGCAGGGAATGCAAGGGTCGGGATCGGGTCCGGCGTGGAGATCGGTCTGGACTTGCATGGCGTGTTCCTCTGTCTGGGGGTGGCTCAGCCGTTCGGATCGTCTTCCCACTCGCCGGAACAGGGCAAGCACGGATCCGGGGACGGTCCGGCATGGATGTCGGTTTGAACTTGCATGTCGTTCTCCTTTGTCACCGGGTGGCTCAGCCGCCCCCAGGTCCGTCGTCGAAAGCGGAGCTGCAGGGTAGGCAGGGCTCCGGGTCGGGCCCGGCGTGGATGTCGGTCTGGACTTGCATGGCGGTGTCCTTAGTGGGGTAGGTCAGTGGGGAGGTGGGTCGGTGTTCCCGGGCTCGTCGTCCCAGCCCCCGGTGCAGGGCATGCAAGGGTCGGGGTCGGGTCCGGCGTGGATGTCGGTCTGGACGTGCATGTGGTCTCCTCGTCTTCGGCGCAGGTCTGTTCCTCCATCAGGGCGCGGTCTCAGTCGGATTCCCCTCAACGGACAGCGATCCCCGGGCCGCATCGGGCCCGGGGATCCCCCGCGCAGCGAGTTCTAGCCGCCTACGGCTGCGGCTCCCACTGGGCTGCGATGGCGGCGTGGGTGGACCACAGCTGCGGCAGGCTGCCGGTGCCCCAGAAGTAGTCCCCAGGATTGGAGCTCGACCGCCAGTTGAACATCAGGACGCCGATGGCTCGGGGGTCCGTCAGCAGGTACGTGCTCCAATTCGAAGCGGCCGCGCCGATCTTCCAGATCGAGGTGAACGGGGGATGATCGTTGGGGTTGGGCTGACCGTCCGGAAGCACCGAGTTGGCCTGGGGGCAGTTGACGCCCCAAACCGCCTCGGTATTCATCCCCTGGGGCGGTTGTGGGGCACAGAAGCCCTTCAGCACTCCGACGAGGACCTGATTCGGGCGGAGGGCCTGGTTCAGTTTGCTCTGGACGCTGGGCCAGGGGTCACTGCCGATGTTCAGGGGATGGTTGGCCTGGTTGGGGTTGAAGACGTCGTAAGCCCAGAAGGCGATCGCATCGAGGCCGCTGGGGAACTTGTCGATCGCGTTCGCCCCCACCCCCCTGGACACCACCGGGAAGCCCCGACCGAGGCCGTTGAAGCTGCCGAATCCGTATGCCCCCGCCAGGTAGATGGGGCCGTACTCCGCCACCTCGTCCAGCTTGGCGCGGACATAGTTGGCGACGGTCGTGATCTTCCAGTTCTCCACGCACTGGTTGTTCACCTCAGGGTGGATCGCCAGAAGGTTCACCTTGCGGGAGCCCTTGAAGATGGAGGCGTTGGTCTGGAAGAAGGTGTCGACCCGGGTGCGGAAGTCCCCCCGTAGTCGATAGTCCCGCTTGCTCATGTTGGCGGTTCCGCGCTCATAGTGTCGGCAGTCGATACCGGTGACGGTGGTGGGGTCGAAGAGCAGACCCGTGATGCCGACGATCACCGGTCCGGCCTGGGCGTTGGCGTCGGCCACGGCCTGGACGATCGACGCGCTGGGACCCGGCACGATGACCTGTGAAGTGCTGACGGGGCCCACGGCGGCGGTCACGTCGGTGAGGGGAGCGTTGAACGTGTAGCCGTAGAACGGCCCTTGGGCGACGGCCGGCGATTCCGCCGAGACGAAGACCGCGGCGAGCAAGAGGGTGGATAGCAAGTGTTTTCCCATGGGAGTTTTCCTTTCCTTTGGAAGTCCGAGGATCGGTGACGGCCGCCACGGATCCGCCGGGGGAGGCGCGGAGGCCGCTTGTCGTGGGAAGACGCGAAGAACCCGCCGCGGCTCTCCAGAGCGACGGCGGGGTCAGAGATAGTGGTGAGCCTGGGTCGCCGTGGAAGGACCCCAGGTGCAAAGGCTCCTCTCGGGGTCCTGAGGTGTTGCTGAATCCTCGGGGGGCGGGAGTCAGAGGTCTTGCTAAACTAGAGGCATGCCACCGACGAAGAGCGAGGTGACGCGACTCCTGGATCGCTGGAGCGCAGGGGACACAGACGCCCTCGGGCGTCTGATGCCGCTGATTGTTCGGGACTTGCGCAACATGGCGGGGAAGCAGCTAGCGGCCGAGGGGCCGGGCCATACGCTGCAGCCGACGGCCCTGGTCAACGAGGTCTACCTCAGGCTCGCCGGTCGGCGTACGGTCCAGTGGGACAATCGGCAGCAGTTCTTCGCCTTCGTCGCCGGGATGATGCGACGGGTCCTGGTGGATCACGCACGCCGCCAGCGGGCCGAGAAACGGGGCGGCGACGCGGTCAAGATGCCGCTGGACGAGGCCTTCCGCTTGCCGGGACGAGGGAACGTGCAGGTGCTGGATCTCGACCTCGCGCTCCGCGGTCTGACGGAGATCGACCCTCGGCAGGCCCGCATCGTCGAGCTGCGATTCTTCGTCGGTCTGTCGGTGGAGGAAGTTTCGGCGGTGGAAGGGATTTCGCGCACCACGGTCAAGCGGGAATGGCATACGGCGAAGCTATGGCTGCTTCGCCAGATCCACGGTAGTTGAGGGGCCCGTCCCGCCGCCTGGCTTGGGCCCCGGGGGCCCGCGGCGACGCGTTGTACTACAGCTCGGAGCTACACCATGAATCCTGATCGATGGAGAGGGGTGAAGGAGATACTAGGAATCCTCACGTCCGGTCCGCCGGAGGAGAGACCGTCCGTCGCAGACGCCTGCGGCGGTGACCCCACCCTGATTCGGGACGTGGAAGAGCTTCTGGCCTACGGCCATGAAGCGGAAACTTTCCTCGAAGGAAACCCCTGGGAATCCGCTTCGGGAGAAGCTCCAAAGGGAGATGACGGCGCGGGCGTCGCACCGAGGGCCGATGGACCGAACGACACCCTGCCCCCCGGCCACCGGGTGGGGGCCTACCGAATCGAGAGGCTGTTGGACCGCGGAGGCATGGGGGTCGTCTACCTGGCCCGACGGGCGGACGACTTCGATCAGCGAGTGGCGCTGAAGCTGGTGGACTTTCATCTGCACACCGGCGACATCCTGGATAGGTTTTACCGCGAGCGACAGATCCTGGCGGATCTGGAGCATCCGAACATCGCGCGGCTCCTCGACGGAGGTAGCACCGACCAAGCCCTGCCGTTCTTCGCCATGGAATTTGTCGAGGGGCAGCCCATCGACCGATACTGCGACGACCACGGCCTGTCGATCGAGGAGCGCCTCGGGCTGTTCCGCCAGGTGTGCGAAGCGGTGCACTTCGCACACCAGAGCCTGGTGGTGCATCGAGACATCAAGCCCAGCAACATCCTGGTTACCGACGAAGGGGTGCCCAAGCTGCTGGATTTCGGCATCGCCAAGATCCTGGCTCCGGACCCTTCCCTGCCGTCGGGGACCACGATGCCCGGGCGTCGCCCCATGACCCCGGGGTATGCCAGTCCGGAGCAGTTGCTGGACGAGCCGATCACCACCGCCAGCGACGTCTATGCCCTCGGGGTCTTGCTCTATCGATTGATGAGCGGGGAGGCCCCCTATCGGCTGCAGGGGGCGAGTTTCCTCAAAATGGTGGAGCTGATTTGCCATGGAGAGCCCCCGCGGCCGAGCACCGTGGTCCGCCGCTTCCCAGCCGTCGAGGACGGCCCGCGGCGGTGGAGAAAACTGGCCGGGGACATCGACGGGATCGTCCTCAAGGCCATGGGCAAGGAACCCCGGCAGCGCTACGCTTCGGCGCTGCAGCTTTCCGAGGATGTCGACCGCCATTTGAAGGGCCTGCCCATCGCGGCCCGCGAGGGTACCTGGTGGTACGTCGCCGGCAAGTTTGCGCGGCGGCACACCCTTGCACTGGCCATGCTGGGAGTGATCGTCGGTTTCGCCGTGGCCGCCACCGTGCTGTGGCGCCAGGCGGTGGAGGAGCGGGGGCGGGCGGAGTTGGAGCGGAGCCGCGCGGAAGCCGCCCGGAGCCAAGCCGTCGACGAGCGGGCGGAGGCCGACCGTTCGCGGCTGCGGGCCGAGCGGGTGTCGAGCTTCCTCGAAGAGCTCTTCGAGGCCGCCGACCCGGACGCCGATGGGGCCGCCGCGGTCTCGGCGCGGGAAATCCTCGACCGTGGTCGGCTGAAGATTTCCCAGGACCTGGCGGACCAGCCAGAGGTCCGTGCGGAGCTCTCGGGCACGCTCGGAACGGTGTACAACAACCTTGGTCTCTACGCTGAGGCACGGGAGCTGAAGGAAGAGGGGCTGCGCTGGCGAAAAGAGGCCGACGGGACGGACCGGCCCGAGCTGGCCATCGATCTGAACAACCTCGCCCGGCTGCTCTACGACCTCGGGGACTACTCCGCCTCGGAGCAGCGGCTTCACGAGGCCTTGGCGATCTGGCGCCGCCTCGGCGACGACGGCGAGACGGCCACCACTCTTCGAAACCTCGCAGCCGTCGCCATAGATCGGGGCCGCCACGCCGAGGCCCTCGAGCTCCACCGGGAGGCCCTGGAGCTGAGCCGTGGCCTCTATGGTCCCGATCATCCCAAGGTCGCCGAGAGTCTTTACAACCTCGGCGTTCTGCATTTCACCAGTGGGTCGCTGGACCCGGCGGAGCGTCTCCTGCGCCAGGCCCTCGACATCCACGTTCGGGCCCGGGGCCCCGAACACACGCGGGTCGTCTCCGCGCTCGGCAGCCTCGGCCGAGTTCTGCACGCACGCGGCCGGCTCGACGAGGCGGGGGACTACCTCTCCCGGGCCCTCGCCCAGCGTCGCCGACTGTTGGGGGACGGCCACCCCCACGTCGCGAGGGCCGAGGCAAGCCTAGCGGCCCTGCGATTGGACGAAGGCGATACCGACGCCGCCGGGGAGCTGCTGCGCCGCGCCTTGGCGACCCTGCGCAGGGTCTACGGCTCCGACAACTGGAGACTCGCCGACGCCGAGAGCGTCTGGGGCGAGTACCTGAATGCTGTTGGACGGGTCGACGAGGGGGAGCGCTACCTATTTTCCAGCTACCGCGACCTGACGAGGATCAAAGGGCCCAACGACGTCTACACTCGATCCGCCCTGAATCGCCTGGTCCATGCCCTCGAGGGGGCTGGCCGCTCTGCGGAAGCGGAGGAGCTTCAGGCGGCTCACCGCAGTGCCGAGGAACAGGGCAAAGGGGACTGACCGGGCGCCGACCCGGCCAGTCCCCCCAGCAACTGGCGCAAATCCCGTCAGTTTCCGCGGTACTCGCTCACCGTCAGGCGGTAGTCTCCAGCCCCGTTTCCGGGACGGGCGTTCTCGAGGCGAAGGAAGTACCGGCCCGGATCTAGGGCCCGGACGATCCGGCTGCCGCGACCGTCCCAGCCCGCGTCCAGTGCCAAGCGATGGCCGGCGTCGTCGTAGAGGGCGCCACGGATCCCGGGCCCTTCCGTGAGGATGTCCACCGTTCCAAACCGCGTCATGGAGAACGTGAAGACATCCGCGTCGTCCGACAGAGGATGGTGGAGCCGCGCTTTCACATCTTGACCCAGGGCCAGAACCGTGGCGCAGGAGAACGTGTCACCGTGGTCGTCGACGGAGGCCCGGCTGCAACCGCTGAGGCGGGCGAGGGCGCGTTGGCAGTCCGGAGCGACGGGGTCGGGATCGAAAACCTCCTGCTCGTTGCGCTCGATTCCGCAGCCGCCGACGGGATCCGGGTCGAACACCTCCTGCTCATTGCGCTCGATGCCGCAGCCGCCGACGGGATCCGGGTCGAACACCTCCTGCTCGTTGCGCTGAGCGACGCAGCCACCGACGGGGTCGGGGTCGAACACTTCCTGCTCGTTGCGCTGGGCGCCGCAGCCGCCGACGGGGTCGGGGTCGAACACCTCCTGCTCATTGCGGCCTCCGAGCAGGATCGGTCGGGGAGAGGCTTCAAAAAGCGACTCCATGGACACGAAGTGGCGGTGCAGGGTGAACTCCCCGAGGCTGCTCCGGGGATTGCGGGCGCCGACCCGGAAGGAGTAGCGACCCGGCGTTTCGAACGCCATCACGCGATGGCCACCGGAGCGCTCGATCAGAATGGGTGACGGCGCATCGGAACACGTCTCGGCGTCGTCGACGAGCCACGGTTCCTCTACGGCGTTGTTCCCCACGGTCACCTCGAGGGTCAGCACACCCGGTGAAGGAACGTCGACGACGAACCCTGCCGGCTCCCCGGCGGCTGCCGTCCAAACCATGGCCCGGCCTTCGGCGTCGACGGGTGTCAGGGCGCCGCAGTCGGCGGCCGCCGGGGGCCCGGTGACCGTGAGGGCCAAGAGAGCGAAGCAAAGCAAGGTTTTCAAGGACGAAGCGATATCAATGGGGCGAAGACGATACGTTTCGATGCGGGGCGCATGAGAAAGAAGGGCCAGAGCGCGGAACATCTGGGTATGGGCGGGCCTAAACATGACGAACCTCCATCCAAAGTTCTGAAAGGTTTTCGAGATAGGAGACCCGGGCCCGGATGTCCACTGCTTTCAGAGCTTCAGATAGAGCTAGCATCGTGCCAGCTCGGCGCCGATAGGTTGCGTAATCTGTCGCGCTAGTTGTAAACCTCTTGCTTACAATGCTTTGGCGTGCGTACGGAAGGTGGGCGGTGGCCCGTTCTATGGACGAACGGGGGCCTTCCGCGCGGTGTCAGGCGGGGGTGCGATCGGGGTGTCAGCCTGTCAGACAGGGGGCTGACAGGGGGCCTCGGGATCTCAGGGGCCTTGGCCGGGCTTTCGGAGGCGCTGCTGGAGGCCGTAGCGGGAAACCTTCAGTTCGTCTGCCATGGCGTCGAGGTCGCCGCCGTGGCGCTTTCGGGATGCTGTGATTTCGGCGTCTTCGAGATCGCCGGCCCGGCGGACGCTGGGGCTGCGATCGATCAAGACGTAGAGGGAGGCCCTGGAGACGCCGAGGTACTCGGCGGTGGGCTTGAGATTCCAGCGGTGGGCTTTGAGGGCGTCGACGAGCTCTTCGTCGCTGACCTCATGGGGAGGGCGGTAGGACTTCGGGGGGGTGCGTGGGGGCGGCTTCGGCGGACTCGGTTCACCGGAATCCTCACTTCGTTTCCGGTCCGCCGGGGCCGGGCCTCGCAGGGCCCGTTCGCCCAGGGCTTCGAGCTCCTCGGGGTCTGCTCCCACGCCGCCGATCACGAGCTGGCGGGCGACGTTGCGCAACTGCCGAACGTTCCCGGGCCAGCCGTGGCGGGCCAGCCTGGCGACGAGGGTCGCCGGAAGCCAGGGTCGTTCTTTAGCTCCGAGGGGGCCGAGGCGATGGCCTTGGCCGATCTTCCCAAGCTCCT
Source organism: Acidobacteriota bacterium (assembly GCA_038748685.1). GTDB lineage: Bacteria > Acidobacteriota > Thermoanaerobaculia > Multivoradales > J023 > JAUIJL01. Next base: position 4,179 of record JBCDIS010000133.1, on the reverse strand, counting down.
CCGCCAGAAAATGGAAGAGCAGGCGGCCAACGTCCTCCCGCCGGCGTTGCAGACTCGGCACGTCGAGGGTATAGCCCGAGAGTCGATGGAGGAGGGGGGCGCGGAACCGGCCCTCTTGGATGTCCGTTTCGAGAGCCGCGTCGGTGGCCGCGACGATCCGGACGTCGACGCGGACCGGCGCTGTCGTACCCACCGGTTGGATCTCCGAGGTCTCGAGGGCCCTCAACAGCATGGCCTGGACGTCCGGTGGGGCCTCACCGATCTCGTCTAGGAACAGCGTCCCACCGTTCGCCCGGCGGAAGAATCCTTCCCTCCGCTCGGCCCCCGTGTAGGCTCCCCGCACCGCTCCGAAGAGCTCCGCCGCCGCCAGTGTCGGGGGGATGGCCCCCATGTTGACGGCGAGTAGGGGACGGGGGGCGCGGGGGCCTGATCGGTGGATGGCTCGGGCCACCAGTTCCTTTCCGGTGCCCGTTGCGCCGCGGATCAGCACCGGGACCCCGTGGGGGGCGACCCGCTGGATCTCCCGTTTGAGGCGCACCATGTCCGAATGATCGCCGACGAGGCCGTAGTCCGGCGGGTCGACGCCGGGGCTCAGCTCGACGATGTGAAGGAGGAGCGCGACCCGCCCGGCGAGGACGAGGGTCACGCCGCGCTCGAGGCTCCGCCAGGGGATGGGGTGTCCGTCCTCGGCCTCTTCGCCATCGATCTCGACCCTGGAGCGGACCCCGGACCGCTCCACGACGAGATCCCGGCCGCCCGGTCGGGGCGTCAAGACCGCGGGCTGTCGACTCAGGTACTTATCCGCCAGGGGTCTAGGCCGGCCGCCCCGCGGCGGGCTGAAAGCCGGCATCAGCCTGGAAAGCAGCACATCTTCGCCTGTAGCGAGCTGGGGCAGCGGGGCCCGTTCGCCGACCCGTCGAACATCGGGGTGGCTGAGCACGGTCAGGGCGGCCATCCGCGGCGGCGGCGGTCGCTCCCCTTGGCGGCTGTGGGAGAACGTGGTGTCCAGCAGCGAGTCGTCGGGGGCGGGGGGCGGCTCTGGCGCCATCGGAGAAGTCTACTCCAGTCGCGGTAAGTCGAAGCCTTGGCCGCCTCTGGATCGAGGGACCAAGGGTGCGGGTTCGAGAAGTCGTGATTAAATCTTGCCACAAGTCATCACAAGCAGAATTTCGAGGGACTATGCGGGACTCGTCGGCGGTGGGGCCGTATCGAATCGAAACTCCCCTCGGCCAGGGAGGCATGGGGGAGGTCTTTCGGGGGCGCCATCGACGCCTGGGGAGGTCCGTCGCTCTGAAGCGGATCCGCCCGGAGAAGGCGGGTGATCCGCGGGCGAGGGCCCGATTCTTGAAGGAGGCGAGAATCGCGGCTCGCCTCCAGGACCCCAGCCTGGTCTCGGTCCACGACATCCTCGAGGACGGCGAGACCCTTTGGCTGGTGATGGAGCTGGTGGAGGGGCAATCCCTCGACCGTTGGCTCCAACAGGGGCCGCCGCCCCTGGACCTGGGGATTCGGCTGGCCCTGGACATGGCCTCCGGCCTGGCGGCCATCCACGGAGGGGGAATCCTGCATCGGGACCTCGCCAGCAAGAACGTCATGGTGGCTTCCCCGAAACCGGAGCGCGGCGAATCGGTACCCCGGGCGAAGCTGCTCGATTTTGGTTTGGCCAAAGTCTGGAGCGAGGCGGGGGCGTCCTCGACGGGGACCGGGGGCCCCATGGGGACGCCGAGGGCCATGTCTCCAGAGCAGGCCCGCGGGGAGAGGCTCGACGCCCGCTCCGACCTCTTCTCCCTGGGAGCTCTCCTCCATGAACTGTTTCTCGGCGTTCCCCCTTTTGCCGCGGGGAGCGCGCTCGAGACCTTGGGTCGTGTCTGCCACCATGAGCCGGACCCCCTGCGCCATCATCGGCCGGAGGTGCCGGAAACCTTGGATCGATGGGTCAGCCGGCTGTTGGCCAAAGAGGCCGCGGAACGGCCCCGCAGCGCCCGGGATGTGGCGATCGCCCTCGAAGGTCTCCTACGGATGGACAGCGACCCCAGGCAGCCGGCGCAGGGGAAGCGGAGCGTTTCGACGGGGCCGACGGCGCCTGGACGCTTCCCTCGGGGACGCCCCCCAGAGTCCGGTGCGGGGCTCGAAGGCCGCGGGGAGCGCCGACAGCTGACCGTGGTGTGCGGCGAGCTGGTCGGGCGAGACTTGGGGAGGGAAGGGTCGTCCGGCGGCCTCGAGCCGGAGACCCTGCTCCAGGTACTGCCGCCCTTCCACGCCCGACTCCATCGCGTGCTAGAACGTTACGGTGGCCACCTCGGCGAGTTGAGTGGACATCGGTTCGAAGTCTACTTCGGCTGGCCCCACGCCCAGGGAGACGGCGTTCCCCGCGCCCTATCCGCTGCCCTCGAGCTGGCAAGCTCCGGTGAAGAGCTCCGGGATCCCCGGCCCCAGCCGACGGGGCTAGCGGTACGGGTCGGGGTCCACACGGGGCCGGTTCAGGTCGCCGTGGATCCGAAGGGGCGCCAGCGGCTGGTTTTGGGTGAGACTTGGGAAAGGGCGGCCGAGCTACGGTCCGTCGCAGCACCGGGCCATGTATGGGCCAGCGACGCCGTCGGCCAGTTTCAGAGTGAGTTTGCCCTGGAGGAAGTCGGACCGGCGGAAGCCCTGGCTCAGCGCGGCGGAGCGGTTCGAGTTCGCCCGGCAGTCGCTCCCGGGAACGAGGCGCCGACCTTTGCTTCGGCCGCCGGCCCCGCCGTACCAGCGCCGAGGTCACCGATGGTGGGTCGCGTTCGGGAGCTGAATCTGCTTCGGGAACGCCTACGCCAGGCAGCCGAGGGTACGGGGGGGGCTGTCTCGATCATCGCCAAGGCTGGATTGGGGAAGACTCGCCTCCTGCAGGCTCTTGAGGAGGAGCCGGAAATGGACGCGGGATTCCAGATTGCTCGGGGATCGTCCTTTCGCCCCCGCCACGCTTTGGCGCCGGTGGCGGAGATCACCCATCGTCTCTTGGGCTTGGGGGGGGCGGAAAGCGCCGCCCGAAGCATTCCTGAGACGGTCTGGGACGCGAGGTTGTCCAACGCTCTCGATGCCTACGATCTACCCTCGGAGTACCTACTATCGACGCTAGGGCCTTGGCTACGTCCCGGGCGGGACGACGTTCGTGACGCCATGACCGCGGTCCCCCGTGCCGCCATCCAACTGGGACCGGAGCTTCTGCTCGAGCTCGTTGCGCAGAGGTTCGAAACCGAAGGGCCCAGCGTCTTGATCTTCGAAGACCTGCAGTGGGTTGCCCCGGCGACGCTGGAGATCATAGGAACGTTGATCGAGCGCCTATCCATGAGCCCGCTCCTGCTGGTGCTCACGGCCCGTCCCGGTTTCCAGACGCCATGGGGGCATAGGCGGTCCCTCACCGATCTGCGGCTCTGGCCCCTCGATCACAAAGAGTCCCTAGCTTTGCTCGACCACCTGGAGAGCCGCGAGAATGTGCTCCCTCCGGCGAATCAGGGCCGGCGTCGAGAACTCGTAGAACGTTCCGCCGGGAATCCGAGGTACATCGAGGCGTTGAGCAGGGCGGCCCGCTTTCCAAGCCTCGAGTTTCCAAGCTCGGGCGTTCCGGCCTCCCTCTTCGATGAGTTGATGGCGAAGTTGGATCGACTGGGTACTGCCCGGGACCTGGCTCGGATCGCGGCCTTGGCCCCGGAGACTTGGTCGGAAGACGACCTTCTGCGATGGCACCCGATGGATCCTGTCCAACTGGATCACGAGATCGGCCGATTGGTAGATGCGGAGATATGGGCGCAGGCCGAAGGTGGCTCCGCAAGTCGATCGTGGACCTTCGCGGATTCCATGCTCCGCGAAGTCGCTGTCGCCACTTGGGGAGAGGCAGATCGGATGGAGCTCCAGCGAGCACTCGTACGCCGACCTCCCCGGTGAGTCGACCTCGGCTTGTCTCCCCGCGGGTCTCATCTGCCAGAGATTTCGCCCGGTACCGCCGCCCGAGCTTTTTCGCGTTGTCTCCCAACCACTCTCGACCTATCTCTCACCTCCAAGACTTGAGAGGTCTCCCATGGTCCGCTCGGAAACGTTGGGGACTAGCCTCCCCATTTCTCCAGAAGCCCCGGGCTCTGGCATCGACACTGTCAGAAGTCACGTTCCAGAAGCGCTGCCCATCCGCCGAGTGGGGCCTTATCGTAT
>JBCDIS010000132.1:0-19421 GCA_038748685.1 Acidobacteriota bacterium | reverse complement strand
CGTCGTTGGTCAGCCCCGCCAGCTCCCAGGCGTTCGGCAGGATGACCTCGTCCTCGGCGGCGGGCCGCCCCGTCCAGGTGGCGTGGTAGGTGTCCCGCGACCAGAAGTTCCCCACCAGGGTCCCGTCTTCCTGGACCCGGGCGTCGAAGAGGAAGGCGTGGGCGCCGTCGAAGGTGGACAGCCGCAGGTAGCCGTTCTCGTACCGCCCCTCGAGGAATCGGTAGTCCCCCACAGGGGTCAGGAACGTGCCCCGAACGAGGGGGCCCTGCTGCTCGAACTCGCCGCGGGCCGGCTCCGTGCCGTCCTCGTCCGTGAACTCCACCGCCCAGTGCCCGCCGATCGACTCGAGGGCGCCGGGGCCCGATTCCGCAGCGGGGCCGAAGCGCTGGCCGCCGTCGCGGACGGCGGCGAAGGCCATCAGGGTCTCCTCGCCTCCGGCGGCGGTCTTGCGCCAGCGTCCGGTCATGCGATCCCGGTTCTCGAGCTCGGCGGTGATTTCGGAGTCGTAGACGTCGAAGCGAAACACCACGTTACGCCCGCGGCGCTCGACCGCGGTGATCAGGGCTTCTTCGGAGCCGTTGACCACCACCCCCCGCAGCCGCGGGCCGTCGTCGTCGATGCGCAGCAGGAAGGGCAGGTCGCCGCCCGGGGATTCCAGCACGGCGCGCCAGGTGCCCACCAATTGGACCGCCGCCCGCTCGGGGTCCTGTTCGGCGCAGCCGGAGAACAGGAGAACCGTGGCCAGGGACAGGAGGAGGAAGCGCGTCGGGGGGCGGACGGGGTGGGAATGTTCCATGGCCTGGATTGTAACCCCACCCGGCGCCCCGGGAGGAGGCGTGGTAGAAGTAGGGCGTGTGCCCCGCGCCGTCACCTCCGACGTCCTCCGCCCCGTCGGCGAGCCCGTCTCCGGGCCGTCCGCCGGCGAGCCCCGCCATCGTGCTCACCGGCGGCGGCGCACGGGGCGCCTACCAGGTCGGGGTGCTCCGGGCCCTGGGCCGGGCGTTCCCCGACCTGCGCTTTCCGATCGTCACGGGGATCTCCGCCGGCGCCATCAACGCCGCGTTCCTGGCCTCCCACGTCGGCACCCTGACCTCGGCGTCCGAGGCCCTGGGTCGCCTCTGGAGGGAGTTGGACGTCGACGACGTGGTCAACGCCGACCTCGGGTCCCTGGCCGGCAACTTCTTCCGCTGGACCGCCCGCCTCGGTCTCGGGGGGCTCGTCGGCGGCGGTATGGCCCCCCGTCTGCGGGGTCTCCTGGACACCGCGCCCCTGGACCGGTTCCTGGCCAGGATTCTGATTCGGACCGAGGATCGCCGGATCCACGGTATCGAAGAGAACCTGGACGCCGGACATCTGCGGGCGGTGGCGGTGTCGGCGGTCAACTACGGAACGGGGCAGACCGTCCACTTCGTGGAGGGCCGCGGCGTCACCCCGTGGCGGGCCCCGAGCCGGTACAGCCGCCACGGGGGCCTGACCCTCGACCACGTGATGGCGTCGGCGGCGCTGCCCATTCTCTTCCCGGCGGTCCAGCTCGGCGACGGTTGGTACGGCGACGGCGGCATCCGCATGTCCGCCCCCCTGGCGCCGGCCCTCCGCCTCGGCGCCGATCGGCTGCTGGCGATCTCGACCCGCTACGACCGCAGTCAGGAAGAGGCGGACCGGTCGGTCATCGACACCTACCCGCCCCCGGCGCAAATCGCCGGCAACCTGATGAACGCCATCTTCCTCGACGTCCTCGACCAGGACGTCGAGCGCCTCGAAACCCAGAACCGTCTGCTGCGCCGACTCCCCCCGGATCAGCGGGACGGCCTGGCGCCGGTGGACTGGCTGGTGGTGAGGCCGTCGGTGGATCTCGGAAAGCTGGCGCGGGAGCACGAGCCGCGCCTCCCCCGGGGCTTCCGATCCTTCACCCGCAGCTTCGGGACCCGGGAGACCCGCGGCGCCGACTTCCTCTCCCTGCTGATGTTCCAGCCCGACTACGTGGAGCGGCTGATGGAGATCGGCGAGGCCGACGCCGACGCCCGGATCGACGAGGTTCGCCGTCTGATCGAGGCGCCCGCCGCCGGGGCCAGCGATACCGAAACGTCCCTCCCCCCAACTTCCTTTCCCGAGGCAGGCGCCGCCGGAGGGTCGCCGCCAGAGACATCCCAGATGGAGGACAGCCCATGACCCAGGCCCGCACGTCGACCCGCACGCCAGCCCTCGACGACCCGAGGCTGCGGCCGTTCCTTCCCATGCTCTACGTCGCCTGGGCCGACGGCGATCTGGCGGACGAGGAGATGGCCGCCCTATGCTCCGCCGTCGACCCGAAGTGCCAGGCGCTGCTCTGGGGCTGGCTGGATCCGTCGGCGCCGCCGTCGGCGGAGGAGCTGGCGCGTATGCTGGCCCTGGTGCGCAGCCACACCGCGGACATGGACCGCCGCGGGAAGCTCGACCTCACCGGGCTGGGGCTGGAGATCGCCCAGGCCGACGCCGAAGTGACGGGGGTGGAACGTTCGGCCCTCGAGAGTCTAGAAGAGGCCATGGGGATCGCCGGGACCGAAGCGGCGCGACAGCTGCTGTCCACCCGCCGGCCGGCGCGGCGGGAGCGGGAGGCGGATCCGGAGTTCGACCTCGACGCCATGAAGGCGCTCTTGGACGGACGCTGGGGCGAGCTGCGGCGGCGGGTGTTCCGAATCCTCGCGGAGCCGGAGTTCGAGCACGTGGACGACCTCGGGAAGGACGCCTACCGCGAGCGGGTCCTCGGGTGGTGCCGGCGCTTGGCGGAGGAGGGCCTCGGGGCCCTGTCCTTCGACGAGACCGCCGGCGGCGGGGGGGACATCGGCGCCTTCATTTCGGCCTTCGAGAACCTGGCCTATTTCGACCTCAGCCTGCTGGTGAAGTTCGGCGTGCAGTTCGGCCTGTTCGGCGGCAGCATTCAGAACCTCGGCACCGAGCATCACCACGGGCGGTATCTGCCGGCGGCGGGCCGCCTGGAGCTCCCCGGCTGCTTCGCCATGACAGAGACCGGCCACGGCTCGAACGTCGCCGATCTCGAAACCACGGCGAGGTTCGACGTCGCCAGCGGCGAGTTCGTCATCCACACCCCCCACGTGGGTGCCCGCAAGGATTACATCGGGAACGCCGCCTGCCACGGCGAGCTGGCGACGGTCTTCGCCCAGCTGGAGCTGGACCACGACGGCGCCTGGGTGGGCTACGGGGTCCACGCCTTCCTCGTGCCGATCCGTGATGAGGATGGGCGTGCGTGCCCCGGCGTCACCATCGAAGACGACGGCACCAAGCTCGGCCTCAACGGCGTCGACAACGGTCGCCTCGGCTTCGACAAGGTGCGGATCCCCCGGGAGAACCTCCTCGACCGCTTCGCCAGCGTCGCCGAGGACGGGCAGTACACGAGCCCCATCGCCAGCCCGGGGAAGCGCTTCTTCACCATGCTGGGCACCCTCGTCGGCGGCCGGGTCAGCGTCGCCCTGGGGGCCCTTTCGGCCGGCAAGGCGGGCCTCGCCATCGCGATTCGCTACGGAGCGAAGCGGCGGCAATTCGGCCCCGCCGACGTGCCGGAGACCCGCCTTCTCGACTACCAGACCCACCAGCGTCGCCTGATGCCCCGGCTGGCCCAGACCTACGCCCTCCACTTCGCCCTCGATCATCTGCGGGAGCTGTACGTCGCCTCGGATCCGCTGGAACGGCGGGAGGTGGAGACCGAAGCGGCGGGGCTCAAGGCGTACTCCACGTGGCACACCACCGACGTGCTGCAGACCTGCCGCGAGTGCTGCGGCGGACAGGGGTACCTGGCGGTCAACCGGTTCGCGGCCCTCAAGGCCGATACGGACGTCTTCACCACGTTCGAGGGGGACAACATCGTGCTTCTGCAGCTCGTCGCCAAGGCCCTGCTCGGGGACTACCGGCGGCAGTTCGGCGACATGAAGGTGTGGGGGCTGGTGCGCTACGTGGCGGATCGAGCGGCGGTGACGGCGGCGGAGCTGAATCCCGTCGTCACCCGGCTCACCGGCGAGTCCCATCTGCGGGACCCAAGCTTCCAGCGGTCGGCCTTCGCCTGGCGGGAGCAGCGCCTGGTGTCGACGGTGGCCCGACGCCTGAAGCGACTCCTCGATGCCGAGACACCGCTGCCGGACGCACTGGGCCAGTGCCAAAGCCATCTGGTGGCCGCCGCCAAAGCCCATACCGAGCGCCTGGTGCTGGACCGCTTCGCCGATGCCGTCGACGTCTGCGCCGACCCCGGGTTGCAGAAGGCGCTGGGGACCCTGCGGGACCTCTACGCGCTCTGGCGCCTCGAGCTCGATCGGGGCTACTTCCTGGAGCGGGGCTACTTCGAGGCCCCGAAGGCGAAGGCCATCCAGGCCCAGGTCGACGCCCTTTGCGCCGAAGCGCGGACCCAGGCCGTCCCTCTGGTGGAGGCGTTCGGCATCCCGGAACGACTGCTGGCGGCCCCCATCGCCCGTTGACGTCCCATCGTGGGGTAAACTGAGGTGGCGTAGCGGTTGTCGATAGCCCCAAGGGCCTTCGACACCCTGGATCGAGTTCGGAGGTAGATCGAAAACACGGTTTCGGACGAACCTACGGTGGACAAGCCCAGCTCGTAAGAAGCCAATTCGGACGAGCACAGTTCGGACGAATACAATCAGGAGGCGGCACGATGAGATTCGATGCTCCCAGATGGTTCCGACCCACGGCCTTCGCAAGGACCGTCTGTCTGGCCGGCCTCCTGGTGCTTCCCGCGATCCCAGCCTCCGCCAACGGCGGCGGGCACGGATTCAGCTCGACGTCGGTCCGGCCGCCGCTGCGGCCGTCGAGGCCCTCCGCGGTTCCGCCGCGGGCCCCCCGATCCCAGGGCCCACAGCACTCCCTGCGGAATCGCCGACTGATCTCGCCCATGGGGAGCGCCTCCAACCTGCCCCGGGGCTACTACGACCACCACATGAGCCACCGTGGTCCGGTACGACACAGCCCCCTCTACTATCCCCAGCCCTACGTGGTCTACGTCGGCTCCCCGGAACAGGCGATCGACCCTCCGGTCTACCGGCCCCCAGCCCCTCGGCAGCCCGCACCCCAGCAGGCGCCGGCCCCGGTGGTCATCGTCAATCAGATCCCCACCCCTCAGCCCCAGGCGCCCCGGGTCCAGGCGCCACCCCCCCTGCCCGTGCCCCCCGTTCCCCGTTCCACGGAGCCCGGCCCGGTGTCGCTCTCCGTGGTTCCCGCCGACGCGGATGTCTTTTTGGATGGCGATTCCCTGGGGACCGCGGCCACCGCGGTGGGCGACCTCTCGGAGCTGCCCCCCGGCGTCTACATCCTGGAAGTCACCCATGCTGAGCACCGCGACCAGCGGCTCGTTTTCGGCGTGAACGGCGGGGAGGCGGTCAAGATCGACATCGATCTGACGGCGACCCAATCTTGGCGGCGTGCAAGGGTGCGGTGAACAGACGGTGGGTCGGCCTTGCCAGCGGCGGCCCAGGCGTCTAGGCTAGCGATAGAATTTTTAGGCTCATCAGGGGAAGTACCTTTCCTGTCGATGATTTAGCGGTCCGAGCCGGTTCGGCGGAGGCCGTTGTGACCAAGGGAGAAAGTTCTCTCTTCGGAGGTTCTTTCTCGATTTCCCTCTCCACCTGGAAGTCGATGGCCGAACGGCGGGGTTTCCCGTCGGACTCGCCGGTCGGTGGGTGGGGGGCACACCGGGAATCGTCGGCGGCGATTCCCTGAGGATCTAGACCCACACGTTCCACATGGTCGAGAAGATCGGACCCTACCGCGTCTACGAGCGCCTCGGTGTCGGCGGTATGGGGGAAGTCTACAAGGCGTACGACGACCGCCTCGACCGATGGGTGGCGATCAAGCGTATTCGTCCGGACCGTGAGGACGCCGAGGACAACCGCGAACGGTTCAAGCGGGAGGCGAGGGCCACCGCCCGGCTGAACCACCCCTCCATCGTCCACCTCTACGGGATCTTCCAAGAGGGGGACAGCGACTGCATCGTGATGGAGTACGTCGAAGGGCCGACCCTCGACAAGGTTCTGAAGGAAGGGGCCCTCGATCCTCTCCGGGTGGCCAATCTGGGCCACGAAATCGCCGCCGGCCTGGCGGAGGCCCACGCCAACGGCATCCTCCACCGGGATCTCAAGGCCGAGAACATCATCATCACCCGCAAGGGTCGGGCGAAAATCCTCGACTTCGGTCTGGCGAAGCCGATTCTCAACTCGGAGCTGGATCCCGTCTTGACGGGCAAGGGCCAGCTGGTCGGCACCAGCCGGGCCATGTCGCCGGAGTACGTGAGCGGTGAGAAGGTGGACCATCGCTCCGATCTCTTCGCCCTCGGGGTCCTGCTCTACGAGTGCCTCACCGGCCAGTCCCCCTTCAAGGCCCACAACACCCTGGCGACGCTGAAGCAGGTGATGCTCTTCAAGCCGCCGCCGGTGAAGCAGATCAATGGGAAGGTGCCGCCGGAGCTGTCGGACCTCATCGATCGGCTGCTGGCGAAGGAGCCGAAGGACCGCCCCCAGAGTGCCCATGAGGTGTCCCTGGCCTTTGGCCGGTTGACGGGTCAGATCAGCTCGGGGGCCATCGACTCCCCCGACAGCCCGCTACCTGGCACCAGCTCGATGACGCCGTTTTCGGCCTCCGACACGGTGCTCGATCTGCGCCGCCGCCGCAAGTGGCTGCCGGCGCTGTTGCTCCTTGTCGCGGTGGTGGGCGTCGCGTTCTTCGCCGGCCGCTTTCTCCAGGGGCCGGACGACGGCATCATCCCAGGAAGCCGGCCGGACGACCTCCAGATCCTGCTGGTCCTGGGTGATTTCCAGAACACCACCGGTGAGGAGACCCTCGGCCAGTCCTTCGCCGAGCTGCTGCGGGCGAGCCTCGGGCAGTCCCGCTCGATCACGGTGCAGTCGCGGAGCCAGATCCGGGAGACCCTCGAGCGTATGCAGCAGCCCGTCGACTCGGTTGTCGACCGGGATCTGGGGATCGAGGTCGCACAGCGGGAGAACGCCGATCGGCTTGTGCTGGGGAGCATCTCCAGCTTCGGCACCAGCTACTCCCTGGTCACGGAGGTGGTGGACCCACAGAACGGCGACACCAAGTTCTCGGATCAGGAGCAGGCGAAGGACGTGGGGGATATCCAGGGCGCCATCCAGGACCTGGCCCAGGGCATTCGCCAGCACCTGGGGGAGTCCCTGGCGGAGATCGAGCGGACGCAGATTCCCCTCGAAAAGGTCACGACCCCGAACATCGAAGCCCTCAAGCTGTATACGGTGGGCGTCGACCGCCTCGCCAATCTGAGCCCGGCGGAAGCCGTCCCGCTCCTCCAGAAGGCGGTCCAGCTGGACCCGGGATTCGCCATGGCCCACGCCAAGCTCGGTGTGGGTTTCAAGGCCCTGGGGGATCAGGAGAGCGCCATCCAGCATTTGGACCTGGCGGAGGCCAACCGGGAGCGGCTGAGCGAGCTGGAGCAGTTCTACGTCGACGGCTGGCTGGCCTGGTGGAGGGGCCGTGCCAACGAGGTGATCGAGGCATGGGCCCTGATGGGGGACGTCTACCCCGGAAACGAGGTGGGCCACACCAACTTGGGGTTTGCCTACATCGAGCTCGTCCAGGACTTCCGCCAGGCCGCGGAGGCCTTCGCAAAGGCGGAAAGCGTCGCTTCGGACAGCTCGACGGCGGACATCGCCGAGCTGCTGAGCTCCTGCTACCTGGCCCTTGGGGAATGGGATACGGCGGAGGCCTACCTGGAACCCCTCGAGGACAAGCAATCCACTCGGACCCGCTGGTTCGAGCTGCTTCTGGTTCGGCGGGAGTACCCGGCGGCGGAGCTCCTACTGGCGCGGATCCCCGAAGCCGAAAGTAGCCCCAAACGGGCCCTGCTCCTCGTCGACCGTGGAGCCCTCGATGAGGCTCTGGCCCTCATCGATTCGATCCTGCTGCGTCAGGCGGAGGGCGGAGTGACCGGCTCGGCGGTGTTCGGCGCCAGCTCCGACAAGGCGTCGGTGCTCTTCCACCTCGGCGATGACGGCCTTCTACCTTTCCTCGACGAGTTGGTGGCGGCCGCACCGAAGTATCTGGCGATCGACGGCCTCGGAACGCGGCAGTCCAGCTTTTACCTCTTGGTTGATGCCGCGAAGATCTATGCTCGGGTCGGCGAGGTGGAGCGGGCGCAGGCGGTCCTCGACCTGTTGAAGTCGAAGAGCACGCCTCCGGCGGAGGCCGTGCCGATCTGGAGGCATCTCCTGCTGGTCGTCGAAGGGGAGATCGCGCTGGCGCAGGGGGCCGCGGAAACGGCCCTGACCCGCTTCCAGCAGGCGCTGGACATCACCGACAGCGTCGACGCCCGCGAGAGTATCGGCCGTGCCCACCAGAGCCTGGGTTCGACGGAGGCCGCGATCGAGCACTACGAGTGGCTGATCGAGCACCGAGGTCGGGCCTTCGTCGAGGGGCGGCAGGTGGGCCATGGGGTGGCAAAATCCGTCATCACCTGGGCCCTCGCCCACGAGAACATGGGCAAGCTTCTGGAGGAGCTGGGGGAGAAGGAAAGGGCGACGGAGTCCTACCGGCGCTTCGTCGAGCATTGGCGGCTGGCCGACGCCGATTCGCCGGCGCTGGTGGACGCTGCCAAGGCGAGGATCGCCGCCCTCACTTCCGGGGGCTAGGGTCCCGAGCCGAGGGGCCCCGGTGACGACGGCTCCAGATCGGGGCTGCTGGGGTCGTCGGGTGTCTTGACGCCACAGCCGCAGATTCCGAGGGCGCTCTCGCTCGGCGTGGGAAGCCCCAGGGCTTCGGCGATGCGCAGGGGATCGATGGCCGCCGTATAGAACGCCCCCAGGCCCAGTCGGGTGGCCGTCAGGTGGAACGTCTGGTTTAGATGGCCGGCATCCTGGTGCACCACCGCGTAGGTTTTCAACTGCCGTTTGTACTTCCAGAAATTCCTTGCGAACCTCGCCACCAGCACGATCGCGGCCTGGGCGGTTCCGACGAACGTCTGGCCCTGTGCAAAGCCGACGGTCATGGGGCGAAGGTCATCGGCGGAGACCTCTCGAAGTAGCTCCAACGAATGGTCTTCGGCTCGATAGTGATAGAGGCCCGGCGCCAGTCCCTGGACGTCGTGGACCACCGGGTACGCCTCGATGGGATGGAGGGAACCCCCAGAGGGGCTGGTCTTGTGGAGGGTGAACACCTCCGGAGAGAGGCGATAGAGACCCTGATGGCCAAAGGTGAGGTGTAAAAGCCTGGATAGGGTCTCGAGCCCGAGGGGCGTCTGCGGCTCGAAAGTCCTATGGGTTTTTCGTTCGAGAAGGGTTTTGAAAAAGTGATCTTCCTGATCGTACTCAGGACGGGGGAGGGGCTCGTTCTTCGCGGCGTCCGGCCGGCTCTGGAAAGCTTCCGGCGGAGGTCCGTGGCGTTCCAGGAACGCCTCCGTATCCTCGGCGCTATTGCGTTTCATCTCCGTGAGGTCCACCTCTTTGTCGCCTTGGGCCTCGGCGGCGGAGCTTTCGAGGTGGAGGCTGGCGAGGTGGAACGCGGCGACCGCGGGGTTCCAGGACTCCGAATCCACGCGATCGTGGATTTCCCGCCACCGCTTCCGCGGACCCATCGGCTCGTCGGTCAATAGGAATCCCTGGGTGGCCAGGTTCATCAGCCAAGAGGCTGGGACCCCCAGGGTGGTCGCCAGCCCGTCCACGTCCTGCCAGCGATCATCGGCGATTCGGGTCAGGCGGTCGAGATCTTCCCCCCGCAGACTGATCTCTTCACCGGACAGCGGGGAGTAGCCGGTGAGCTCGACGGTCGAGGTCTTGAGCACGTTCCCCTGGAGGAACGCCTGGACGTCGAAGGCCTCGGTGGCCTTGAGAAACGCAAGGCAGTACTTCGATCGCTTGATTCTCATCGGTCCGCCGACGGAAAGGGCGTGAGAGCTCGCACCAAAACAAAAGCTCCTCCGGTCGACCGAAGGAGCTCTTGGGTAGGCGCTTGGTAGCTGGCGCCGCGGGTCTTGGCACTGAGTCTAAGGATCCACAGAACGGGACCCTAGCCCAGGAAGTCGTCGCTCAGGCGGTGGCTGACTCTGGAAGAGGCTAGCTCGGGGCTAGCCCAGGAAGGGACGCCACTGATTGATGCGGTCGTCTCCATCCGGATCCAGATCCTCCATCGCACCTTGGATCGCCGTCTGGCTCGGGAGACAGACGTCGAGGGAGGTAGACTCGGCGGAAAGGCGGACTCCATGCTTGGCGAAGGCAGCGACGGGATCCGATTCGAGCTCGGCGCGGAACGTCGGATCTTCGGCGGCCAGGCGCAGCAAGTGAATGGGAGCTGTGGGGCGGGAATTGGACGGGCTGACCGGGCTAAGCATGTTGGATCCTCCCTGGGATCTGGTTCTCCGAGTCGGCTCTTCGCGACGTCGAGCCGGTGTTCTGTGAATATCCCTCTTGGATAAGTCTCAGAAGGATGAAATTTTCGCCCATTAGAGGCAAGTTGTCAAGCTCTTTGCTCTGAACAATCCCGGGTAGGGGTACTGGAGATCTGGCCGTTTTGGTGGATCCCCAAACTCCGGCGCGGTTACGCTTCTGGGCGATGGCTACTCTGGGGGTCCCGGGGCGCAGGCATCCGGATAAAGGTTAGGGTCTATCGACAACCTTACGGATCCAATTACGAGATGAAACCGATGAAAATCCTCGTGACCGGCGCCAGCGGCTATCTCGGGCGCCGTATCGTCGCCCATATCTCCGAGAGCACCGGATCCGGCCACCTCCCCGTCTCCGCCTACAACCGCGGCACCGGCGGGGATCTGGGGGGACGCCCCTGGCACCTGGACCTGCGCAGCGTCGACGCCCCGTCGCGGATCGTCGACCTGGGGCCCGACGCCATCATCCACTGCGCCGCGGTCAACCCCGGCGGGCCCGAGTCCGCGATGGAGCAGGTCAACGTCGAGGGTTCTCGGCGGGTCGCCGAGGCGGCCCGTCTCCTCGGGGCGAGGCTCGTCCACGTCTCGACCGACGTGGTCCACGACGGCCTCGCGGCCCCCTACGCCGACGACGCGATGCCCTCGCCGGTGGGTACCTACGGGGTCACCAAAGCCGGGGCCGAAGCCGCGGTGCGGGAGTCCTGTCCGCGGGCCACGGTGGTGCGAACATCGTTGATCTACGGCCTCGATGCGATGGACCACGGGACCCGGGGCTTTGCCGAACGGCTCCGCGCCGGCGGGGAGGTGGGGCTGTTCGCCGACGTTCTACGCCAGCCGGTGTGGGTGGAGACCCTGGCGCGGGCTTTGGTGCGGCTGGCGGAACTGGCGCCCGGCGGCTTCGTCAACGTCGCCGGCTCTCAGGTGCTCAGCCGCGACGCCTTTGGGCGGCGGATGCTGAAGGCCTGGGGCGTAGAGGGGCGGGGGCGTGTGAAGACCGTACTGGCCCGGGAGGTGGCCCCGGCCGTGCCTCGGGACCTGAGGCTGCGCCTCGACCGGGCTAGGAAGCTCCTCGATATCGACCTGCCTGGGGTCGACGAGGTGCTGACGGCCCGCGCCGGGAGTGATGTCGCCTGACGGGGATGGATCAGCAGAGATCCACCGCAGCCCAGGCCGCGCACACGTCGCGGATCTGCTCGGGCCCGGGGGAGCCCATGGCTTCGCTCGTGAAGCGATGGATTTCCGCGGCGTCGACGTCGGATTTGCGCAGGGCTAGTCGCACCGCGCTCACCAGGGCGAGGGGATTGTGGCTGTGGAGACGGACTTGGATGTCCGGATAGCGTGGAGGCATAATCATGTCGCTCGTCGTCCTCTATTCTATTAGACGCCTCAGCCCGCGATTTCGTTCACGGAATCTTCGAGAAATTTTTCGCCGCCCGCGAAGCGGTTCCCCTGGGTCGATCTGCGCCCCCGGCGTCCTCGTCCAGACGTCCACCGAGAGCCTCAGACCATGACCACCAAGCCCCAAGCCGCGGATGGCCCCCTCACCCGGCTCCTGTTCCGGTCCACCGACATCGCCGGCCTCGTGTTCTTTCGCATCGCCTACGGCGTTCTGATGTGCTGGGACATGCTCGGCTACCTCGCCGCCGATCGGATCCAGCGGTTCTACACCGGGCCGGCGGTGCTGTTCACCTACCCCGGCTTCGACTGGGTCAGTCCCGGTTCCCAGGACACGATGGAAGCGCTTTTCGTCGTCCTGGCGCTGCTGGCCCTCGCCATCGCCGTTGGCCTCTTCTACCGCGCCGCCGCCGCGTTGTTCTTCGTGGGTTTCCTGTATGTCTTCCTGCTCGACAAGGCGACCTACAACAACCACAACTACTTGATCTGCCTGCTGAACTTCCTGCTGATCTTCATCCCCGCCCACAGGGCCGGCTCGCTGGATGCCTGGTGGCGAAAAGGGCTGCGCTCGAAGACGGTGGCCGAAGGCTGGCTTTGGATCCTGAGGTTCCAGATCGGCGTGCCGTACTTTTTCGGCGGGCTGGCGAAGCTCAACTACGACTGGATGATGCGGGCCGAGCCCATGAGTCTATGGTTTCGCTACGACTACGCCGAAGGACCCCTCGACCTGGAGATCTTCCGGGAGTTCTGGGCCGGCTACGCCTTCGCCTGGGGCGGCACCCTCTTCGATCTGGCGATCGTGCCCCTTCTGGTCTGGCGTCGCACCCGACTATGGGCGTTCGTGGCCGCGACGGCCTTCCACCTCACCAACAGCCAGCTCTTCGTCATCGGCATCTTTCCCTGGTTGATGATCGCCGCCACCACGATCTACTTCGATTCCGACTGGCCGCGGCGGTTGGGGCTGGTGGGAAAGTCGGAAGTGGCGAAGCCCAAGGGGCGGTCCGGCAAGAAGAAGACCTCCGGCCGCGGGGCGGCGGTGTCCGTGGATCCGGGGCAGATTCCCGGGGTGGTGGTCCCGGCTTCGACCCGGACCCTCGTCCTGGTGACCCTGGGCCTGTGGGTCACGGTCCAGGTTCTCCTGCCGTTCCGCCACGTCCTGTTCCCCGGCAACGTAGATTGGACCGAGGAGGGGAATCGGTTCGCCTGGCGCATGAAGCTGCGGCACAAGGAGGGGGACGTCCACTTCGTGGTGCTCGACAAGGCGACCCAGAAAGCGACGGTCTTCAAGGACTACTCGGGGGTGATTACCCGGACCCAGCAGCGGCACATGCAGCATGACCCCGACATGATCCGGCAGTTCGCCGTGAGCCTCGCCGAGCGCCTGGCGGAACGGGGACAGGGGGACGTCGAGGTCCGCGCCGTCACCCAGATCGCCCTCAACGGCCGGCGTCCGGCGCCGCTGGTGGATCCCGAGGTGGATCTCTCCAAGGTCCATTGGCGTGCCCTGCGGGCCGACCCCTGGGTCCTTCCCCTCGACATGGAAGCGTCCCTGCCTCCCCCCTGACGTCCGGGTCGTCTCGCCGTCCGTTGGGGTATCCTCAGGGCCAAATCCATTGGCCAGCGAAACCCTGCGAACGATAGGAGATCCCCCCGTGCGTCGAGCTCTCTTGATCCTCTTGACCCTCGGCCTGCTGCTCCCCGGCCAGGCCGCCTTAGCGAAGAAGAAGCCCGACGCCCCCGAGAAGGAGCCGTCGGCGATGAACGCCGGTACGTTCGCGGGCCTGGCGCTGCGCAACATCGGCCCGGCCCTGACGTCCGGCAGGATCATCGACCTCGCCGTCCACCCCGATGACGACGACACCTTCTACGTCGCGGTGGCGGCGGGGGGCGTCTGGAAGACCACCAACCACGGGGTGAGCTTCAAACCGATCTTCGACGGGCAGACCTCCTACTCCATCGGCTCTGTCACCCTCGACCCCTCGAATCCCAACATCGTTTGGGTGGGGACGGGGGAGAACAACAGCCAGCGCAGCGTCGGCTACGGCGACGGCGTCTACCGTTCCCTCGACGCCGGGCGAACCTGGAAGAAGATGGGGCTCGACAACAGCGAGCACATCGGCAAGATCGTCGTCGATCCGAGGGATTCGAACGTCGTCTGGGTGGCGGCCCAGGGGCCCCTGTGGTCTGCCGGCGGCGATCGGGGCCTCTACAAGAGCACCGACGGCGGCGAGACCTGGAACCTGGTGCTGGAAATTTCCGAGCACACCGGCGTCACCGACTTCATCCTCGACCCCAGGGATCCGGACGTCATCATCGCCGCCGCGTACCAGCGCCGGCGCCACGTGTGGACCCTGATCAACGGCGGCCCCGAGTCGGGCCTGCACAAGTCCACCGACGGCGGTGAGACCTGGCGGGAGCTCACCACCGGGCTTCCCCAGGGGGACGTCGGCCGCATCGGCCTGACGCAGTCGACCCTGGAGCCCGACGTCGTCTACGCCATCGTCGAGGCCGCCGGC
This sequence comes from Acidobacteriota bacterium, assembly GCA_038748685.1. GTDB lineage: Bacteria > Acidobacteriota > Thermoanaerobaculia > Multivoradales > J023 > JAUIJL01. Next base: position 5,114 of record JBCDIS010000132.1, on the reverse strand, counting down.
GACACCGGCGGGTTCTTCCGCTCCAACGACCGGGGGGAGAGCTGGCACAAGCGTTCCGGCTACGTCTCCGCGAGCGGCCAGTACTACCAGGAGATCTTCGCCGACCCCCACGACGTGGACCGGGTCTACTCGATGGACGTCTGGATGCAGGTGACGGAGGACGGCGGCAAGACGTTCCGGGCCGTCCCCGAGCGGTTCAAGCACGTGGACAACCACGCCCTGTGGATCGACCCGGACGACCCGGACCACCTCCTCGCAGGATGCGACGGCGGCCTCTACGAAACCTACGACCGCGGGGCCACCTGGCGCTACTTCCCGAACCTGCCGATCACCCAGTTCTACCGCCTGGCGGTGTCGAACGACGAGCCGTTCTACTACGTCTACGGCGGCACCCAGGACAACTTCACCCTCGGGGGCCCGTCGCGGACCTTGAACGAGCACGGCATCATGAACAGTGACTGGTTCGTGACCCTCGGCGGGGATGGTTTCCAGCCGCAGGTGGACCCCGAGAACCCGGACATCGTCTACAGCCAGTGGCAGTATGGCAACCTGGCCCGTTTCGATCGCAAGAGCGGTGAACGGATCGACATCCAACCCCAGCCGGGGGCCGGCGAAGCACCCCTGGTGTGGAATTGGGACGCCGCCCTGCACCTCAGCCCCCATTCGGCGACCCGCCTCTACTTCGGTGCCGATCGCCTTTTCCAAAGCGACGACCGGGGAAACACCTGGCGGGCCATCAGCCCTGATCTGACCCGGGACGTCGACCGCAACAAGCTGCCGGTCATGGGCAAGGTGTGGTCCATCGACGCCGTCGCCAAGAACCGGTCGACCTCCATCTACGGCAACATCGTCACCGTGTCCGAATCGCCGGTGGTGCCCGGGCTGATCTACGCCGGCACCGACGACGGCCTGGTCCAGGTGACGGAAAACGGCGGCGAGACCTGGCGCGCCGTGGAGGGGTTCCCGGGGGTGCCGAAGCACACGTATGTCAATCGGCTCCGCGCCTCCCAGCACGACGCCGACGTGGTCTTCGCGGCCTTCAACAACCACAAGAACGGGGACTTTGCGCCCTACCTCCTCAAGAGCACCGACCGCGGCGTCACCTGGTCGTCCATCGCCGGGGACCCGGAAGACGGGGGCCTGCCGGCCCGCGGCTCGGTCTACGCCGTGGAGCAGGATCACGAAGCCAAAGACCTCCTCTTCGCCGGCACCGAGTTCGGCGTCTTCTTCACCGTCGATGGTGGGAAGCGCTGGGTGCAGCTCAAGGGGGGCATGCCGCCGATCGCCATCCGCGACATCGCCCTCCAGCGGCGGGAGAACGACCTGGTGCTCGGCAGCTTTGGCCGGGGCTTCTTCGTCCTCGACGACTACTCCGCCCTGCGGGGGTTGGACGACGAGACGCTGGAGGCACCCCTCGCCAGCTTCCCGGTTCGCGAGGCCCTGGCCTACCACCCCCAACTGCCCCTCGGGCTGCGGGGCAAGTCGTTCCAGGGGGATGACTTCTACACCGCCCCCAACCCGCCCTTCGGTGCCATCCTCACCTATCACCTCGGCGAGACCCTAGAGACCCTCGAGACCCAGCGCCAATCCCGCGAGAAGGAGATGGAGGAGGAAGGGGAAGAGATCCCCTACCCGAGCTGGGACGAGCTCCGGGCCGAGGCCGCGGAGGACGCCCCCAAGGTCCTGCTGACGGTTCGGGATGCGGACGGTTCGGTTGTGCGGCGCCTCGAGGGGCCGGCGTCGAAGGGCATTCACCGGGTCGCCTGGGATCTACGGTTCCCTGCTCCAGATCCGGTCAGCCTGCAGCCGCCGGATCTGTCCAACCCCTTCGCCGGCGTCCCCCAGGGTCCGCAGGTGGTTCCGGGGGAGTTCGAGGTGTCGTTCCAGACCCTCGTCAACGGTGAGCTGAAGGACGTCGGTGAGCCGCAGCGCTTCACCGTCACCGCCCTCGGGGCCGCGACCCTGCCGGCGGAGGACCGGGCGGCGTTGGCTGCCTTCCAGCGCAAGACCTCGAAGCTGCAGCGGGCCGTGATGGGTGCCGCGGCCGCCCACGGGGAAGCCCAGCAGCGCCTGGCCCACGTCGAGAAGGCGATCGCCGAGACCCCGGGCGCCGGAGACGATCTCCGCGGCCGCGCCGCCGCCATCGAAGCGGAGCTCCGGGCTGTCGGGGTGGCGCTCTTCGGTGACGGGGTGGTCCGCGGTGCCCAGGAGCCCGTCCTCCCCGGCATCGCCCAGCGGGTGGGCCGGATCGTCTTCGGCCACTGGAGCGCCTCTTCGGCGCCGACCCGAACCCAGATGGACGCCTACCGCGTGGCGGGGGAGGCGTTCGCCCAGGTCCTGCCCCGTCTGCGCAAGGCGGTCGGCGAAGACCTCATCGCCCTCGAGGGGGATCTGGAGGCCGCCGGCGCCCCGTGGACCCCGGGACGCCTGCCGGTCTGGGAGCTGGAGTGAACGGCCCGAAACTGGGCTGACCGAACCGGTTTGGGCCCACCGGGCGGCGCGGGCGCAGGGCCTTCGCCGCCCGTCCCCCAGCCCGTCGCGGCGATGGGATCGGAACCTTCCGGGGGTCGCGGAGGTCTAGTGGCGTGAAACCGCCCTAGACCCCGTATCCCCTGGAGGAGGCCAAGACTATGCTGCGATTTGCGAAACCGTTGCTTTCCCTCGTTTCCCCTTGCGTCGCCGCCGCGGTGCTCCTGACCGCCGGCTGCGCCACCGTCCCCAAGCCGATCTCCGACTGCCGGAGCCTTTCCCTCGACCCGGCCCCCCTGTGGATCGCCGGCGCCGCCTGGAGCCCGTCCGGGGACGAGCTCTGGGTGGTGGACCCCGAGGAGCGGAACCTGATCGTCTACGGCATGGACGGCCAGTTCCGCCGTCGCCACGGCGGCTCCGAGGTGGCGGCGTTCGACTTCCACAACCCCCTGCGGTTGGAGACCCGTCGACGTGGGGTGGTGCTCGGGGACCGCACGCGCCTGGTGGAGCTCGGTCCGGCGGACGGGAGTTCGCGACCCGTCTTCTCCGGCGTCCCTGGGGCGGAGGGGGTCTTCCTCAGCGACTGGACCCGCGACGACGACGCCGTCGTCGCCTACGCCGACATCCAGGTGGACGAGGAAACCTGGCACCGTGGATTCGCCCGCTTCGAAGACGACCGCTGGCGCATTCTCCAGGAGCTGCCGCTGGAGGTGGGTGGGGAGTACGAGCGCTACTATCGCTACGACGCCCGCCCCTACGTCGTACGGGCCGGCGGTGATGTGTACGTCCTGCGCTACCTCGACCCGCCGGTGCTGTTTCGCGCCGGCCGCTCGGGGCTCGAAGCGGTCTGGACCGTCGATGGCCTCCCTGGGGAGGTGACCCGGCTCGCCAGTGACGGAGAGCGCCTCTTCGTGCTCTCCCAGAAGGTCGTCGAGACCGAAGACGGTGAGGGTCTGGAGCTACCGAAGTTCCTCGGCGGTCAGCTGGACGCCGCGACCCTGGCGCGGGCCCAGCACCTGGCGGAGCAGACGATCGACCACTACGTCACCCTGGTGGATCCGCGGCGGGGGGCGGTGTGGACCCAACGTCTCCCCACCGACGAGCGGGCCGTGTCGGTGGTCCCCGGGGCCCGGGCTTGGGCCCTGATCACCAGCAGCGGCCTGCCGGACACGGGGAAAGAGAGCGGCGCCGAAACCCGGGTGTCCCTCCTGCCGGGGGATTGGTGGCGCCGCGCCGCGCTGCCGGCCTCCTGCCGGAAGGAGTGACTGTCTCAGCCCGAGGGCCCAGCCCGAGGGCCCAGCCCGAGGGCTTCCCGCTCCATCGCGTCGAGGCTCGCGGAGAGATCCCGCGGGCAGGTGACCAACGTCCGACGGCGGCGGTAGGTCTCTTCGCCGTCGTGGACCAGAAGGTCACCGACCACCGTGTCGCCGAGGAGATCCCGCAGCTTCGTGAGCCCTCGGAAGAAGCTGTCGCTCACGGTGGCGCTGGACTTCACCTCGGCGGCGAGGATCTTGTCGGCCATCTCGTAGATCAGATCCACCTCGAATCCGCGGCCGTCCCGAAGGAAAAAGAGGTTGCCCCGGCGGCCGTGATGCAGCCGATGCTTGAGCGCTTCGGCGACCACGAGGTTCTCGAACAGGCTGCCCCTCAAGGGATGGCTGTACAGCTGCCGCTCGTTCTCGACGCCGAGTAGAAAGGTGGCCAGGCCGACGTCGTAGAAGTACAGCTTCGGCGACTTCACCAGTCGTTTCGACAGATTGGCGTGGTAAGGCTGGAGCCGGAAGACGACGAAGCTGGCTTCCAGCACGCTGAGCCATTCCCCCGCGGTTGTGTGGGAGACGCCGGCATCGGCGCCGAGGCTGCTGAGGTTGAGCAGCTGACCGACACGGCCGGCACATAGTCGAACAAAGCGCTGAAAGGCCGTCAGATTGCGGATTTCGCCGATCTGGCGAACGTCCCTTTCGACGTAGGTTTCGAAGTAGTCCCCCAGGGCCTGGGTCGGATCGAGGGAACGCTCGTAGAGCCGCGGATAGAAGCCGCGGAACAGCATCTCGTCCGTTCCGAGATCAGGGCGCAGGGCGAGGGCCTCGCCGATGGAGAACGGAAGCAGGCGAACCAGGGCGGTGCGCCCGGCGAGGGACTGGCCGAGGGCTTGAGAGATCTTGAAGTGCTGGCTGCCGGTCAGCACGAACTGGCCGGTCCGACCGGCCTCGTCCACGAGCACCTGGAGGTACGACACCAGCTCCGGAACCCGCTGGATCTCGTCGAGGATCGCTCCGTCCGGGTGGCGGCGGAGAAACCCCCGCGGGTCGTTCTCGACGCGTTCGCGGACGTCGGGACGCTCCAGGTTGACGTACGCGAGGTGGGGGAACGTCGTCCGGCAGAGGGTGGTTTTCCCCGATTGGCGTGGACCTGTGACGGTCACGATCGGGTACTGCTGAAAGAGCTTCTCCAGGGTGGGTTTCAGGATCCTGGGGGCTCTCGGATTTAGGGCCATGGAACGAGCCTAGGTACAAGCCGTGGGCAATTGAAGTGGAACATGGAAAGTTAACGGGCGAGCGGCCCCCCGGGCCCCGGGGGCCCGCAAGCCCCCGCGGCGGGGGGGGGGGGGGTGTGATAGGGGGGGGGGGGATGGGTGGCGCGGG
>JBCDIS010000131.1:0-19585 GCA_038748685.1 Acidobacteriota bacterium | reverse complement strand
GCGCCCCTGCCAGAACTCGAAACCGTCCGGAACCAGCAGCATCCCACCCCAGTCCTCCGGCAACTCCACCTCTCCGCCGGCGAAGCGGTCTTCGGCGCTCCGTTGAAGTTCCTCCAGCTCGGCCCGGTCGCGGACCGGCTGACTCTGGGGCGAGCACCAGGCGCTCAGCTGGCTGCCGCGGGGGCGACTGTGGAAGTAGTCCGCCGATTCCTGAAGAGGAAGGCGCTCCACCCGGCCGCGGATCCGCAGCTGCCTCTGGAGCTCGGGCCAGAAGAACAGCAGGGCGGCCCGGGGCTCGGCGTCGAGATCCCGCCCTTTGTCGCTAGCGTAGTTGGTGAAGAAGCGAAACCCCCGGCGATCAAATCCCTTGAGGAGGACCGTGCGGGCCGCCGGCATGCCGTCGGGGTCCACCGTCGCCAAAGTCATGGCCGTCGGTTCCCGCAGGTCGGCGGCACCGAGGGCAGCCTTCATCCACCGCTCGAACTGGACCATGGGGTCCCCTTCGAGGTCTTGGCGACGCAGGCCTTCGAGGTCATAGTCGATGCGGATCTCTGCGAGGTCCACCGGTGCCGAGTCTTCGGGTCGATCACGGTTCATGCGGCGCTCCCCAGGGTAGCGGCGGTTTCGGGTTTCGCGGAGCGACGGCTCGCCGTTTCCGGAGCCGGCACCGCCAACGCCGCGGCACAGGTCAAGACCAGGGAAATCCATAGCAGGTCGGCGAGCAACAGATGGACGAGCTGCATCCAAACCGGAGCCAGCAGGACGACGTTCAAGGCTCCCAGGGCTAGCTGGCTCAGCACGGCGACGTTCAGGTAGCTGGCGAACCGGCGGGCCGGCTGGGGCCGCTTCTCCGCCCGGACCCGGGCGATCAGATGCAAGAGCAGCAGGCTGACGGCGAAGGCGAGGAGCGGGTGGTAAGTGCGGAGCTGGATCAAGAAGTGTGAAGACGCGGACAGGTCCTGCCGAAAGCCCTCCACCAGGGATTCAGCGGGGAACAGCGTATCGCCGAGGGCGGCGATGGCGCCGCTCATACCCACCAGGGTCGTTCCCGCCAGGGAGAGCCAGATCCTCGAAGCCAGGGGATCCTGAAGTGGACGGTTCAGCGCGGCGCCGCCACTTCCCCAATAGGCGGTCAGGGTGAGGCTACCAATCAAAAGGAAGGTGTTGCCGAGGTGGATCGACATGACCACGGCACGGGCCACCGAGTCGTTGTCCTCCACCAGTCCGAACAGCACCAGGCCCGCGCCGAGGGCCGCCTCGACGAGGGTGATGACGAGGTACAACACGGCCGCCAGGCGGACGCGATGGCCGGCGGGGAAAAGGCGGCGGGAAAGCACCAGCAGGGCGATGGCGAAGAGGAGCACCACCCCGCTGGTGAGCCGATGGGAGTATTCGATCAGGGTCTCGACGCCGGGGGACCTGGGGACGACGTCGCCGTTGCAAAGGGGCCAGTGGTTTCCGCAACCGGCTCCGGAGCCGGTGGCACGGACGTAGGCGCCCCAGAGGATGACGGCTAGGTTGTAGGCCAGCCCGCCCCAGGCGAAGCGGCTGAAGGTGGTTCTGGTCATGTCGGTTGGAGGCTTCCCGGGGGAATGTGGAGTTCGGGAGCCCCGTGGGAACTCTACGCCAAGGCCCGGTACCGGGCAAGACGATTCGGCCCCCACGGAGCCGGCTTCGGCGGCGGGGGCGACCGACCCCCTCAAGGGAACCGTTCGTCCGTAAACCCCGATGGGATTTGGCGCGTAGGGATCCATGGGTTAGCATGCCGGCGTCTCTGAATCGACGTTCGGCCGCCTCTACCTATCTTCGGCCACGACCCGTTCGAAGGCCGCCTGTGCTTGCGTTGGCCGCGGAACCGAGCGTCGTCACCCTCGAGCAAGCTTTACCCTGTCGCCCCGCCGGTCAGCAGGCCCCCGAGACCGTCGGCGACAGGACTGATGGCCCATGAGCATCAACGGAATCCTCGAAGATCTGCCGCTGGCGGACGTCCTCCAATTCGTCCACCTCGGCCGGCGTACCGGTACGCTGTATATGTGGCGTGACGACGACCACCGGGCCGAGATCGGTTTTCACGACGGCAAAATCGTCAACACCTGGACCCCCGGGCAAAAAAAGCTGGGGGATCTGCTCGTATCGGCGGGACTGCTCTCCGCCGAGAATCTGGCCCAGGGACTCGAAACTCAGCGCACCGGCGGCGACGGCATCTCCCTGGGGCAGGTTCTGCTGGATCGCCAGGTCATCACCCGCGGGCAGGTCCATCAGGTCATCCGGGAGCAGGTGGAGAAGACGATCTTCGAGCTGGTGACCTGGCGCCACGGCAACTTTCACTTCGAGGTCGACGAGCTCAACCCCATTGATGACTTTTCCCTCGCGCCGATGGAGCTGCTGCGGGACCTGGACCTCAACACCCAGATGCTTTTGCTCGAGGCGACCCGCATCTTTGACGAGAGGAGTCAGGCCGACACCGCGGTCAAGGCGCCCCGCTCTCCGGCCCTCTCGGCGGACTTGGACCGTCGCCTCCAGCGGGCGGGCTTCGCCCGGCACCGCCCAGGATCCGGCGGAGCGCCAACCCCCGAACCGGGGGCGGAGCGAGGGGAGGCCGAGACGGGAGGGCCCCAGGCGGTACGATGCCAGGTGGTGAGCGAGGACGGGAGCCTGCTGGAGGAACTTCGACGGGACCTTCCCACCGGGCTGGTGCGGGTGGTGCCCGTTCGGCTACGGGAGGCCGGGACGCGACTCCCGGGGCACGCCGTCTCGCCCATCGTGGTTCTGGACCTACGCCACGGCGGGCTCGGCATCGACGACGTCGCGAGCCTCGCCCGGACCCGCCCCTCGGCGCCGCTCCTGGTGGTGGCGGCGGACGACGGGGAAGCCATGGAGGCCCGGCGGGCTGGGGCGATCACGGCCTTGGTGGCCGGCGATCCGACCCTCGCGGATTCGATCCGCAACACGACGCGGGTCTTCAGTCATCCCCAGCCCCAGGGGACCTTCGGATATCAGGCCCGGGGCGGCTTCAGCCGCTTCCGGCGTGTGGTCTTCGACGTCCAGTCCGGCCTTCTTTCCGCCACCATGGCCCTCAACCTCATGCACGTGATCTCCGAGTCGGTGGAACGGGCGGTCCTGTTCCTGGTCCAAGGGGACGAGCTGAAGGCGGTGGGTGCGTTCGGGTTCTCCCTGGACGGCCAGCCCCTCGCGGGGTCGACCCGCAACCTCCGTCTGGAGCTGGGTGCCCACGGGGCGCTGCGCAGCGCCTTGGAACGGGCGGCGCCCCAGTCCATCCCTTGGGACGACGCGGAGCTGCCGGAGCCTTTGGGGGAGATCCTGGGCAAGCCCGCGTCGGGCCAGGTGGTGATCTTCCCGGTCCTCGGAGCCGAGCGGCCCATCTCGGTGATCTACACCGACAACGGCCAGCGGAACCAGGACATCGAAGACATCCGCATCCTCGAGCTGGCGACGTCCCAGGTGGGGGTCGCCTTCGAGAACGAGCTCCTGCGCCAGGAGTTGGGGGATCTCGGCGACCTGGAACCGGACCTCTTCGGCGACCGGGGACCGTTCACCGAAGCCGGCTGATCAGCCGCCGCCGGCCAGGGCCTCGAGGCGCGCGGCGGCGCGGGGGGCGACCCAGGCTTCGTCGTCGTGGTCGAGGCGGGCCCCCGGGACCTGGGCGGCCCGCTCCAGCGCCTGCCGCGCGGCGTCGCGGAACTCCGGTCCGACCCGCCACAGCGCCAGGCCAAGCCAGTAGTCCACCGTCGCCTGGTTGACGCCGTGGGAACGCTGCGGGGCACGGATGTCCCGCAGGCTGCGGACCGCCGCCTCGTGCTCGCCGGCCCGCAGCAGGACCAGGGCACGGTCGAGCTGAACCAGCCACCTCTGCTCCCGGGGGGTCTTCTCCTCCAGAAGCACCAGTTCTGGGTAGGCGACGGCGTCGAGAAGCCCCGGGTCCCGCTGGGACATCACCCAAGGGCTGGCCCCGAGCCGCAGATCGACGGTGCGGGCGGGGCCGCCCGCCGCTTGGACCGCCAGCTGGATCAACTCGCCGCTTTCCGACGCCACAATCCGCGCCTCCAGCTCGGATCGGGTGGTGACGGTGATGCCGGCGATACCCAGAATCTGATCGCCGACCGCCAGCCCCGCCTCCGCCGCCGGGCTTGCGGGCGCGACGTCAGCGACCACGGGGTGGGGCACCGCGTCACTATCGATCACCAGGGCGCCGATGAACGGGCGCCGCAGCGGCACGGTGCGTTCGAACATGCCGCGAACCTCGGCGTAGGACGCCGGATCTCCGACGGGCACGCGGACCTTCTCGGGCCTCGGCGGGCCGGGGGCGGCGGGCCAGATCCACAGCGTCGCTTCGCTCGCCACGAGGTCGTTGTCGAGGACCGCCAGCACGTAGACCAGCCCCGGGGCGCGGCGGTCCGCCTCGGCCTGGACCGCCCGCCAATCGATCTGCGGGGCCGACGGGGACGAGGCTTCGAGGGCCCGCATACCGGCGGCGTCCAACCCGAGGGGAGCGAGGAGCCGGGGGCCCTCCTCAGCCCGATTGACGAGGGTCCACTTCGACGATTCGGCCATGGTCCGCCGCAGGGTCTGGTCCACGGTACGGGCGCTGGAGCGGTCGGCCCCGAGGACGCCGAGGAACGTAAGCCCCGGCCGCAGGCGGACCCGCACCGGCACGGTCTGACGGTCCGCCACCCTCAGGTGGGTGGAGAACATCCGGGCGGCACCGGAGGTCACCGTGAGGTGATACTCGCCGGGGGGGAGGGTGACCTGGGGACGGGTGGTACCGGCGACGTCGGGGACCCGGGGTTCGCCGTCGATCAGGATCTCGGCCCCCGGCGGGAAGTCGTCGAGCTGGATCTTGCCGCTCTCCGGCTCCAGCACGATGGGGGGCATCTGGTAATCGAGGAGGTCGACGATCTGGAGCTCAGCGCGGTAGGTCCGGTAGCCCTCGCGGACCACTTCGAGCACCTTGAGCCCGGGATCCACCCCTTCCACCACGAGCTCGTCGGAGAACTCGTCCCGGCGATAGACGGCGGCCGCGCCCTCCGGCAGGAAGCCCTCCGGGGCGACGCCGCCGGTGCTGCCGACCACCTGCCCGTCCACCCGCACCTCGGTCTCCTGGGGCCGGGTGTTGAGTCGGAGCACGGCGCTTTCCCGGGGTAGCACCAGATCGAGGGAGACGCCGGATCCGCCGGTGACCTCCAGCTGCCGCTCGATGCTCCCGTGACCCGGTCTGCTGACCAGCAAGGTCCGAAGGCCGGTGAGGACCCCCACCGGGCCGGAGAGGGCGTCCACCACCTCGCCGTCCACCCGCACTTCGGCGTCCGGCGGATCGAGGATGAAGGTGATCTCACCCACCAGGGATTTGCGCAGCCGGTCGAATTGGGTGGCCAGCTTGGGGGAGACGAGGTCGCGGTCGAGGTCGGCGTCGGAGTTCACCTCCAGCATCTGGCGGAGACTGGCGTCCACCAGCTCCGTCATCCCGAGGTTGAACTGGACCTGCCCGCGGTACGAGAGGCTACGCACGAGGAGATCCCTGGCCGCAGGATCGAGCCCGCGGGTCAGGCGCAGGCTCTCGAGCAGGTCCACCACCCGGCCGAAGAGGGGGAGGGACGCCGGCTGATCGGCGCTCTGGAAAACGGCCTCGGCTTCGTCGAAGAGCTGCTGCACCTGGCCGAGGTCGATTCCAGGGTCGGTGACTTCGGCGATCGGAGTCTGGCTCTCGTCGAGATCCTCTTCCTCGATCTGGGGCAGCGTCTGGGCTACGGCGAGGGGGGGCGCGACGATGGCAGGGAGCAGCAGCCCGAGGGTCGCCAGTAGGAGCGCCAGTCTAGACACGGGACCGAGGTTCGAGGCGACGCGGCAAAAAGGGAGCCGTCGGGGCGCTGCGCCGGCAGCGGCAAGGGGGGCGGGCCGTAGGTCGTGGTGGGTGTGCATTTCCGAGTCTCCGGATCAGTCCAGAACCGCCACGAAGGGCAGCTTCGAATCGGCGATGTAAAGGCGACCGCTGCTGTCGACGGCGATGTCCACCGGGGCCGAAAGCACGATGCCGCCGCCGAGCTGAGGGCCGACGGTGGTGATAGGGCGGCCCTCGGGACCGTAGATGAACACCTGCTTCTCGCCGCGGTCGAGCACGTAGATCTGCCCGAGGCCATCGATCGCCAGAGCTTGGGGCCGACGCCAATCACCCTGCACGAGGGTCTGCTGGGCGCGACGGCCCAGCCCCATGCGGATGACCCTGTCGTTGCGGGCGTCCAGCAGCACCACCCGGCCGAGGGGATCCGACGTCAGGTCCACCGGATCCGGTCGCAGGGTCCCCAGGAGCTCTTGGCCCGTCCGGGGACCGGTGAAGTGGAGCAGGCTCTTCCAACCCTTGGCGAGCAGGAACCAGTCGCCGAACGGACCGCGCACGGCGGCCCGAAGGTCGTCCAGGTCCCGCGCCTTGCCGGTCCTCGGCTCGAGGAAGCTCAGCCGCTGCCCGTCGAAGGGGAGGAGGATCTTGTCGTCGGTCACCACGTAGGGCACGTCGCGGTAGAAGCCGGGGCGGACGGGATCCTCCAGCTGGCGGGTTTGTGCCGGGCCACCCCCCGACGGCGCAAGGACCACCAGGCCCTGCCGATCGTCCACCACCAGCACCTGACCGTTCTCCAAGGAGGCGGCCACCCCTGAAGGGGATCGCAGGGCGACTCCCTGGGGAAAGCGCTCGGTATCGGTCCAGCGCTTCTGCCCCGCGGCGGGCCGAAGGCGGTGTCGGTGGGCCAGGGAAAGGAGGTGGCGTGCCTGGGCTCGGTCCGTCTCCGTGACGATGGGGGAGGTGGATTCGGCCGAATCGGGGTCGAGCGCGCCACTGTCCGCCAGGCGCTGGAGGATCTCGAGTCCCGCCACCCAGTCTCCGCTGTCCAGCAGGGTGCGTCCGAGAAGTAGCCTGGCACGGCCGGTCCAAGGGCTCGGGGGCTCATCCTCCACCGCCGCCACCAGCTCCGCCTTGGCACCCTCCGGGTCCCCCAGCAGAAGACCCACCTCGGCACTACGGACCCGGGCCCGGGCCCGGGCTTCGAGGTCGGGGTAGGCCGTGGTCCCGAACAAGAGGGGAACGCGGCGGAACTCCGCCCTGGCCTCCTGAAGATCCGCCGGGCCGGAGGCTGCGGACACCGCCATCTCCCCCTGCACCAAGAAGCCCGATGCCGCTTCGATGGTCCTCGCGTAGTCCGTCAGCAGGGTGTCGAGGGCCCCGCGGGCCCCCCGCTCGTCGCCGGTGGCCCGGTAGAGATCGACGATGCCGAGGAGCGCCCGGGGAGCCAGGGTATCCCGCGGGAACTGCCGGACCAGGAGGCGGTACTCGTCGAGGGCGGCCCCGAAGTCTCCGGCTTCGGCCTTTCGGGCGGCTTCCTGAAAGAGCCGTGCGGCGGCGGCGTCCTGGGCGGCGGCGGGCGCCGCCGAGAGTCCCAACCCCAGGGCCAGGAGCACCGCCGCGGCGAGCCGAGGGAGAACCTTGGGAAGCCCGCCGGGGGAATCGGATTCTAGAAAAAGGCTGGGTCGATCGACTTGGCGCATAGGTTGGGTCGTGCCTGATGGGGTTGGCGGCTATGGACGTTGGCGCTGGGCTGCTGGACTAAATCTGGCGAAGGGCCCCGGGAAGGCCGACGGATCCGGCGGGGGTGCGTTTGGGGACTCGGCGGAGCAGGGGGGACGAGGCTCGGAGCTCATGGGGCGAGATTGGCGAAGATCCTCTGACCCGATCGGTTGACCACCACCTCGATGACACGACTGCGATCCTCGGCGGGCCAATGGAACTCGAAGCGATGCCGGCCCACCACCAGACTGCGATCGTTGATCGGCGTGACATCGACAAAGCGTCCGTCGATGCTGAGCCGGCAGTTGGCGGGGTTGGCGGCGATGCGGACCGGGACCGAGCGGGGCGCCCGCAGGGACGAACGCTTTCCACTCTCGACCTCAACAGCCCAAGTTTCTCGCAAGAACACCCCCTCCGCAACCAGCTCGACGCGGTGGCTCCCCGGCGGCAGCTCGATGCCGTGCTCCAATTTCTCCTCGAAGCGCCGCCCGCCAATGCGGACGGTCACCGGATAGTCGGCGGTGACGTCCACCCAACCGGGCTCGACGTCGCGGCGAAGCGGAAAGTGCAGGCCCGACTCCAGCTGTTCAGGGCGGAGGTCCGAAGCTTCGAAGGTCCAGCCCGCGCCGACGTGGCCGTCGAGGCTCAGGCTGAGGCTGTTGGGGGCGTCGGATCTGAAGTTCACTTCGGCTGGGGTGACCGCACCGGTGTCTTCTCCCCCGAGGAGGATCCGCGCGCCGGGGGGTTGACTCGTCACCTCGAGGGTCAGGGCATCGCTTTCCCCAACGGCGGACCGGGGTGAGGGAGAGCTGCCCGGCACACTCTCGCCAACGAGGCCCTCCGCGTCACCGAAACCCGGGACGGGGTCGGCGGAGGCACCTTCCGGCTGCGCCCCCGCGTCGGAGGCTATCTCCCCCTCGGACGCCACCGCCGATGGCGGGGCGGCGGGCCCTTGGCCCACCGATAGGAACGCGCCGACCCCCGCGGCGACGGCTGCGGCCCCCAATACGAGGGTCCACAGCACCGCGGCCAGCCTCACAGGGGGGCGGCCGGAGACCGCCGCGGCGTGGCGGAGGGACGGGACGCCTTCGGCTCTTCTGGGGTCGCCGGGTTGCGAACCCGCGGCTCTGGGGCCCGCGACTCCAGGAACCGTCGTCTCCGAAGCTGAGTCCGCCTCCCGCGACGCTTCAGACTCTGATCCCGGGGACGGGGTCAGCTCGAAGTCGAGGATTCCTTCCGCCTCGGGGCCGAACGTACGCGTGGGCCCGGCGTTGTCCCAGTCGTCGTCATCGACCCTGGACGAGGCATTGATCCCCAGTGAGGGAGGGTCGAGGCTCGGCAGGACCCGGGAAAGGTCCGACGCCAGGGCCCGGCAGTCGGGGTAGCGCTGGTCCGGCTCCTTCGCCAAGCCGCGGAGAATCACCCGCTGGATGGCCTCCGGCAGGGGGGTGCCCAGCCGTCCCATCGGCGCCGGTGCTTCGTGGACGATCTTGTAGAGGACGGCCGACGGGTGAGGGGCGCGGAACGGCGTTTCCCCCGTCAGCATCAGGTAGAGCATCACCGCCAGGGCGAACTGGTCGGATCGACGGTCCACCGGTGCGGCCGTCACCTGCTCCGGGGACATGAAGGCGGGGGTACCCAGAAGCGTGCCGGTGGTGGTGAGATCCGTCGACATCAGCTTCACCAGGCCGAAGTCCGTGAGCTTGGGGGTCTCCGCGGCGCCGAGGAGCACGTTGGCCGGCTTGACGTCCCGGTGGACGATGCCCTGGCCGTGGGCGTAATCGAGACCGGCGGCGATCTGCGATCCGAGGGAATCGACTTGCCCCGCGGTGAGGGTCGGGCCCTGGTCCAGTCGCTCACCGAGGCTGGCGCCGGCGACATATTCCATGGCGACGAAGTAGCTGCCCTCTTCCTTACCGACGTCGTAGATTGTGACGATGTTGGGATGGGAGAGACCGCCCGCAGCTTGGAACTCCAACTCGAAACGGGACTCCAGCTCGGCGCGCTCGTCGGCGTCCCGAACGTGATCGATCCGGATCTCCTTGATCGCAACGGTACGACCGATCAAGGGATCGACGGCTTCGTACACCACGCCCATACCACCGCGACCCAAGACTCGGCGGGTCTCGTAACGTCCGAAGCGGCGGCGTGAAGTCAAATAGAAAGTCCCAATGGATACGTTCAGCAGAATGGCAGCTGGCGCATTCTAGCGCGCACGGCAACGTCCGGCGGTGCCCCCAGTTTGCCAAGATGGGTCGTATTGCGCGATGGTCGAAACTTCTGGTCTACTAGTTCCCTCTACCGTTACATCTATCGCGTCCGCCCCCCTCCGAGACTGTCCGCGGTGAGTCCCATCGGCTTCGCCTCCCCCGAGAGCCACGGACCTCCCCTAGGGCCTTCTGGACCGTCCGTGAAGCAGTTCCTCGCCAACCTTTCGATTCGCAACAAGCTCGTCGGCATCATTTTGGTGCCCACGGTTCTTTCCTTGGGGACAGGGTTTGCGGTGGTCATCCTCGGCAATCTCGAGCAATTCGAAGAGGACCTGATCGAAACCACCGGCCTGGTGGCCCACGCGGTGGGCAACTACAGCGCCCTGGCGCTCGCCTTCGACGATCATGAGGAGGCCGCCAGCGCCTTCGAGCCCTTGGAGAGGCTCGACGATCTGACGGACGTCTTTCTTTACGATTCCAGCGGCCGCCTCTTCGATTCCTGGAGTCGTTCCAAGATCCCTTGGTCGCCGGGTGAGCTGGGGGATCTGAGGTCGGAAGTACGGGACGGGCATGTCCACCACGTACGGCCGGTGATCTTCGACGGTCGCCAGTACGGCACGATCTACGTGCGCGCCACGGCCGAGCCCCTGAAGCTGCGGACCCGCGAATACCTGACCACCATGGGGCTGCTTTCAGTCCTTCTGGTGACCTTCGCCGTAGCCGCCGCCTACGGCCTCCAGCGATTCATTTCGGTGCCTATCCTGGGCCTCGCCGAGCAGGCCAAAGCGATCTCCGACCATGCGGACTACACCGTCCGGGTCGAGAAGACCGGCAATGACGAGATCGGCGAGCTCTACGACGGCTTCAACGCCATGCTGAGTCAGATCCAGCTCCGCCAGGAGGAGTTGGAGCGCAGCAACCGGGATCTCGATCAGTTCGCCTACGTCGCTTCCCACGACCTCAAAGCGCCGCTGCGGGCCATCTCCACCCTGACGGGGTGGATCGAAGAAGAGGTGGAAGGGGCCATCACCGAGGACGGCAAGGAACAGCTCAGACTGCTCAAGAGCCGCGTGCATCGGATGGATAGCCTGATCGAGGGCATCCTCCAATACTCCCGGGTGGGGCGCCTGGAGCACGGAGGCGAGAGGGTGGACGCCCGTGAGCTACTCGACGAAGTAATTGGTGCCCTGGCGCCGCCGGCCGGGTTGACCCTCACCGTCGGTGACGGAATGCCTGTCTTCGTGACGCGGCGGCTGCGGCTGGAGCAGGTGTTCTCGAATCTGATCAACAATGCCGTGAAGTACCATGACCACCCCGAGTCAGGGACCATCGAGGTCACGGTTGAGCGTGAAGGAGAGTTCTTCAGGTTCACCGTCGCCGACGACGGCCCCGGGATCGACGAGAGCCATCACGAGAAGATCTTTCTCATGTTCCAAACCCTCCAACCCCAGGACTCCGTGGGTTCGACGGGTCTGGGGCTGGCGCTGGTGAAGAAGCTGGTGGAGGAGGAGGGGGGTAAGGTGACCGTCGAGTCCAGCCAGGGGCAGGGGGCGACCTTCCGCTTCACCTGGCCGGCGGTCCCGCCGGAGTCGATGGCCGCCGCCACTGCGTGAAACGTCGGCCGACGGTGGACGTAAGCAACGGCGTCCCGTCAAGTAGAAACAGGACAACGGGCGAGAGGACATTCAACTTGATGCGAAGCAACAAGCCCTTGCTACTGGTGGAAGATGACGAAGTCGACGTGTTGACGGTCAAACGCGCGCTGCGGGATCTCGGGATCTCCAACTCCCTTCTGGTGGCGGGCAACGGAGAGGACGCCCTGTCGCTCCTGCGGGATCCCGCGACTCCGAGGCCTTCCCTGATCCTCCTGGACCTCAACATGCCGCGGATGAACGGCATCGAATTCCTCAGGGAGGGGAGACGGGACGCCACCCTGCGGGGAATCCCCGTGGTGGTGCTCACCACCTCGAATCAAGACCAGGACATCTTCGAGGGTTTCGACCTCAATGTCGCTGGCTACATGCTGAAGCCGGTGGACTACAAGAAGTTCGTCGAAGTGATGCGGGCCATCGACTCCTATTGGACGCTGTCCGAGCTGCCGGCATGAGGGGCCGTCCGCTTCTCGCCTACCGGCAAAGGGGCCCCGGGGATGGTTGAACGGCCCGATCCCCAGGGCGTACCGGCGGGGTTGCGGCCCGGGGAACCGGAGGCGCTACACCTGCTGCTGGTGGAAGACGACGAAGTCGACCGCATGGCCTTCGAACGCTTTGTTCGAACCCATGGACTTCCCTACACCTACTCCGTCGCCGGAAGCCTTGGGGAGGCGCGAAGCCTGCTCGTCGAAGAGGACTTCGATGTCGTGCTCACCGATGTCCACCTCGGCGATGGGGACGGCCTCGAGATCCTGGCCCTGGGGCTTGGGATCCCCGTGATCGTGATTACCGGCGCGGGTCGGGAAGCGGTAGCCGTGGAGGCGATGCGGGCCGGTGCCTACGACTACCTGTCGAAGGACACCGAGCGCCGCTACCTGGAACTGCTTCAGGTGACGGTGGAGAAGGCTAGGCGGGTCAGCATCTCGGCACGGCAAGAACGCCTCCTGACCGAGGCCCTGCGGAGCATCAACGACGCCGTCTTCATCACGGACCCCGAGGGTCGGCTCTCCTACGTGAACGACACCTTCCGCCGCGCCTACGGTTTCGCCGACGGGGAGATCTTGGGCCAGCCGTCGTCGAATCTCTGGGCCGAGGAGGCGGATCACGAGTTACTGCCGGCGCCGCCGGAGCTGCTGCCGCGGGAAGGGGAGAGTGGAGAATGCTGGCACCGTCGGCGGGACGGCTCGGTGTTCGCCGCCCTACTGTCGCGGGCGCCGATCGACGACGCCCACGGCCGCCGGGTCGCCTCGGTGGGGGCGGTCCACGACATCACGGACCGCAAGCGGGCAGAAGAGCAGCTGATGCACGCGGCCCTCCACGATGCCCTCACGGGCCTGCCCAATCGGATCCTGTTCATGGACAGGCTCGAAAACGCTCTGGCGCGGGCCCGCCGAAAAGAGGAATCCGGCGGCTTCGGCGTCGTCTTCCTCGACCTCGACCGATTCAAGACCCTCAACGACAGCCTCGGCCACCAAGCCGGGGACTGTTTGCTGCAGGCCATCGCCGAGCGGCTGTCCGGCTGCCTGCGGGGGGGCGATACCGTCGCCCGCCTCGGGGGGGACGAATTCGCCATCCTCGTGGACGAGCTGGAGGACGTTCGCGGCGTCCATGACGTGGCCCGGCGAATCCACCGCTCCCTCGAAGCCCCGTTCGAGATCGAGGGCCACGAGTGCTTCACCAGCGCCTCACTCGGCATCGCCCTGTCCACCCACGGCTACGAGCGTGCGGAGGACGTCCTGCGGGATGCGGACATCGCCATGTATCGGGCAAAATCCGCCGGCCGAACCCGCCACGTGGTTTTCCGCCCCGACATGCATCTGCAGGCGATGGCGGCCCTGCACCTTGAGAACGACCTCCGACGGGCTGTAGAGCGGGAGGAATTCCGCCTCCGCTACCAGCCCCTGGTGGACCTGGCGTCCGGCGGCCTCTTGGGTTTCGAGGCGCTCGTCCGTTGGCAGCATCCGGAGCGGGGTCTCTTGACCCCCGGGGACTTCCTCCCCGCGGCTCAGGAGACAGGGCTCTCGGCGGCCATCGGATGGTGGGTTCTAGGCGCGGCGTGCCGCCAGCTGCGGTTGTGGCGAGATCGCTCGCCCGCCCTTCGGAACCTCAGCATCCACGTCAACCTCGACGCCAGTCAACTGTCCTCCGTCGAGCTTCCCGAGCGAATCGACACAGTGCTGGAGGAAACCGGAGTTGGAGCCGAGGGCCTGTGCCTGGAAATCACCGAGGACATGATTATCGAAGACCCCAAGCGGGTCGCCCGGGTCCTCGGAATCCTGCGGGAGACAGGAATCCGGCTGCACGTGGACGACTTCGGAACTGGATACTCATCCCTGGGGCAGCTCCGGCGCCTGCCGGTGGACGCCCTCAAGATCGACCGGTCCTTCGTCTCCCGCATGACCGCCCGATCGGGGGATCTCGAGATCGTCCGGACCATCGTCCAGTTGGGCAGAAACCTGGGGCTGGAGGTGGTGGCGGAGGGGATCGAGCGGCCGGACCAGCTGAGCCGGCTGCGGCAGCTGGGTTGCGGACACGGCCAAGGTTTTCTCTTCGGCCAGCCCAAATCCGCCCCGGAGGTGGACGACTGGCTCCACCCCGGCGTCCCGGTGTTCTCCGGCTTCGAAGACGCGGATGGGGGAGGGGGGGGCGACTCGGGATCGGAAGCCCACCGCTGATAGGGTCGGTCCATGTCTGACCCTGAGCCGCCCCGCGATCCTGTTCAGCGCCTGCCACCGGGCCAAACCCGAACCGAGAAATTCCCGGTGGTCGGCGAAAAAGCGCCCTCCGCGGCCGCCCTCGACCTCGACAGCTGGCGTCTCCGGGTGGACGGGCGGGTCGCCCAACCACGCACCTGGACCTACCCAGAGCTCCTGGCGCTGCCCCAGCGGGAGCGCACCGTCGACATCCACTGCGTCACCGGCTGGAGTCGGTTCGAGACCCGATTCACCGGGGTGCCCCTGGCGGAGGTCCTGGCCCGCTCGCTCGCCCTGCCTTCAGCCGCGTTCGTCCGGTTCGCGGCCTACTCCGATCGAGACCACGACACGTCCCTACCGTTGTCCCTAGCTCTCGAAGACACCTGGTTGGTCCACGCCCGGGACGGGGTACCCTTGGAACCGAAGCACGGATACCCGCTCCGCACCCTGACTCCGTCCCGGTACTTCTACAAAAGCCTGAAGTGGCTGAGACACATCGAGGTTTTGGACGAGGACCGCCTGGGCTTTTGGGAGCGGGAGTCGAACTACCACAACGTGGGAGACCCGTGGCCAGGCGATCAACGTTTCACGTCCGGTTCCCTGCGGCCCGCTCAGGCGGACCGATTCCGTGGGGCCAGCGACTTCTCCCGCTGGCGGGGCCCCAAGAAGGTACTCCTCGGGCTCGACCTGCGGGGATGGCGGCCGGCGGGTCAGGATCTGTCGGAGCTCGCCCTCAAGGCCTGCGACCTCCGGGGGGCGGACCTCAGGGATTGCGATCTGCGGCGGGCGAACCTCAGCCTCTCGGACCTTCGGGGGGCCGACCTCAGGAACGCCGATTTAGGGGACGCCGACCTCGAAGGGGCGGACTTTTCGGGCGCCGACCTGAGGCAGGCGAACCTTTCCCGCTGTGCCCTATCCGCCACCCGGTTCTTCCAGGTCGACGATGAAGGCGGGGTAGAGGGGGCCTTCGTCGACGGACTACGCCTCGAGCGTGTCTCCGGGCTCCTCGAATCCCAGGAGAAGTATCTTCGGGGGGCCGGCGTGTTGTTCTGACAGAGAGGCCGGAGGTAGGCAGACGGAGGGTGCAGAGATGTGGTTGGGATCGGCGAGATGCCGTGCTAACATCGCTGACGCAATTCCCCGGATCAAAATCACTCTCGCCCCCATGCCGGCAACTCGGAGATCAGGGAGGACGACTCCCCACCGCCCCTGGAGCTTTCCCAGGCGGCTCCGATCAGCCATCGCAAAATTGCCATTTACCTATCTCTGCGCACCCCGATGAACCCCCGCGGAGATGGGCGGCTCGGTTTCCCCTGCCCGCAGGCTCGCCCCTGAGCGTCGGGAACCGACCGATTGAGGAGCAGGACCTTGGGCCACCATCCCTCGACGTCGCCGCCGCCCGCTGGATCGAAGCCTGAGCGTGCCACCTACGCCCGGCACACCTTCTTGGTTCTTGCCCTCCTCACGCTGGCTTCGAGCCCGGCGTTCGCCGGTCCGCCAGCTTCGGTGTCGTTTCCCGAGGACACCGACGGCAACGTGCTCACGGCGCTGCCGGCCCACAGCCGGGTCACCATCGAGTTCCAGGTCCAGGTCGTCGGTCCCCCTTTGAACGTGGCTGCGTCCCAGGTCTGTAACCAGGCCCAGGTCAACGGTGAGAATCCGGTGGACTCGGCGCCCTTTGGAGTCGCCAGCAACGATCCCACCACCGCCGCCGCCCTCGACCCGACCTGCACTAGCTTGCTGCCCTTAGATTGGGGCGATGCGCCCGATCCAACGTACCCAACTCTGTCGGCCAACGACGGAGCCCGCCACGAGGCCACCGGTCCCATGCTCGGCGCCGCCCGGGACGGCGACGCCGACGGCCAGCCCAACGCCACCGCCACCGGTGATGACACCGATGCAGACGGCGACGACGAAGACGGCGTGACCTTCGGCCCGCTGGTGGCGGGGGGTGCTCCGGCGGCCGTGACGGTGGTGGCGAGCGCCCCCGGCATCCTCGACGCCTGGCTGGACTTCGACGGCGACGGCAGCTGGGACGATCCCGGCGAGAGGATCTTCTCCGGCACGGCGTTGACGGCGGGTGCCAACAACCTCAGCATTTCGGTCCCCGCCGGCGCGTCGCCGGGCCTGGTGACCTTCGCCCGCTTCCGTCTTTCGACCGCCGGGGTGGCGGCCCCCACCGGCGCGGCCCCCGACGGCGAAGTAGAGGACTATCGGGTCACCCTCGCGAACCCGGGGATCTCCGTCACCAAGACCCCGGCGCCGGCGAGCCTGCCGGAGCCCGGCGGTCCGGTGGTCTACACGGCCCAGGTGGCCAACACCGGTGATGTCCCGGTAGCCCTGGCCAGCCTCGTCGATTCTCCGTACGGCGACGTGACCCAGGTCCAGGGCTCGATCACCGCCACCGACTGCTCCCTGCCGCAGAACATCGCGGTCTCTAGCAGCTACTCCTGCACCTTCACGGTCGCCACCGACTGCGACGGCGGCGATACGGTGGACGACACCCTGAGCGCCGGCGGAACCGCCGCCGGCGTGGCGGTAGCGGCGATGGGCAGCGCGTCCGTCTCCTGCACCGGTGCGGCGCCGTCCCTCGCGGTCAGCACCGCGGTCACCAGCCCGAATCCTGCTCAGCTGCCGGAGCCCGGGGGCGCGGCGACCTACTCGGTGGAGGTGACCAACACCAGCGCCACCAGCGACCCGGTCACGATCAGTTCCCTCTCGGATGACGTCTTCGGAGACCTCGCGGCCCTTGGCAACTGCGGCGCCAACGTGGTCGGCCAGAACGTCGCCCCGGGCGCCTCGGTCACCTGTCAGTTCACCGGCAACGTCAACGGCAACGCCGGGGACGTGGTCACGAATACCGTCACCGCCTCCGGCACCGACGACGAGGGCGAGCCTGCGACTGGAAGCGGCGCCGCAGCGGTGACGCTGACCGGCGTCGCCCCCTCGGTGAACGTGGTGAAAACCGCTGACCCGACCTCGGTGGAGGAGCCCGGCGGCTCCGTGACGTTTACGGTCACCGTCACAAACACGAGTGTCACGTCAGACCCGGTGACCCTCGAAAGCCTCAGCGACGACCAGGCCGGCGACCTGAACGGCCAGGGGACCTGCACGGTACCCCAGGTCATCGCCCCGGGCGGAAGCTACTCGTGCCAGTTCACCTTCGCCGTCAACGGCAACACCGGCGACATGGTGACCAACATCGTCACCGCCTCCGGTCTCGACGACGAACGTGAACCCTTCACCGGAAGTGATTTCGCCACGGTCGAGATCACCGACGCGGAGCCCTCGATCACCGTCACCAAGACCCCCAGCGTCACCGAGGTCACCGAACCCGGCGGCCCGGTGGACTTCACCGTCCGGATCACCAACACCAGCGTTTCGTCGGATCCGGTGACTTTGACGGTGCTGACCGAAGACGGCTTAGACCTCGATGGCGTAGGAACCTGCACGCTCCCGCAGACGATCGCCGCGGATCCCCCCGGCAGCTTCTACGAGTGCGTCTTCAGCAACCCGGTGACCGGAACGGCCGGAGATGTCGTCACCGACACCGTCGCCGCTTCCGGCACCGACGACGACGGCACCTCCGTGGCGGGCCAGGGGACCGCCGACGTCGGCGTCGTCGGTACTGACTTCGGGGATGCCCCCGACCCGACCTTCCCGACCCTGCTGGCCAATGACGGCGCCCGCCACCGCATCCCAGCGCCGCTGGTGCTCCACCTGGGGGCCCTCATCGACCACGAGACCGACGGCCAGCCCACGGCGTCGGCGGACGGTGACGACTCCACCGGTGCCGCGGACGAAGACGGCGTCGTCTTCACCTCCGTGCCGGCGCCGGACTCCCTGGCCACGGTCGACGTCACGGCGTCGGCGGCGGGCATCCTCGACGCCTGGATCGATTTCACCGGCGACGGGGATTGGGACGATCCCGGCGAGCGGATCTTCGAAAGCCAGCCGGTCACGGCGGGTCAGAACGGCCTTACCTACGAAGTTCCGGATCTCGTGCTCCCGGCCGAGATGATCTCCCGCTTCCGCCTCTCCTCCGAAGGGGTCCCGTCCCCCACCGGCTTCGCCCCGGACGGCGAGGTGGAGGACCACGTGGTGAGCAGCGACCAGGTGCCGCCGACGGTGGTGGATCTGACGGTCAACGGGGACACCTTGGAGGCCTGCGACGTCTTCGCCAACGCCGTCGGCGAGGGCCGGGTGGACGCCTTCGTGGTGACCTTCGACGAACCCATGGTGGGGATCGCCGACCCCGCCAACTACCGGCTGGTCACCGCCGGAGCCGACGGCGTCCTCGACACCACCTCCTGCGCCGACGTCAACGACGACGTGCTCGTCACGCCGGTATCGTTGGAGGACGCCAACCCGACGGTGACCCTCGCCTTCCCCGGTGCGGTCCCCGACGGCCTCTACCGGCTGGTGGTCTGCGACAGCCTCACGGATATCGCGGGCAATGCCCTAGACGGGGACGCCGACGGCGCGGAAGGCCCAAGCCTGGTGATCGAGCGGTTCCGCATCGATGCCCGGAACCTCTTCGTAAACGGCCACTTCGACTGCGACCTGGATCCCTGGACGGCGACGCCGGCGGGAACCCCCAACGTCGTCGCCGATGCCGCCGACGCCGACGGCGCCGCCGACTCCGGCTCCATCCTCGCCCTCGACGTCGACACCACCGGTTTTGGAGTCGAGCAGTGCCTGGCGATCACGCCGAGCAGCCCCTGGGAGGCCGATCCCTACCGCCTGACCGCACGCTTCGAGATCGAGCAGAGCCCCGCCAGCGCCCTGCTCGCCCTGACGTGCGATCTCTTCGCGGATCCGGCCTGCGCCGGCACGCCGGTGGGGCAGATCACCGCCAACGCCGGCCTGACCCAAGACGGCGCCGGCTGGCTCGCGACACCAACCCTGCCTCCGACCGAGGTGACGGTGGGGGCGGACCTGTTCGCCAACTGCACCGTCGATGTGACCCGAGGCGGCACACCGTTGGACGTCGGCCTCGATCAGCTGATTCTGGACGGCCAAAGCCCGATTTTCGCCGACGGATTCGAATCCGGCACCACCGCTTCCTGGTCCCAGGAGCAGCCCTGATCACCCGCCGGTGTGGATCTTCACCATGCGCAAATGCCAACCCCAGACCATGCCCTGTGAAACTGAGAAGGCCTACGCCGTGAACCGCCACTCTGTGAGCCGTGAGAGCCACTCAACAAGCAGAAAGAGGAAGTCTACGACCATGGCCGCCAGCGCCGAGGACCCTCGCCGTTTCGCCGTCCCCCTCGCCAGGCCGCTGGTCTTCTGGGCTCTCGTGGTTGCCCTCCTCCTGACGCCCCTCGTCGCCCATGGATACCCCTCGGGCGAGTCGGGGGGGAAGGGTAAACCACCTTGGGAGCTCCAAGTTCAGGAGCTCGTACCGACCCAAGCTGCCGTTCCCCCTCCACCGCCGCCGGCGGAGTTCCCCGT
>JBCDIS010000130.1:0-19702 GCA_038748685.1 Acidobacteriota bacterium | reverse complement strand
GATGACGGGCCGGCTGCGACATCGATACCGGAATCCCCGGCCCCGGCGTCGTCGGCCCCAGCCCCGGCGTCGTCGGCCCCGGCGTCTTCAACTAGCGAGCAGAAGCCGTCTACACCGCGGCAGCGACCCGCTGCCGCGTCTTCTGGAGGGCGTCCGCCGTTGGTGCTTCGGGACGCAGCAACGGCCTATCTCGACGGCGATTACGAGTCGGTGGTCAGCCGTCTAGAGACGCTCCCGCGGCAGCCGAAGGCGAGAGCCCATGGGCTACTGCTCCGGGCCGCCGCCCGCTATCGCCTGTTCCTCCTGGGGGGAGGTCGGGACTACGGCCTGCGGTCCCAGGCGATCGACGATGTCCAAGCCTGCCGCAAGGCGGCGCCGGACCTGGAGCCGGCGGAGGGGGTCTTCTCCCCGAGGTTCCGCGACTTCTTCTCCGGCATGGAGTAGCGCCCCTCGACCCCCCTCAGGGGGACGCGGGGCGGGTCGAGATGGTGGAGAAGCTGTCGTAGTACCAGTCCTCCAGCCGGTTCCACCGGGCCAGGATGGAGGCGCCGGTGAGCAGGCCATCGTTGCGATTCTTGAGCTTGTGGAGGTCCCGCATCGGGCGGCGCCCCTCTTCATCGAGGAGGATCATGGCGCCGCGGTGGAAGTGGGCCTGGAACCAGAGCCAATCCCCGAGGCCCAGGTCGGGCCGATAGTCCGACGCCGCGAGGGAGCGCTCGGGTCGACGGGTCAGGGCCTGGCGGTAGACCATCTCCAGGTCCCGTAGACGGGGGTCTTAGTTCTTCGTGAGGTAGCCGACGGCGGCGATGTGGGTCACCAGGCTGCGGACCCAGTGTTCGTCTCCGGCCAGACCCGCCTCGTCGACGAGCACCTCGGCGGTTTGCAGGTAGGTCAGGAAGTCCGCCATCACCATCGAGGAGGCGTGGTGGGGGGTGCCGGGGAACGCGTTGGCCGCGGGACTCGGTAGGACCCCGAGGCCGACGGAGTTCCACAGTGCCACGGTGGCATCGTCCCCCTCTGCGGGGGCGGCGAGGGCCAGGCGTCCGACCCGAACGGGAACGCCGAAGGGCATCGACAGCCCCGCCTGCTGCCACTGCTCACGGGACAGGAGGTAGATCGTCACCTCGGTGCCGTTGTCGGTCCAGCGCTGGAGGATCCGCATGGCGGGCTCGAGGTCCAGCTGTAGCCGGGCCGCCCGTCCCAGGTAGCCGACGCCGTAGCGGACGTGGGCGAAATCCCCGGGTAGGGTGATCAGGCCGCTGACGTTGGGCTCGGGATAGAGATGGGTGGGCGCGGGGACCTCCGAGTGGCGGGGGGCGGTCTGGGCCGAGACCACCGCTCCGGCGAGGGTCGTCGCCGCGCACAGGAGCACCGGTGCGAGGCGGCGTGCGAACGCTTGCTGGGACTTGGACATCCCCGGAGTCTAGCAGCCCGGGCTGTAGATCCGCCCCCGCCGGGCCCAAAGGTCGCCGACCCTGGCGGGCGGTCGTGGAGAATTCTCGCGAGGTGGCATAAGGTGGGGGCATCGACAACAGGTGGAGGGGACCGGGCTGACCCCTTGGGTCCCCCCGCCCCTGGACCGACCGATTCGGGAGAGCAACGTGGATTCCAAGACATTCGTAGCGGGCCTGGTGGCCGAGATGCATAAGCTATTCGCCCAACTCGGGGATCAAGAGGCCCTGGAGGCCGAGTCCGGCGGCCAGATGGAGGTGGCGGCGCTCCTCAAGCTGGCGCTCACCAGCGAGCTCGAAGCGGCGGAGATCGCAGCCCATTGGCTGCCCACGACCCCAGAGATCGACGCCAAGACGCTTCTGGCGGAGCAATGTGCCGACGAGCTCCGGCACTACAACCTGATCATCGAGCGGCTAGGGGAGCTCGGGGAGGACATGGACGGCTACGACCCCATGGCGGAGGGGTTCAGCCCCCTCTACCAGTACCTCCGCGGCCTGCGCTCCACCCCCGAGCGGGTCGCCGCCGGCCCCTTCGCCTGCGAGGCGGTGGCGGAGGTGCGCAACGCTCAGTTCATCGCCTTCTGCCGCTCGGCGGGGGACGAAACGACGGCCAAGCTCTACGAGGACATCATCCACCCCGAAGAGATCCACCACCATCGGCTGGGGCGGGAGATCTTGGAGCGCTACGCCACCACGCCGGAGATCCAGGCCGAGGTGGCCACCGCCGTCCACAGCTCCCTGGCCATCGCCGAGGAGCTCCAGACCTTGACGGAAAAGACCACCGGCCTGGTCAATATCCCCCTTTCTTGAGGCCCACGGCCCCCCGTGGGGCCGGACCCGCAAGAGGGACGGACATGGACGCCCCGGCGCCGGCCTGGTAGATTCAGCTTCTCGTTTTTCCTTTCGGCTCGTCGAGCCCTGCTGCATCAGATCGGAATGATCCATGCGAACGGAGGCCCCCTCGCGAGGAGCCGCCCTATCGTCGTCCGAGATCAGACGCCGGAGATGCCATGCCCATCGAGCTAGTCCGTCGGCCTGCGCCGCGCCGATCCCTCCACCCCCCGAAGCAGCTTGCGGCTCTGGGTTCGTCCCTGGCCCTGCTAATCCTGCTCGTCCTCGGGGCGGGGGCGCCGGCCGTCGCGCAGTCCCGCGGTGTGCCGACCGTCACGGTGACGGATATCGTCCGCTTCGAGAACGACGGCTCCGCGATCTTTACCCTCACCCTGGATTTCACGCTGCCGTCCTCGTCGTTCGTCGACGTGCAGACCGTCGACGGCACCGCCTTCGCGGGGTCCGACTACATCGAGATCCTCCCCCAGACCATCGAGTTTCCGGCGGGGGTTGCGGTCCGTACCGTGGACGTCCCGCTTCTGAACGACGGCGTCACTGAGCCCACCGAGACCTTCACCCTCCAGCTTTCGAATCCCATGGATTTGGGCATCGGCACCAGTTCCGCCGTATGTACCATCCAAGACGACGACCTTGGGCCGCCGCCGACGCTGCGCATCCTCGACGAGTTCGTGCCCGAGGGTGACGCCGGCAGCTTCAACGCCATCGTGGACGTCGTGCTGGAGAATCCGCCCATGGGTCCGGCGTCCATCGCCGTCGACTGGACCACCGAAGACGGCACCGCCACCGCGCCCTCGGACTACCAGATGTCCGGCGGCACGGTGACGTTCGAAGTTCCGCCGGGACCGCCGCCGCCGTTCTTGGTGGAGCCGGTCTTGGTTCCGGTGGTGGGGGACACCGCCGTCGAGGGGGACGAGAGCTTCTTCGTCCGCATCACCAACATGCCGGTGCAGGTGGACGACGACCTGGCGGAAGTGACCATTCTGGATGACGACTCCGCACTGACCCTGTCCATCGACGACGCCTCCGTGGTCGAGGGGGATGTCGGCGACGAAGAGATCGCGGTCTTCAAGGTCCGGCTGGAGGGCGGTCCACCGCCGGCTGGGGGTGGGCGTGGCATTGCTGCGGCTGTGGACTTCGCGGTTGTAGGCGGTACCGCCACCCCGGGGGTCGACTTCCTCGCCGCCAGCGGCAGCCTCAACTTCGCCCTCGGCGACACGGAGAAGACCATCGAGGTCGACATCGTCGGTGACGATCTGCCGGAGGGGGACGAGACCTTCTTCGTCCAGCTGTCGAATCCCCTGGGCGCCGCCCTCCTTGATGCCCAAGGGGAGGGGTTGATCGAGGACGACGACGGCCAGGCCGTCAACACCCTCGTGATCGGCGGTGCCCAGGTCGTCGAAGGGAACGAGGGGATCACCATCGCGGCCTTCAACGTGGTGCTGGAGCGCCAGAACGGTGCCCCCGTTCGGGTCGATTTTGAAACCGAGGACGGCAGCGCCATCGCCCTCCAGGACTACAACCCGCGCTCCGGAACCCTCAACTTCGGACCCGCCGAGACCCTGAAGGTCATCGAGGTTCAGGTGCGTGGGGACCTGCTGCCGGAGCCGGACGAGGATTTCTTCGTCGAGCTCAGCGATCCGCAGAACGCCGGCTTTGGGGTCGACAAGGCCGCCGCCCTCATCGCCAACGACGACAATCCGCAGCAGGCGTCCCTGTCGATCGGCAACGCCGACGTGACGGAGGGGGACGAGGGGGCCACCGCCGTCGAGGTGGAGGTCCGGCTCTCTGAGCCGGTGCAGCAGACGGTGACCGTCTCCTACGCCACGCGGGACGACACCGCCACCGCTGATGGGGGCGACTACCGCAGCACTCAGGGCCAGTTGACCTTCCCGCCGGGGGAGACCCTGCGCACCCTGACCGTCGACGTGCTCGGCGACACCCTGCCGGAGGATACGGAGCGCTTCGGCATCCTGCTGAGCTCCCCGGTCGGAGCCTTCCTGCTGGACGACGCCGGACGGGTGACCATCTTCGACGACGACGAAGGGGTCCCGGTTCCGCAGGTGAACATCGCCGACGGCGAGGTCCAGGAGGGGGACGTCGGCACCCGTCCGCTGACCTTCGAAGTGCGTTTGACGGCGCCGGCCGCCGGTCCGGTGACCGTGGACTTCACCACCGCCGGAGGCACCGCCACCCCAGGCGAGGACTTCATCGAAACCTCCGGGCAGCTGCGCTTCGAGCCCGGGGAGACCCGCACCACCCTCGAGGTACCGGTCCGAGGCGATACCCAGGAGGAAGGGGACGAGACGTTCCTGGTTCGCCTCACGGGGTCCGCCGGCGCCGAGATCGAGGACGGTGAGGCGACGGGGTCGATCCGCGACGACGACGCCGCGACCCTGCCGGTGGTCTCGATCCGGGACACCCAGGTGGTGGAAGGGGACACGGGCACCCGGGAGGCTCGCTTCGAGCTGGTGCTCAGCGAGCCTTCGGAGGTCTTTGTGACCGTGGACTTCCGCACCGAGGACGGTACCGCCATGGTGGCGGACGACGACTACCGTGGGACCCAGGGGCGGCTTCGCTTCGATCCGGGCCAGCGGACCCTCGACGTCCTCGTTCCGGTGATCGGTGACGAGCGGGAAGAGGACGACGAGACCTTCTTCGTCCAGCTTCAGAATCCTGACAACGCCGTCCTGGGGGACGACCGGGGCCGCGCGGTGATCCGCGACGACGATGGCGACGGCGGTGGCGGGCCCGGCCAGGCCAGCGTCATTCGGCTGGTGTCGGCGCCGCCGGTGGTCGAGGACTCCGGCGCGGCGACGGTGGTGGTCGAACGGATCGGCAACGTCCTCGGACCCACCCGGGTCTTCGTCACCACCGTCGGCAACACCGCCCAGCCGGGGGAGGACTTCCAGACGATTCGCGAAGGGGTCACCTGGGCCGTCGGCGAGAGCGGCCCCCGGACCGTGGAAATCCCGATCCGTTCGGACAACCTGCGGGAAGGGGACGAGACCTTCGGCGTCGTCCTGGTGCAACCCCAGGGATCCCGGCTCGGCGAGCCCTTCCGCGCGTCGGTGGTGATCGTCGACGACGACACCCCGATGGTCCTGGAGGCGGTGGGGGACACCGATCTCGAGACCCAGGTTCGCCAGGAGCTGGACCTCAGGGTCCGGGTGACCCGCGACGACGGACGCCCCGTGGCCGGTGCCCAGGTCCGCTGGCGGATCGTCGACGGAAACGCCGCCCTGGGGACCGAGGGACCCGTCCGCAGCGACGACGAAGGGATCGCCGGTCAGCGGGTGCTGATCGGCAAGGTCCCGGGGCCGGTGCAGGTGGAGGCGCGGCTGACCGGGGCCGACGAAGGTGTCCGCTTCCGCATCGCCGTCCGCGGCAACCTGCAGGATCCCGACGACGGCGACCCCGACGGCGGGGGAGGGGACCCCGGCGTCGGCGGCGTCCTCGACGACGCCTGCGCCGACGCGGGGGGAACCGAATTCGACGAAACCTGCGACTTCCTCTTCAACCTCGACGACCCCGGTGAGCAGCAGGAGGCCCTCGAGGCCATCACCCCCCGCGGCGCGCCTGCCCAGAGCCGGGTGGCGCTGCGGGCACCGCGGAATCAAGCGCGCAACATCGGGGCCCGCCTCGGCGCCCTGCGCGCCGGCCCACAGGCCCAGCGATCGGTGGTCGACCAGCTCGCCCTCAGCATCGAAGGCAGGGGCATGGCCCTCGGAGCACTCCAGCGATCCCTGGCGCAGCAGGACGAGCGCGACACCGTCGCCCGCTGGGTCGACCGCGCCCTCCAGCGCGGATCGGCGGCCGCGGCGGGTGGGCCGGAGGCCCGCGCCGCCGCCAAGGAAGCGGACCTCGACGCCGGTCTCGATCCGTACGACGCGACCGAATCCCCCTGGGGTTTCTTCTTCAACGGTCGCGCATCCTTCGGCGACGCCCCCAGGCGGGGCGAATCGGTGGACTACGAGTTCGAAACCCAGGGTCTCACCGCCGGCGTCGACTACCGGGCCTCCGATTCCTGGGTCTTGGGCGCCGCCCTCGGCTACCTGCGGTCCGACTCCGACATCGCCGGTCAGACCACGACCTTCGACGTCGACGGCCTCTCCCTGTCCCTCTACACGACTTGGTACAGGGACGACTTCTTCGTCGACGCGGTGGTCTCCTACGGCAGCAACGAGTACGACATCTCCCGCGCCATCGATCTGCCCCGCCCGTTCCAAGGGCAGACCCGGGTCCTCGCCACCGGCGACACCGACGGCGATCAGCTGGGCGTCGAGCTGGGACTCGGGTACGACTTCCGGTTCGGCGACGCCTGGACCCTGACCGGGCTGCTCCGGGCGAGCTGGATCGACGCCACCATCGACGGCTACACCGAGCGGGGGGCCGGTCCCTTGTCCCTGCGCTACGACGAGCAGAACGCCGAGTCGCTGCTCGGGGAGGCGGGGGTCGAGCTGACCTACCCGGTGAGCCTGGGTTGGGGTGTGCTGCAGCCGACGGTGCGGATCTCCTACCTGAAGGAGTTCGACGACACCCTAGAGGTGACGCGGGCTCGGTTCGCGCGGGACCCCTCCGGTCGCCGGTTCGCCGTCGTTTCGGAAGCGCCGGACCGTGACTACCTGAACGTCGGTGCCGGCTTCACCGCCACCTTCCAGCGGGGCTGGGCCGCCTATTTCCAGGCGGACACCGACCTGGAGCGAGACGACCTCGACCTTTACACCCTCACGGGCGGCTGCCGATTCCAATTCTGAGGCCACCGAACATCGGGCGGCCCGGCCGCCCGGAGGAGAACGCCATGCACGAGATCACCCCGCGAATCCTCCTCGCCGGTACCGCCCTGGCGCTGTTGATGTCCCTGCCGACGGGGGAGGCCGCCGCCAAGACGGAGGAGAGCGCAAAGAGCGCCGACGACCTGCTGGTGGTCGACTGCCTGCTGCCCCAGAAGGTCCGTCGCCTCGGCCGCAACAACACCTACCTCGCACCCCGCCGTCCGATCCGCACCACCGCCGTCGATTGCCGGATCCGGGGGGGCGAGTACACCCAGCCGGACCAAGCCAGCTTTGCCACGTCCCTGGAGGTCTGGCTGCCGCGGGCCAAGGGGGGCGACGCCGAAGCCCAGTACTTCGTTGGCCAGATCTTCGAACGGGGTTTGGGGACGTCGCCGGACCACGCTGCGGCGGCGGAGTGGTACCGCAAGGCCGCGGAGCAGGGCTACAGCGCCGCGATGGTGGACCTCGGCTACTTCTATGAGAAGGGGCTCGGGGTGGAGGCGGACGAGGTGGCGGCCCTCAACTGGTACCGCCGGGCCGCCGGGTTGGCGGAGGATCTCGTGGTGCTGGAGGCCCAGGAGTACGATGCCCTGGTGGAGGCACGGGAGGCCCTCGACGGCAAGATCTCCGAGGTCGAGGCGCTCCAGGGTGAGATCGAGGAGCTGCGACGGCAGCTGTCTGCGGCTGAGGAGGCCGGGGACATGGAGCAGAAGCGCCAGGCGACCCTGCAATCGATCCTGACGCGCCTCGAGGCCGACCTAGCGTCCCGGCAGCGGGAGGTGAACGAGGGCCGGGGGCGGATCGCCAGCCTCGAAAAGCAGCTGGAGACCGTCGCCGAGAAGGGGGGCGGGGCCACCGCCGCCGGCTCCGCATCCCTCGGGGAGATTCCCTTCGGCAGCTACCACGCCCTCGTCATCGGCAACAGCGAGTACCGGAATCTGCCCAAGCTCGCCGCCGCCGCCGACGCCCGCCAGGTGGCGGATCTTTTGGAGAAAAAGTACGGCTTCACCGTCCGGCTGATGCTCGACGCCGATCGTTTTCAGATCATGAACGCCCTCAACCAACTGCGGGAGCAGCTGACCGAAGAGGACAATCTGCTGATCTACTACGCCGGCCACGGGGAGCGGGACGCCGAGGGGCAGACCGCCTACTGGCAGCCCATCGACGCGGCGCCGGACAACCCGGCGAATTGGATCCCCAGCGGCGTGGTCACCGAACACCTCGATCTGATCGCCGCCAACCACGTTTTCGTGGTGGCGGACTCGGTCTATTCGGGCCTTCGGACCCGCTCGTCGGTGGCGCGCCTGCCCCGCGGCATGACCGACGAGGAGCGGTATTTCCACATCAAGCTCCTGCTGGAGAAGCGGGCGCGCCTGGTTCTGTCCTCGGGCGGCTTCGCCGCGGCCCGGGGCGGCGCCGCCGCGGACCCGTCCGACTCCGGCGGCTCGACCTTCGTCTCCGCGTTCCTGCAGGTTCTGAGGCGGAACGACGGCGTGCTCGAGGCCTCCAGGCTCTACACGGCCCTCAACGAGCAGCTCTTCGAGTCGAATCGCAACAGCTCCAACCTGGAATTCGCCACCATGAAGTGGGCCCGCAACGACCTGGCGGATTTCTTTTTCGTGCCGTCCGACCTGCGCTGATTCGGCAGCTCGAAGGGCGCGGAGGGTTCGACGCCGGGTAGGTGCCCCGGTGCTCTCGGGGTCAAGGCGCTAGGGGGTCGCGCTCAGACTGGAGTCCACGGCCCCTCGAAGGTCCTTCGGGCGGAAGGGTTTCTTGAGGTACCGGTACGGACCCTGGTCGGCGAAGCGGTTCCTGGCCTCCTGTTCGTTGTACCCCGTGCACAAAATGGCGGGCACCTCGGGCCGGATCTGCCGCATCTCCCGGAGCAGCTCGTCGCCGGAGAGGAAGGGCATGGCCATGTCGAGGATCACCACTTGGATCTCCTCGATGTAGCGGCAGAACTTCTCCAGCCCCTCGCGGCCGTCGACCGCCAGAACCACCCGGTGTCCGCGGCGTTCCAGGCTGTCCCGGACCAGCTCCCGGACGGAGGCCTCGTCGTCCACGACGAGAATGGTGGAAGGGCGGTCGACGGCGGGTTTGCCCTCCACCAGGTGCTCCTCCGAGATCGGCAGCAGAACGGTGACCGCCGTACCCTGCCCCGCCTGGCTCGACACCCTGAGGGCGCCCCCGTGGTTGCGGACGATGCCGAGCACGGTCGACAGGCCGAGGCCGCGTCCGGGGAGCTTCGTGCTGAAGAACGGATCGAAGATCCTCGCCTGCATGGCCGGGTCCATTCCCGGCCCGTCGTCGACCACGCTGACGAAGGCGTACCGGCCCTCCGGCAGTCCGTCGTCCAGGTAGCTTTCCGCCAGATAGCGCCGATCGCAGTGGCGCTCGCCGAACCGTACTTGGATGGTACCCTCTGCCGGGCCGAGGGCTTCGCTGGCGTTGGAGATCAGCTGGAGGACCAGCTGCCTTATCTGTTCGGCGTCGGCGAGCACGCAGGGCAGTCCGTCCGCGAGGTCGAAGCGGAGCGCATGCATCTTCGCCACCGACACCTCGAGCATGGGTTGCATGGCCCGGGCCACCGTCGTCAGGTCCAGCGGCTGGCGCACCGTGGGGGTCCGGCCGGCGTAGGCAAGGAGCTGTCCGCACAGCTCGGCTGCCCTATTGGAGTTGCGTTCGACGGCCTGGAGGTAGGATTTTGCCCGTTCCCCGGTGCGAGCCTCTTCCAGCACAAGGCTGGCGTTGCCGAGGATTCCCGTCAAGAGGTTGTTGAATTCGTGGGCGATGCCGCTGGCCATGACCCCCAGGCTTTCCAACTTCTGGAGTTGAAGGGCCTGATCGCCGGAGCCCTCGGGCCGACGCTCCCCCGGCCGGGGACCGGCGATCGGCGGCTCCAGCTCCGCGATGCGGTGCTCCAGCTCGGCGATCCGCTCCAGCAGCTGCTCGCGGGTCGGTGCGCTTTCGGCACAGGAATAAACGTCCGGCATGCCTCTCCAGGAACGGATGGTCTCGTCGACGCAGACTGAGCCTGGTGTGTAGCGGATCGAGAAGGTACGGAAGCGTCCGGGGGGCGGACGGGGCAGGAAAGCCCTAGATAGAGCAAAAGACTAGCAGACGGCGGAGCCGTCGTCGATGCGAGCCCTTCAGTCGGAGGCCCTTCAGTCGGAAATAGTGGGGAGCCGGTGGTCCCCGTAGCGTTCCCGAAGCTGGAGCTTGGAGATCTTGCCGGTGGCGGTGTGGGGCAGCTCGTCGACGAAGAGCACGTCGTCCGGCAGCCACCACTTGGCGACCCGGGGTTCGAGGAACTCCAGGATCTCGTCCCGGGTGGGCTCGGTGCCCTCGGCGGCCACCGCCAGGAGCAGGGGCCGCTCCGTCCACTTGGGGTGCGGCACGCCGATGACCGCCGCTTCGGCCACCTTGGGGTGGGCGACCACTTCGTTCTCCAGGTCGATGGAGGAGATCCATTCACCCCCGGACTTGATCACGTCCTTGGAACGGTCGGTGATCTGCATGTAGCCGTCGGGGTCCAGGGTGGAGACGTCGCCGGTGGAGAACCAGCCTTCCCCGTCGAGGATGCTCGCCTCTCCGCTCCGGTAGTACTCCTGGACCACCCAAGGGCCCTTGACCTGGAGCTCGCCGAAGGCCTTTCCGTCCCGGGGCAGCTCCTTACCTTCGTCGTCGACGATCCGCATGGCCACGCCGGCGACCCCCCGTCCCTGCTTGAGCTGGAGGTTCACCCGCTCGTCTTCGGGAAGGTCGTGGTGCTTGGCCTTGAACGAGCCGACGCTGCCGAGGGGGCTGGTTTCGGTCATCCCCCAGGCGTGCAGCACGTGGGCGTCGTGCTTGCTCTGGAACTCTTCGATCATCGACCGCGGGGCCGCGGCGCCACCGATGATCACCTTGCGCACCGTCCGCAGGGTGGTGCCGGTGCGCCGCATGTGGTCGAGGAGCATCAGCCAGACCGTGGGAACCCCCGCGGTCTGGGTAACGTTCTCGCTGTCCAGTAGCTCCCACACCCCCTCGCCGTCGAGGCGTGCCCCCGGCATGACGAGCTTGCAGCCGCACAGGGGGGCCGCGTAGGGGATGCCCCAGGCGTTGGCGTGGAACATCGGAACCACCGGTAGGAAGCTGTCGGCGGCGGAGATCGCCAGGGTATCCACCATGCAGGCGGCGTAGGAGTGCAGCACGGTGGAGCGGTGGGAGTAGAGGACCCCCTTGGGATTGCCGGTGGTCCCCGAGGTGTAGCACAGGCTTGACGCCGTGTTCTCATCGAACGTCGGCCAGGCGTACTGACCGTCCTCCGCTTCCAGGAGCTCCTCGTAGCAGAGGGGATTGGGCAGGGAGGTGTCGGGCATGTGGTCGCGGTCCGTCATGATCACGTAGCCGCGGACCGTGGGTAGCTGATCGGCGACCGCCTCGAGGAGGGGGACGAAGGTGAGATCCACGAAGACGTAGGCGTCCTCGGCGTGGTTCACGATGTAGATCAACTGCTCCGGGAACAGGCGGGGGTTGAGGGTGTGGCAGACGGCCCCCATGCCCGAGATGGCGAAGTAGAGCTCCAGATGCCTATGGGTATTCCAGGCGACGGTGGCCACCCGATCGCCGCCTCGAACCCCCAGGCGCTCCAGGGCGGCGGCCAGCTGGCGGGCACGGTGGTGGGCCCCGCGGTAGTCGTAGCGGTGGATGGGCCCCTCGACGGTTCGGGTGACGATCTCGGTGTCAGCGTGGTAGATGGAGGCGTAGCTCAGGAGGTCCGAGATCAAGAGGGGGGTGTCCATCATCAGTCCGCGCATCGTGGCTCCTCGAAAGCGTCTAGGATTCGCCCTGGTGGGTCCGCCCTGGCGGGGTTCGCCGGAAGAGGGCTTGCGTAATTGGCGCCGCAGTTTTGAACGTCGACGGGGTTTCCAGTGGAGGAGTTTACACAACTGCCGTGGGGGTCGAAAGCGGGGCGCCGTGGCGGGGTCGGGGATCCGAACGGTGGCGTAATCCCGCCCGTAATTTCTCCGAGCCAAGATAGCGACCACAGCGGCAAAGAAAGCCGCCGCGAACCGCGGGCCGACGTTGGACCGTCGCCCGCCCCGCAGCCCTCCTGAAGGCCGACGCTTCTCCTCTGCTCGACCTCGAAGGCCCACCGAGACCGGTGGACCTCCCTTCAACAGGGCGAACGCTCTTGGAGGGCACCATGTCCGAAGCCACCCCACCCAGTCTCGACGCAGGTCTGAGTTCGCCCACCTCGGGGCGTCGCACCACGTCGTCCAACGCCGTCGAACCTGAGAGCTCCGGCGAGCTGAGGCGGGGGCATCTCCACGCCCTGGACGTTCTGGAGCAGCTGGCGCCGAGGCGCTGGCGGGACGGGGAGCTGCCGACCCGGGACGATGTGGAGAAGCTGACGGAGCGGGCCGAGGATCGGGTGCAGCGGATCATGACCCGCTGTGCAAAGGTGGACGTCTTCGTCGCTGCCCAGATGGAGGTGACCTCCACCACCGACGACGTCGAGGCGGTCTACGCCGATTTTCAACAGTTCTGCCGCTGGTTCGCGTATCTCGACGACCCCAGGGTCCGGCGGGGGCGGCCCACGGAGTACTTCGAGTCCCTGGGCCGGGCCGGTCGTCGGTTGGTCCAGGCCGAAACCCTGCTCGCCCGTCAGCTCCAGCAGTGGCTGGTCTTTCTGCGCTCGCGGCAGGGGGCCGACTCGGCCCTCCGCCTCTTCTTGACCCAGGTTTCCGCCTGGCACGCCTACGTGCATCCGGAGCTCCAGCAGCGTTTGGAGGCCATCGACCATCTTGCCTCCCCGTCGGCGGCTGGCTCCGCGGCCGTCCCCGACGAGATCCCCGGGCTGGACCCGGTGGTGGAGCTCGAGCTCAGGATCGACGAGCTGATCGCCGCCGACGAGATCGAGCTGCTGCCGGCCTTCGATGCCCTGATGCGGATCGAAAGGGACTTGTTGGAGGGGCACCTGGCGGTCGTCGCCGAACCCTCGGCGGACGATTCCCGGAGTCGGCGCCTCGTCACGGTTCTGTGGTCGGTGGCGGACCTGGTGCTGGCGGAGGACGCCCGCTGCGGCGACCGGCGGCTGGCGAAGGCCCTCGGCAGGGCGCCGGGGCCCGTGGGGGAGGGTTTCCGCCTCCTGTCGGGGCTCCTCGACGATCCCGAGCCCAACCTCCTGCCGTCATCCCTGGCCCGCCGGCTCCGGTCCCCCGACGTCCCCGACCTGGTCTGGCGTTCCCTGGTGATCGCCCACTCCTCGGGGGCGGTGCGTCAGGCGGCGGCCCGACAGGCGCCCCTCGACGCCCTCTGGCAGATCCTCGCCTACCCCCGCTCGCCGATCCACGCGCTGGTGGCGGTGGCGGAGCAGGTGGCGGCTCGGGGGGACGACGACCTGCGGAAGGTCCTCTATGACTGCGTCAAGTCGAGAATCTTCGCCACCGTCGCCGAGGCTGGGGAGCGGGCGGAGATGGCCGCCCTGGAGCCGTTCATCCTGCTCTTCTTCCAGTTCAACTTTTTCATCCAGACCCGGTATTTCGAGCAGCTCGAAACGATGCTCCATCTGTACCGTGCCCAGGCCCGGCGCTTCGGCCTCGGCGTGGAGGTCTTCGACCGACCGTGGCGTCGCCTAGAGGTGTCCCGGCACCGGGCCGGGGACCCCGAGGCCACGGAACCGAAGGGACTCGAACGCCTGCCGCTGCCGATCCAGCGCCACCTGGCGCGGGAAGGCAGCTACCTGACCTACTTCGCCTGCCACCCCAATCACCTCATCGCCCGGGAGGTGGTGCCCTACGTCACCGCCGACAACCTGAGTCGGTTCCTCCGTTTGGCGGACCTCAACCGGCAGATGCTGGAGGAGGCGGTCCGCCGGTTGGACCTCGGAACCCGCCGGGCGCTGGTGCTGGAGGTCTTGACCCACCCCAGGTGCCCGATGATCTTCGCCGGACGGCACCTCCCCCAGCTAAGGCGGGACGAGGTGCACCGGGTGATCCAGAGCCGTTCGACCCATAGCGAGGTGAAGCGCAAGGCCATGCTGCTTGCGATCCAGAAGAAAGGCGGGGGGCCGCGGCCCTGAGCCGCCGCCCCCGGGTCCTGGGCTCAGCTCAGGGTGAAGTGGACGGTGAGCACGTAGAGGACCGGCACCGGTTTGCCGTTCATCACCGAGGGCTCGTACCGCCACTGGCTCACCGCGTCGACGGCGGCGGTGTCCAGGCCCAGGGGCAGGCCCTTGAGGACCTTGATGTCGACCACGTTCCCTTGCCGATCGATGGTGGCTTCGAGGATCACGGTCCCCTGTATCCGGGCCTTCCGCGCCACTTCGGTATAGCGGGGCTGCACGT
Organism: Acidobacteriota bacterium; assembly: GCA_038748685.1. Lineage (GTDB taxonomy): Bacteria > Acidobacteriota > Thermoanaerobaculia > Multivoradales > J023 > JAUIJL01. The sequence goes on along the minus strand of JBCDIS010000130.1, from coordinate 5,296 downwards.
GGTGGATTCGGATCGGCTTGGAGACCCCGTCGCCGACCCGGATGGGGCCCACCACCGCGGGCTCGGGGTCCGGCGGTAGCTCCGGAATCCCGACGACGGTGTCCGTCAGGTCAGTGACCTCCATGGTCACCGGCTCGACCTCGACCACCAGGGGCTCGACCTGGTCGGGGTTCAGGCTCGGAACCGGGACCTTCTTGGCCTGGAGCTTCCGCGGCTCCTCCTGCTTCACCGGGGGCTTCTTCCAGCGATCCTGGCTGACGACGAAGACTTTCTTCTCCGGCGGCGGTTCGATGGGCTTGGAGTAGAGCTCTGGGATCGACACCCAGAGGATCCCCAGATGGACGACCACCGCCACGGTCAAGGAGGTCCGAAAGCTCCGGCGGTCTTCTTGTTCTTCGTTCAGGTAGAGGGAATAGACCTCGGTTTGGATCTGCGCGGATGCCGGCGGTTTGCGCGGCTTGGGATCGGCCATCGTTCGAGCTCCTTCCTGCACCGATAGGGGTGCGGGGGACCCCCGGGCGGCGACCGCCGGGCAAAGACCGCCGGACGCTTGGGGGGTGGTTGGGGAGTAGAGCGATGGCGCCTCGTCGCTCGCGGGTTCTGCTCCAAGAGACCGCCCGGGGGGCGGATTGGTTCCCGCGGATCCGCGTCGGGTCGGCGGTGTCCCGTGGACCCGGGGGCGGAGCTCCGACGGGCGTTTTGGGCGGGAAACCGCGTTTCCGCGTCTCGGCTTGACCCTCGCCGCCAAATCTGTAGAGTCCGGGTCCCGCCCACCGGACCAGCACGACGAATCCTTCTCAGAGAGACGATAGCTCAGGAGACATCATGGAGCTGACGATCGCCCAAGTGAGGGCAGCGAGCGACCTCGACCTCGGGGCCAGCGAGTGGTTCCCCATCGATCAGGATCGCATCGACGCCTTCGCCGAGGCCACCGAGGACCGCCAGTGGATCCATATCGACCCCGAACGGGCGGCCGAGAGTCCCTTCGGTTCGACGATCGCCCACGGCTACCTCCTGGTCGCCCTGATCCCCCGACTGTTCACGGAAATCTTCGAGGTGCCCGAGGCCGAGATGCTGGTGAACTACGGGATCGACAAGGTGCGGTTCATCAAGCCGGTTCCTTCCGGCAGCAGGGTTCGTCTGGAGGCGACCCTGGTGACGACGATCGCCCGCCGGGACAACCTCATGCTCCGTATCCGCGGAAATCTGGTGCTGGAGTCGGGGGGGCGGGCGATGATCGCGGAGACGCTGTTTCTGGTGGTGCCGCCGGATACCGAGGCCTAGCCCGGCTCCGTTCTGTGGGCATGGCCTGTGGGCATGGCAGATCGCCCCCAGGCCAGCGGGACGTCCTACACCAAGAGGTCGGCTCAGAGGTCGTAGGCCCGTTCGAGATTCGAGGTCAGGTGACGCAGGAGGTCGTCGGCGGAGAGGGGACGGCCGGTGGCCGTTTGGACCAGCTCAGCGGCGGGGAAGCGTCCACCGTGGCGGTGGATCCGGTCCCGTAGCCAAGCGAGGAGGGGACTGAACTCCCCCGCCTCGAAGGCGTCTTCCTGGGGTCCGAGGTCCCGCTCGGCGGCGGCGAACAGCTGGGCGGAGATCATCGACCCGAGGGTGTAGGTGGGGAAGTAGCCGAACATACCCTGGGACCAGTGGATGTCCTGGAGGACACCGTCGGCGGCGTCGGGGGCGCTCAGGCCGAGGACCTCCCGATAGAGGGCGTCCCACGCCTCCGGCAGCTCCGGGACCTGGAGATCGCCGCGGAACAGGCGCCGCTCCAGCTCGAACCGGACGATCACGTGCTGGTTGTAGGTCGCCTCGTCGGCCTCGACCCGGATCAGGGACGGCCGGGCGGTGTGGAGGGCCGCCCACATTGCGGCGGGATCGGTGCCGGCGGCGTGCTCGGGGAAGGCGTCGGTGAAGGTGGGCCAGAGCCAGCGCCAGAAGCCTTCGCTGCGGCCGACGTGGTTCTCCCACAGCCGGCTCTGGGACTCGTGGATACCCAGGGAGCCCGGGTCCCCCAGCGGCTGACGCCACCATTCCCGGGGCAGGCCCTGCTCGTAGAGGCCGTGGCCGGCTTCATGGAGAATACCGAAGAGGGCCGGGCGCAGGTCGTCCCGCTGCCAGCGCCAGGTCAGGCGGACGTCGGAGCGGGTGAGGGCGACGCAGAAGGGGTGGGCGGTGGCGTCGAGGCGACCCCGCTCGAAGTCGAAGCCGAAGGCCGTCGCCGCGTGAACCCCCAGCCGGCGCTGCCCCTCGGGGTCGAAGTCCCCGAGAACGGGGGACTCGTCCACCTCCAGGCCGCGGTCCCGGACCCGTTCGAGGAGGGGGGTAAGGGCCGCCCCCAGGGAGTCGAAGAGGGGCACGAGGGCCGCCTCGGTGGCCCCCGGCTCGAAGCGGTCGAGCATGGCGTCGTAGGGGGAGCCGCCGGGGGCGAGGGCGGCGGCCTCTTCCCGCCGCAGGGCCACCAGCTCGGCGAGCTCCCGTTCGAACTTCGAGAAGTCCGCCTCGGCGCGGGCCCGCTGCCAGGCGACGGTGCCGGCGCTTCGAGCCTTCGCCAGGGCCTTGGCCAGGGATTCCGGGATGCGCCGTTCCAGGTCGACATAGCGCTGGGCCACCCGCACCTGGGCGGCCAGCTCGCCACCCCCGTCGGCGGTCTCGGCGCAGGCGCTCAAGACTTCGGAGAGCTCGGGGGCACACATGAGCCGGTGGCGGAGGGCGGCGAGGGTGGCTTGGGTGGTGCCCCTGTCCCCCTGGCCCCCAGCGGGGAGGTAGGTCTCCTGGTCCCAGTCGAGGAGCTCCTCGGTGGACTTGAGATCCCGGATCTCGGCCCAGAGCTCGTAGAGACGCTGCTCGGCGTCGACGGTGGTGGCGATGGCGGTCATGGCGTCTCCGTAGGTATTCGGTCCCGCGGCGCGGGGAGGGCGGCCTGGGAACCGCCCGAAGGGCCGAAGGCGGCGGGCTCTGGGACGGGCGGCTTTGGGACGGCAGGCTCTGGGACGGGCAGGGGAGGCGGGGACCCGCGGCGCGACCTACTGCCAGTAGCCCCTCAGGGTCCTGGGCTTGAGATCCCGGCGGGCGAGATCCACGTCGACCTCACGCCAGCCGCCCTCTTCAGACCGACCTTCGGGATAGTACGCCAAGAGGTACTGGCTGCGCAGCTCCAGCTCGATTTCGTCGTACACCTCGTCCAAAGAATCGTACACTTTGGCGTAGAACACGCGGGCACCGGTGGCCGCCGCCAGCCGCTGGGCGCGGGAGGTGAACGAACGGGAGAGCAGGCCCCTCGCGGCCGACTCCTGGGGCTCCTTCTTCATCAGGATCATGTAGATCGGAACCCCCATCTCGCGGGCGATGCGCAGGGAAGACCGAAACGGGAACTGATCGTCCTCGTCGGCGCCGTCGGAGAAGACCACCAGGGCCTTGCGCCCCCGCACACCCTGGAGCTGGACCAGGGAGAACACCACCGACTCCCACAAAGCGGTCCGGCCCGAGGCTTCGAGGCCGTTGATCGACCGCTCCAGCCGACCAAGGTCGTTGGTGGTTCCCCGCACCAGCCGTGGCTTGGAATCGAAATCCACCACGAAGGCGCGGTCCTGCTCCTTGAAGGTCGATTGCAGGAATCGCAGGGCCGCCCGCTGGACCCTGGGCAGCTTGACGAACATGCTGGCGGAGGAATCGATGGCCATACCGAGGGTCAAGGGGAGCTCGGCGGCGTCGCTGAAGGTGGCGATGTTCTGGGGCACCCCCTCTTCCCGAACCGAGAACTCCTCCGGGCCGAGGCCGCGGACCGGCCGGCCGTCCCGATCGGTCACCACCACATACAGCTCCACCAGCTGGACGTCGACCCGTTCGCCGGCGTCGGGGCCGTTCATGAAGACCACGTCCTCCGCCAGGGCCCCGTCGTCGAGCATGGCCACCACCCGGACATAGCCGACGGGTCGATCCTCGGGGATCATCACCCGCTGGCGGAACGGCGGCGAGAATAGGGTCGCCACCTGCTCGTTGTTCCAGAAGAATAGGACCCGGTCGAGGGAGCGCTCGATCGGGACCGAGATCTCCGCCTCCACGTCCACCGGGCCCGTACCCTGGGGCTTCGTGGGCTGGACGATACGGACCCCGAGACCGACGTCTCCACCGTTCAGTACCGTCGAATCGCGGCCCAGCTCGGCGCCGGCGGAGTTGTAGGCCACGGCGGTCAGCAGCATACGCCTGGGGGTCCTACCGAGGTCGATGCGGGCGGCGAAGGGGGGCTCCCGGCGGCTGTCGACGGTGCGGTCGTCCAGCAGGAAGTCCACCCGGGCGATGGCGGAGTCGTAGACCTCCACCTCGAAGCGGGTCCGGCCCCGCAGGAGGGTCTCGTCCGGCACCTGGAGGGCGAGCGCTTTGGGGTCCGGCAGGAAGCCCGCTTCGACCCCGCTGGTGCGCACCACGGCCGCCCGTCGCCCGCCCCAGCGGCCTCCGTCGAGCTCCTCGATCACCACCGCGACGGCGGTGGCGTCGGCGGGGAGGTCCACGTTCCTACGCAGGCGCCACTCCTGGCCCTGACCGAGGTTCTGGTCCCGGAGCACTTCCTGCAGAAGGCGGCGCTCTCCGGCGGCGCCGGTGGCGGCGACGGTCAGCCGCAGGTCCACCGAGTCGAGTCCCCCCTGCCCCTCCAGGTCGTGGAGGTCGAGCCGGGTCTCCAGGCTGGCGGGGGTGGTCAGGTCCGAGGCGGTACCGGTCTCGCCGCCGGCCCCCACTTCGAGCACCGCCGCGAGGGAGAGGTCCCCTTCGTCGTCGCGGCCCCCCAGCACGCGGCCGAGGCGCAGGTCGGCGAGGGCGGGGGGCAGGCCGCGGGCGGCATAGCGGGGGGCGCGGACGGTGAGGCCCGGCCGCGTGGTCAGCACCTCGATGCGGGCCGTGCCCGCTTCGTAGGGCAGGCGCGACGGGTAGGCGATTTCAATGCGGGCGCCGAGGCGGGCGAGGGCGTCCCGTAGGGCGCGGTCGGTGGTCACCACCTCGCCGCCGCTGGCCCTGGCCAAGAGGTCGAGGGGCTCCATGGGGTCGTCGAGGGCCACCGGCGGAAGGGTCTCCTCCGGCTCGTCGTCGTCCCCCCGGCCGAAGAGCTTTCCGGGCCGGATGGTGATGCCGGGGGCGGCGGTGGTCTGGTCGTCGATCCCCGGCACCACGGGTCCCCCGGAACCGCCGGCGGCGCCGCCGGCGGGGCGCGCGAGGGCGCGGTACGCGGCGGCGCGCGGCGCCCCCACCGGGAGGGGGGTGGCGGGGGGTGGGCCCGTCCAGCCGCAGGCGGCGAGGG
>JBCDIS010000129.1:0-19784 GCA_038748685.1 Acidobacteriota bacterium | reverse complement strand
CCTCCTCCACACGATCCGTATCGTGTAGGACCAAGGCCAGGTTGTTGAGGGTCCGGCCAACGAAGGGGTGGTCCGGCCCGTACTTCGATTCCTCGGCTTTCAAAGCGTCGCGGAGCAAGATCTCCAGCTCTTCGAACCGCGCGAGCTCGTAGAGAGGTTTTGCGAGCCAAGCCACGAGCTCGGGCTCGCCATCCTTCAGGGCCAAGGCCCGCCTGAAGCTCTCCGCCGCGGCTTCGTACTTGGCCAGGGCGAACCGGGAGGCCCCCAGGTAACGCAGGGCTTCGACCAGGTCCGCTTCCTGCCGGCTCGCCGCCCGCTCCAGCGCCACCTCGGCGGCCCCGTGCTCGCCATCGAGGTACGCGGCGATCCCCCGGTCCATCTCCTTCGAGCTCGCGCCCAAGGCTCGAATCGCCCGGTCCAGCTGCGCTTCCGACAAGCCCTGCTTCCTCGCCAGGTCGAGGATCGTCCTGCGCCGTTGACGCGCCAGGTGCGGATCCTCGGCGTCCATCGTCCGATCGACCGTGTCCCGCGCCCGGGACGCCAGCCGATGAAGATCCTCCCGGCGCACCAACACCACCTCGGCCGGTCCATCCTGGGCGCCGGCCGGGGAGTGGACGACCGTATCGACCAACAACCAGTCCTCCGCGAGATGACGGGGAAGATCGAGCTTGAGAGCTTCCCCGGCGGCCACGCCGGGGACGGTCAGCTCGGTCACACCGGCCTCCGTCGTGGGCAGGCTTTCGACGCCGCCAAAGGCGAAGCGGATCCCTTCGAGGACCCGCCCCTGTGGGTCGAGTGCCTTGACCACCAACCCGGCACCCCAGGTCGGCAGGGCCCCCAGGGCGAAGATCCCAAAGACCGCGATGATCGATCGAAGCGAGGCATCCTGGCGCATGGTTCGTCCTGATCTATTCAACGGTGACGTCTGTCGCGGGGTTATCGGTTGCAGGGCTTGTGGTCGCAGGGCCATCGGCCGCTTCGCTAGCGGACCAGGTTGACGTAGCAGGCACCGGTGCCCGAGTAGCAGTAGGTGTCTTTGGGCGGGAAGTCCGCGTGCTCCACGTGGAGGCGGACCCGCTGGTCCTTGGCGGCCTCCACGGCGATCTCGAACCGGCCGTCGGCGTCGGTGGTGACCGCGGGGCCGGAGTGGCTGCGAACCGACACGCGGGCGTCGGGGACCCCTCGCCCGTCGGGGTCGGTGACGGTTCCGAGGATCCGCTCCCGGGGTGGGCGCAGTCGGACTTGCAACGTCGGGTTCGGATCCCCGCCCAAGACGAAGGTCCCCTCTCCGGTGTTCCAGGATTCGTGCAGGGCCCAGACCGTGATCCGCCGGTCCAGGGGGACTTTGGCCTCCGCCACCTCCACCTGCCACCACCCATCGGGGAGGCGGTGCGGCTCGTTGCCCACGGAGGCCCTCACCGTGCCATCGACGACGGGCTCGCCGTCGGGGCTCAGAATCTGGACCCTCAGGGCGTAGAGCTCGGGAGAAGGGGGTGGGCCGCCGGGCGGAGCTCCGGCCCCGGGGGGCCAGAGCCAGGCCAGAAGTGCCGCGAAGCAGCCCAGCATCCCGAGCCAGAGACCGAGACTCGATCCCACACGGAGCCGCCGGGGACCCCTAGTCTCCTCGCCCTTGGAACCGACCTTGGGCCCGACGAGGGGGAGGGGATCCGCCCCCTCCCGTTCGAGCAGGTCGGCCCTTTCGGGGGTACCGGCCCACCGCCGATCGAGGCGGTAGAGCTGGACCGCTTCCGCGACCCCCTCACCGGCTCCGATGGCGTCGTAGAAGGCCCGAACGTACGCGAGGGCGGCTGGGTCGTCCAGGGTCGGCGGCATCCCGACCACGAAGTCCACGGTCTGCGAGATGGCCCGGGCCTGGACCTCGGAATAGCAGGCGTTGAGCACGACACAGCGCAGACCGGGGGTGAAGTATCCGAAAAGGTCCCGCAGGACGTCGCCGGCGACGACCTCGGGGTGTCCGTCCTCCGTCTCGAAGACGAGCCCTTCGGGGGTGCCGTGGCCGGCGAAGTGGACAAGGACGGGCCGATGTTCGAGGAGGGCCCGGCGGACGGATTCCCGGTTGGGGGCGGTCAGGCTGCGAACCCGCAGGGCGCCGGCGAAGCGGGAGCTCCGGATCGCGGCTTCCACCGCAGCGATCTCCGCCCCGAGCCGAAGGGGCTCCGTGTCCACAGGACTGGCTGCAAGGACGAGGATCGTCTCCATCACACGGTGTCGAGAATTCTACTCTCGGGTCGGAGAGCCGAGACATCCTCTAGACCTGACGCGCGCGCTGGTGGGAAACCCAGCGTGAGCGTGGCTATCCGCTCCGCAGAACCGCCGCCGGATTCTGGAGGGCCAAACGCCTCGCAGATCCGAGGACGGCAACAACCGTGACCAGCAAGAAGCAGCCCGTGATGATCAGAAAGGTTCCAAGGGATCGCGTTTCGACCCCCCAAACCAAATGTTCCAGCGTGGGCCCGACAAGGTAAGCACCGCACCAGCCCGCGAGGAGGCCGAGTGAGACAGCGATACCTACCGGTCGCAGGACCGTTTTCAGGTTGCGCCAGGAGGAGGCGCCCAGGGCCATCCGGATGCCAAGCTCCAGATGCCGGTCCACCACGGAACGGACCGAGAGGCCATAGAGCCCGAGTGCGGAGACGAGGAGGATGAGAAGCGAGGATGCGGATAGGACATCCGACTGAAGCTGCTGGCGAGCGATCGCCGCCGCTCGCAATTGTCCCAGAGTGCGCACCTCGGATATTGGAAGCTGCGGGTCGACAGAGCGAACGATCCCTTCGAGCAGTTGGCCAACCTGGTTCTGGGGCTGGGAGGACCTGATGACCCAACTGGGTGAGAACCAGGTATGGACAACGCGAAAGAAGCCGTTCGGCATCTGAGCTAGTGGTACGTAGACGGCGGGCAACGAAGCGAGGGGGCTGTCCTCACCCCAGCCCGGGACCCTAGGCACGTCTTCCACCACTCCAATGATCGACCTTTCACCGCCACTGATGTTGATGACCAGGCCAATAGGCTCTTCATTGTCCAAATAGGTCTCGACGAACGAATCGCTGACGACGACCGAGGGAGCCCCATCCTGATGGTCCTGCGCCGAGAAGAGCCGACCTTTTCGGAGCTTTATGCCCAGCACCGAAAAGTAGTCCTCCGTGGCGTAGGTCAGGTCGGTCAAGGAAGGGCCCCCGGCCCCCGGGTCCATTCCCGGCCATTTGAAGTCCAGGTTCAGCCAGCGTTCGTAGGGGAGGCGCAGGCCGACCGCCGCCGCTTGGATCCCGGGGTCTTGCTCGAGCTGGTCGAGGGTCTTGGAGAAAAGCTGGGTGACCGCTTCCCGCGACCGGTAGCGCTCCTCCTCGAGCGAGACCTTCGCGGTTAAGGTCTGGGAGAAGTCGAAGCCATGGTCGAATCGGCTGAGGAACGCCAACGTTTCCAGCAGCAAGATCGATGTCGTGAGCAGCACGAACCCGACCGCAATCTGGAGGCCGAGCAGGGCGTACCGCGCCCAGGAATACCGTCCAGGCGAAGCGGTTCGTCCTGCGCCCACGAGGCCGCGGTACAGATCGACGCGGCTGGCCCTGAAGGCCGGAACAAGGCCAAAGAAGAGAACGGTGCTCAGGGTGACAAGGAGCGACGCGATGCCAAATCGAGTACCGGCTTCGAGGGCTTGGGGCAGATCGAGGACATCCACGAGCTGGCGTTCGATCAGATGGACCCCTACCCATCCGAGCGCCGTTCCCAAGGCCCCTCCGAGAAGCGCCAGGAGCAAGCACTCCGTCAGGAGCTGTCGCACGGTCTGTCGCCTGGTGGCGCCCACCGCCGAGCGGAGAGCCAGTTCCGGCGAGCGCTGATGGAACCAGGACAACATCAGCGTGGCGATGTTGAGGCAACCCACCAGAAGTACCGAGATCGCGGCGGGCAAGAGCAGAACAAGGGGCCCGCGTAGATGACGGGATCTCGACGATCTCAGTTGGGTCCAGCGCAGAGCTCGATCCTGGGGGTTCTTGGCGGCTAGGTGGGCCAACGCGCCGTCACTGAGGTTGGAGAGCTCGAGGTTGGCCGCGACACTCTGAAAGCCGGGATTCAACCGGGCGATGACTTCGAAATTGGCCCCGCCGCCTTCGGCACCCGCTTCGGCCGCCAACGGCGTCCACAGCTCGACCTCTTCGTTCGCTTCGAGACCCGCCGGCATGATGCCGACGACGGTGTGGGGCGCACCTTTGAGCAGGATCTCCTGGCCCAGGGCCTCTGCCACGGAGTCGAACAGTACCTTGGCAAGCTCTTGGCTCAGGATGACGACGTCGGGTCCGCCGGGAAGGTCTTCTTCGCTGTCAAAGGTACGGCCGGCGATCGGCCGGAACCCCAGAACGCGGAAATAGCCTTGTGAAACGCGGCGTTGCTGGGCGAATCGAACCGCCTGGCCAGTGGCCAGGTTGACACCGCGGACCCAAGGGGAAAACGAGGCGACATCCATCGACTCGGCGTGGTCGCGCAAAAACACCCAGGTGGCTCCGTCGAGGGCCGACTGGGGCACCTGCTTGTCGGCGCCGTCTATGGCGACGGAGATCTGACCGAGTCGATCGGGGGATGGATAGGGCAGCGGGCGAAGGAACGCGGCATCCAAGACCACGAACAGGAGACTGTTGACGCCGATACAGAAAGCGAGCAAGAGGACCACGGCCCACGTTGTGCTCGGGGACCGACGAAAGAGTCTGATGGCGAACTGTAGGTCGCGAGCCAAGGTATGCATCAAAGTACTCAAGGCTTCTCGTTTCGCTCAGTCGGCATCCTACTTCGGCGCGGCCCGTCCCCTGGAAGCTCCAGAGTCAGTTGGATGGACCTCAGGAGCAAAACCCGAGCCCCAGAGGCTTGGGGAAGCGGCCAGGACTTGCTTGTATGTCATGGAGCAGCCTCCCCCTTTCCCCCTTTGCCAAGCGAAGGAGGAACAGGCCTATGCCCGCACCGCCGACTCCATAGTCGTTGCTGATTCTCAAAGAGTATCGGCCCGGCATGGCCCAGCCGGCTTCGGTCTCGACCCTGAAAAGCAGCGCCTGTTCAGCTTTCTGGCGCGCTTTCTCCAAGTAGTGAGAATCGCCGGTCAGCCAGAAGTAATCCAGCAAGGACTCCCCCATGGACGTGAGACCTTCGAAGAGGTGGGGGGCTGCGGAGAAGAACACCGCGCATCCTTTGGTCGCTTTCTCGGTGAGGTCGAGGTACGCCGGGTCTCCAAGGATGTGGGAAAAGCGTGCGGCGGTCGTGGCGAACCCCGCTCCGCCGCGGAGCCAGTAGGGCCGATGACCTTCGTCGGTCAAGGTGGTGCCCCAGACCAAGCTGTCGCCATCAGGCTTCGCCTGCCGTGACTCGAACTCCATAGCTCGTCTGGCGGTGTCGAGGTAGGCCGACTCGCCTGTCAGCTGCCACAGGTAAAGCAAGAACAGGGCAATCCCGCAGGGTCCGTAGGCGAATCCGAGCCTGACGACGGCCTCGTCTCCGACGCCTTGCCAGTAAAGACCGTTCTCGTCTTCGATGGCCGCCTCGAGGATGTGTTTTCCCGCCCGTTCGGCCAGTTCGAGCAAGCCTTCCTCGGCGGTCTCCAGGTAGAGCGCGAGGGCTGCTAGGCCCCAGCCCGCGGCCCCGTTATGGATATCGCAGCTTTGGTACGCCAGGGGATGTTGGTCGACGGCGCGAATCAACTCCAGACCCCGGTCACGGAGTCCGAGCTCCGAGAAGCTCCAGGCGACCCCGGCGAGTCCGGAGTAGAGGCCGGGTGGGTACAGACCTGTGTCGGCTGAGCGATCGAGAAGCCATTGCTCCACGCCTTCCGGCAACTCGCCGAGTGCCCGCTGGACGAAGAGCGCGATGCCGCAAGCGCCGTGGGCGATGTGGAGCGGGTTGGTTTGGAAGACGACGGCGTCGGCGGGCCAAAGGCAGTCGGTCCGGTCGAGTTGCGTGGTCGAGACGACGAATCGAGCCAGGCTCTGGGCCGCCTCGAGAAACCTTTCGGACTCGGGGACCTCCAACGTGTCGATGGGCCTGGATCGATCCACGGCTGCCGGGCTTCCCGCCTCGGATGACCGCACCGTGCTCAAGGCTCGATCTCCCAGTTCCTGACAATCCTCCGCGCCTCGGCATCCTCTCCTGTCAGTAGTGTCTGGATGATGTCGCGCACCTCTCGGGGTAGCCCCGACTCGACAAAGTAGTCGATAAAGCGGAAGATCGGCTGCTGTGGATCCAGCTCGTAGAGACTCTGGCTAGGAATGATCATGCTGTAAAGCAGCATTCCCATGGCGTAGAAGTCGTCCATGGTCTCGAGAAAGGTATTCTGTCGTCGTTCCGGGGCCCGAAACCCCGGGTTGAACCACTGTACGGAAAACGTCGCGCTATCGGCGTCGTGATCGGGTACGAACGCACCCTCGAAATCGATCAAGCAGATCTCGTCTCGTTCGCGGTCGTAGAGGACGTTGGTCGGTGAAACGTCTCCGACGATGAGACCCCTTTCGTGCACGGCGTCCAGGGCCTCGAAGAGGTGCAGAGCCAATCGCTTCCATTGGTGGCAGAAATGCCGGACCCGCTCGGGGTGGTCCATATTGACCATGACGATGAAGTCGGTATCGGCACGGAGGTCCGCCAGTGAGTCTCCTGGAAAGAAGGACGTCACCAGAAAGATATGCTCCCATTCTTCGAAGAGGTCGATCGCCCTCGGCACACAGCTCAGGCCATCGAGCCTTTCGAGTGCATTGTGTTCCTTGCGGAGCGCAGTGATCGCGTCGACCGTCGTCTCCCGACCCAGCCACGTCTCAGTATGGGGCCTCGCCTCCTTGATGACGACGGTTTCCCCGGTCTTGTGATCCTTGGCTCGGTAGACGCCTCCGGTGTTCGTATACGCGAACGCATCCTCCACTTCGTACCGTCCGGCGAGCAGTCCGTCGTCGTCTTCTTCTGGAGGATCGGGGAAGGGATCGTCCATCTCGAAGGGCAACTCGAAGTACGGAAGCCGCCGGTCTTCGATCAGTTCCCCGGTTGCGTTGCGAATCATGGATCGCCGGGTGCCGTCGACCTGCAGGTCGAACAGGCGCTGGAATCCCCCGTAGCGATAGAAAACGACTTTGCTGTCTTTGTATCGCTTGTCCGAAAGGATATAGGGTCCCTCGAGACTCTCCGTGGCCACGGCGATGGTGTCGATCAATCGGATGAATGACGACTTGTCGTGGGGATAGACGACAATAAATTTGCCGGAGCCACCGCGCCCGAAACGTTTGGAGTTGGCGAAGCGCAGGAGCGCTGAGTCGGCCACGATTTTGAAGCAGGTGTCGGCTTCGACGCAGATAGGAACCACGAGCCTGAGCGTTTCTTCGGCCTTCCTCCACGCCGAGGAAATGTGGATCTTGAAACCTTGGAGGTCGAGCGGCTTCTGGCCGTCACGACTTGCCTGGAGCCAATGCTCGAAGCGGGTCAGCTTCCAGGTGTCTGGAACCAGCTCTCGCAGAACCCCCCTGTGGTCGTCTTGGATCGAGTAGCTGTCCAGTGTGTCGAAGAAAAGGCGATGGCTGAACGTGTAGTACGAAACATCGTTCATGCAAAGGTCTCGGGTTCGACAGTTCGCGAAGAATCCTCTCGAAGGCCACTCGAACCTTGAGAGGATTAAGAATAGATTTCAGTAGAATCTCGAAACTATGAGCTAGATCCCAACGGATTCTAGAAGTGCATGCACTGGGCGCTCATGGTGCTGCCACCGCCGACGCCACCGTCGCCGCCGCAGTTGATGCTGCAGGTGCTCAGGCCTTCACCGCCGCAGAAGATGCTGCTGGTGCTCTCGCCGGCAAAGCTTTGCCTCGCCGAGAATTTCTGCAGGTTCAGAATCTTGGACATGGTGCATACCTCTTAAGGGTCGGTGTCTTCCTCAGTTCGAATCACACTTGGATCTGGGGGCATCCTGTCTAGAGCTCTCCTTGATAGGAGAGCTCTAGCTAGGCCGCGACGTCTGAACGTGAATCGGTCAGACGCCGACCGGGTCAGCCGCCACAGTTGATGCTGCAGGTACTGAGCCCTTCGGCGCCGCAGAAGATGCTGCTGGTGCTCTTGCCGTCGTCGAGCTGTTGGTCCTGCACTTCGAACTTCTGGAGAGCGAGAATCTTGGACATAGCTTCCTCCTATCCTTTAAGGCTGTCTTCGTTAACAGTTGATGCTGCAGGTGCTGAGCCCTTCGGCGCCGCAGAAGATGCTGCTAGTGCTCCTGCCATCGTCGAGCTGGTCCTGCACGTCGAACTTCTGAAGAGCGAGAATTTTGGACACAATTCCTCCTGTCTTTTAAGGCCAGCCTTCATTAGCGAGCGCCTTTCCAGGCACTATAGTCTCGCCATTTGGGCAAGTCAATCTGGCGAATTGTTTTTCTGGCTTATCCCCGTGATGCCTTTTGGACTAAGCGACTGCCGCAGCCCGCGGTTCGATCAAGGTTCTCTGCCCTGTGAGGCTGGGCAGGCTTCGCCACCCCCAGCGCAAGCCGGGGGGGACGAGCCACCGGGCGCGGACCCGACCCTTAGGCCCCGGGCGCGCGTCGCCGGAGGGACCCGCCCCGCCGTGGGGACAGGCGACGGGTGGCGGCGAGGCCCAGGAGGAGGGCCAGCAGACCCAGGCCCCAGCCATCGGCGGTGGGGATCTCGACGATGGTGTCGAGGACGAGGGGAACCTGGGTGGGATCGTCGGTGTCGGTGGTGCCCGGGTCGTCGGACGGCGTCGTGCCCCCTTCGGAGTCGGTGACGATGGCCTGGTTGAAGACGAGGCCGTCGTTCTCCGGATCCTCGCCGCTGACCTCGGTGAGGAAGCGGAAGGTGACCGGGGTGCCGACGGACAGCAGGGCGATGCGGGCGGTGAGGGTGACGTCGCCGTCCCACTCGCCGTCGTCGTCGCCGGGGGCGTCGGTGAGGGGCACGCCGTCGAGCACCATGGACTCGGGGACGAAGAGCACCTCCGGCGGCAGGACGTCCTCCAGCTCGAGGTTGGCGAGGTCCTGGTCGCCGGTGTTGATCAGGGTGACGGTCCACTCGAACACGTCGCCTGGTCGGTAGCCGTCGCCGTCCGGCGGCTCGGCGGTCTTGAGGACGTCCAGGTCCGGCGTGCCTTCGATGTCGGTGGGGTCGGTGCCGGCGTTGTTGTCCGGGTCCTGGTCCGGACCGCTGGCGCCGTCGTCGCCGATGACGACGGTGTTGGTCACCGAGGTGACCCCCGCCGCCAGGGGATCGTCCACCACCACGACGAACGTAGCCTGGCCGCTGTCCCCGGCGTCGAGGTCGCCGATCAGCAGCACGCAGGACGTGCCCGCCGGCTGGGCGTCGCAGGGGACGCCGGAGCCCAAGGTCGCCACCTCCCAGCCGGGGTTGGCGCCGGAGGCGGTGTCTGCCGGCACGGTCTCGGTGAGGAAGACCCCCGTGGCGTCCTGGTCGCCGACGTTGGCGTAGTCGAGGGTGTAGGTGATCGGGTCCCCGGGCATGACGGTGACGCCGCCGTCGTCCTTGGTGACGGCGAGGTCGGGGCCGGCGTCGGCGGGGGTGGTTTCGGTGTCCTGGTTGTTCTCCGGCGTCGGGTCGGCGCCGTTGGCGCCGTCGTCGGCGATGGAGACGGTGTTCAGGATCTCCTCGACGCCGGCGGGCTTGGGGGCGTCGACGGTGACGACGAAGGTGGCGCTACCGCTAGCGCCGGCCGCCAGGGGGCCGACCCCTAGGAGGCACGTCGTCCCCGCCGGCTGGAGGTCGCAGGGGACGCCGGAGCCGACGGGGGCCACCTCCCAGCCAGGGTTGGCGCCGGAGGTGGTGGCGACGGGCACGGTCTCGGTGAGCACGACCCCCGTCGCGTCCTGGTCGCCGACGTTGGCGTAGGCGATGGCGTAGGTGAGGGTGGCGCCGGGGGTGGCGATGGCGCCGCCGTCGTCCTTGGTGACGGTGAGGTCCGGCGCCGCGTCCACCGGCGTCGTGTCCGGGTCGCTGTTGTTGTCGGGGTTGGGGTCCGCGCCGTTGGCGCCGTCGTCGGCGACGGACGCGGTGTTCGTCACCTCCTCGACGCCGTCGGGGAGCGGGTTGTCCACCGTGACGGCGAAGGTCGCGCTGCCCCCGTCGCCGGCGGCCACGGCGCCGACGGCGAGCACGCACACGGTGCCCGCGGGCTGGGCGTCGCAGGGGGTGCCGGACCCCACGGTCGCCACTTCCCAGCCGGGGTTCGTCGCCGAGACGGTGTGGACCGGCACGGTGTCGGTGAGCACCACCCCCGTCGCCCCCTGGTCGCCGACGTTGGAGTAGGCGAGGGTGTAGGTGACGGTGTCGCCGGGCGCGGCGGTCACGCCGCCGTCGTCCTTGACGATGGCGAGGTCCGGGACGGCGTCGACGGGGGTCTGGTCGTCGTAGTCGTTGTTGCCGGGGTCGGGGTCCGGGCCGTTGGACCCGTCGTCGCCGATGGTGACGACGTTGCCGATCTCGGTCACCCCGGCGGCGAGGGGATCGTCCACCACGACGGCGAAGGTCGCGGAGCCGCTGGCTCCGGCGGCGAGGTTACCGACGGCGAAGACGCAGGTCGTGGCCGCGGGCTGGGCGTCGCAGGGGGTGCCGGAGCCCACCGGGGCCACCTCCCACCCGGGGTTGGCGGCGGAGGTGGTGTCCGCCGGCACGGTCTCGGTGAGCACGACGCCGGTGGCGTCCTGGGGACCGAGGTTCTCGTAGGCCAGGGTGTAGGGGATCGTGTCGCCGGGGGTCGCGGTGGCGCCGCCGTCGTCCTTGGTGATCGCCAGGTCCGGCGCCGCGTCGACGGGGGTGGGTTCGGTGTCGCTGTTGTTGCCCGGGTTGGGGTCCGGGCCGTTGGCGCCGTCGTCGCCGATGGAGACGGTGTTCTCCACCTGATCGACGCCGGCTGCCAGGGGGTTGTCGACGGTGACGGCGAAGCTCGCCGAGCCGCCGCCCCCCACGGGCACCGCGCCGACGGTGAGCACGCAGGCGGTGCCGGCGGGCTGGGCGTCGCAGGGGGTGCCGGAGCCCACGGGGGCCACCTCCCAGCCGGCGTTGGCGGCGGAGGTGGTGTGGGCGGGGACGGTCTCGGTGAGGACGGCGCCGGTGGCGTTCTGATCGCCGACGTTGCCGTAGGTGAGGGTGTAGGTGACGGTGCCCCCGGGCACCGCGGTGACGCCGCCGTCGTCCTTGGTGACGAAGAGGTCGGGGACGGCGGTCACCGGCGTCGGGTCGGAGGCGGTGTTGTCCCCCGGCGTCGGGTCCGGGCCGTTGGCGCCGTCGTCGCCGATGGTGACGGTGTTCAGCACCTGGGTGACGCCGGCGGGCAGGGGGTCGTCCACCGTCACCGTGAAGGTGGCGGAGCCGGTGGCGGAGGCCGCCAGGGCCCCCACCGCCAGCACGCAGACCGTCCCCGCCGGCTGGGCGTCGCAGGGGACGCCGGAGCCCACGGTCCCCACCTCCCAGCCGAGGTTCGTACCGGAGGTGGTGTGGGTGGGGACGGTTTCGGTGAGCACGACGCCGGTGGCCCCCTGGTCGCCGTTGTTGGCGTAGGCGAGGGCGTAGGTGACGGTGCCCCCGGGCACGGAGCCGACGCCGCCGTCGGTCTTCGTCACGGCGAGGTCGGGGGCCGCCGCCACCGGCGTGGGCTCGGTGTCGACGTTGTTGCCGGGGGTGGGGTCCGGGCCGTTGAAGCCGTCGTCGGCGATGGAGGCGACGTTGGTGATCTCCGACGGGCCGGCGGGCTTGGGATCCCCCAGGGTGACGGCGAAGGTCGCCGAGCCGCCGCCGCCGACGGGCAAGGTGCCGATGGAGAACACGCAGAAGGTGCCCGCGGGCTGGGCGTCGCACGGGGTGCCGGAGCCGACGGCCCCCACCTCCCAGCCGGGGTTGGTGGCGGACACGGTGCGGGCGGGCACGGTCTCGAGGAGGGTGGCGTTGGTGGCCGTCTGGGTGCCGACGTTGTCGTAGGTCAGGGTGTAGGTGACCGTGCCCCCGGGCACCGCGGTGACGCCGCCGTCGTCCTTGGTGATCACCAGATCCGGCTGCGCCGCCACCGGCACGACGGGCTCGTTGGAGTCCTTGGGGGGCAGCTCGTCGGTGTCCACCCGCGCCAGGTTGGTGATCTGGGTGACCCCCGCCGGCAGCGGAGCGTCGACGACGACGTCGAAGGTCACCGACGCCGTGCCCGAGGGCGCCAGCGGAGCGGCGAGCTCGAGGAAGCAGAGGGTCCCCGCCGGCCGGCCGGCGCAGGGGGTGGTGGACGGCGGGGGCGCGACGAACCACCCCGGGTTGGCCCCGGCGGTGGTGAACATCGGCACCGTGTCGAAGACCACCGGGCGGGTGGCCTGGGCGTCCCCCATGTTCTCGATGTCGATGGTGAAGGAGACGGCGCCGCCGGCGACGGTGCTCGCCGGGGACGCCGATTTGGTGACCATGAGGCTCGGCGCCAGGAACTGGTCCATGGCGCTGGCGCTGTAGATCCGCTCCTCGGGGTCCGCCCCAGGCAGGGAGGTGAGGGTCGCCGACGCGGTGTTGTCGATCGTCGTGACCGGCGGCATGCCGCCACCCTGAAGCTCGACGGAGAACGCCAGGGTCACCGACTCCATGGGGTCGAGGATCGCCTCCTCGGTGGGCATCGTCGGATCGCCGGCGACGCGGATCGTCACGGTGGTGTTCGTCCCGTCGCTGCTCTGCACGAGCTCGAAGCCGCTGGGCAGCCCTTCGGCCTGGGCCGACGCGGCGACGAAGACGGTCTCGTCGAGGACGTCCACCACTTCGAGGTCGAAGCCGGGGGCCGTCCCGCCGTTGGTGGCCACCACGGACACCCGCAGCCGGCCGTCCACCAGCGGCCCCAAGGTCTTCGTCAGCGCCAGGCCCGGTTCCACGACGTCGATCGTCGCGGCGCTCTGGGCCGTGGTGCCGGCGCCGAAGGTGAGGGTGGCGGTGTTGGTCAGCACCTCGCCGTCGACGTTCAGGGCCGGCGGCGCCGGGTCGTCGTCGTTGACCACCTGGGCGGTCACTTCGAGGGTGATCGTGTCGTCGGCGTTCTCGGCCCCGTCGGGGGCGTTGGTGACGGTGCCGAAATCGAAGGTGACCGTGTCGGGGGCGGTGATCACCGGCGTGCCCGGCAGGGTGGTGCTGATGTTGTTGCCCAGTCCCACCACCGAGGCACCCACCACCCGCAGCAGGCCCGCGGCGTCGTTCTGGGTGGTGTCGGTGACCACGGCGTTGGGGGTGGAGCCTTCGGAGAAGACGACGGTGAGCCGGTAGGTGATCTGCTCGCCGAGGGTGGCGTCGAGGTCCAGGGGGTCGCCGGCGGCGGAGCCCGTGCGGGGCAGGCTGTCGGCGACGGCCTGCTTGAGGATCGTCGGCGCGAAGACGGTCACCGAAGCGCCGTCGGTGGCGCTGCCGCCGCGGACCTCCGGCGCCCCGGCGTCCTCCAGGGAACGCCAGCCGAGGGTCGCCTCGTTGGGGTAGCTGACGCCGGCCACGGCGCCGGCGCCGAGGGTCACGGCGTAGCGTACGACGTAGCGGACGCCGACGGCGATGGGATCGGTCCACTCGAAGCCGAGGGTGCCGGCGCCGAAGTTGACGGTGTCGGGGGCCAGGCCGAGGACGGCGGTGACGCTCCCCGGTACAAAGGCGGTGCCCGGCGCCATCGGCAGGAGGTCGTCGAGCACCAGGCCGAAGGCCGCCGCGGTGGAGCTCGGGGTGTGGGCGATCTCCACTTCGTAGATCACGCGGTCCCCGGCGTCCACCAGCAGGGGTTCCCCCGCCGGCTCCCCGGGGTCGCAGGCGTTGTTGGCGTTGTCGTCCCGGCAGGCGATGCGCTTGTCCACCGCGAGCTCCGGGGCGACGATGTCGAAGGGCGCCGTGGCGGAGAGGGAGACGCCCCCCGCCACGAGGGTCGCGGTGTTGCGCTGGTCGATATCGACCCCGGGGGTGCCCTCGTTGTTGACCGAGTCCACCACCACCGCCACCACCTCGATCTCGATCTCGTCGTCGGCGTCGGGGTCCGGGTCGCTATCGGGGGCGTTGACCACGTCCCCGAGATCCCACACCGCCTGGTCCCGCTCGCCGTCGCCGTCGCCGTCGCAGCCGGGGAGGCAGTCGTCCCCCGGGTCGCCTGGGGCGGCCCCGGGGACCGTCAGGTCGGCGCCGATGCGCACGATGCGGGAGGAGACCACCCGCAGGACGACGTCGGCGTTCGGCAGCTGGTCGCTGAACTGTGCCCCGGTCGTCGTGCCGTCGATGAAGGAGGCGACGGCGCGGAAGGTCACCTGCTCGCCGACGGTGAGGTCCTCCGCCGGGCCTTTTTGGTCGGCCTCGGTCTCCGGCACGTCGGTGTCGACGAGGGTCTTCGTCAGGCCGGGGTCGGTGATGAGAATCGGCCAGTCGTCTTCGAGCCGGTAGGAGCGCTCCTCGGCGTTGACGGTGGTGTCGAGGCTGTTCCAGTCGAGGCTGGCGACGTTGGTGACCGTCTGCCCCGGCATCACCGAGACGCCGAGGACCGCCTGGAAGACGACCTCGCAGACCGCCCCCCGGGGGAATCCGCTCCAGGTCGCCGTGATCACCCCGCCGGCCTCGGTGGGTCCGGTGTCCGGGGTGTCGCCGCAGGTGCCGAGCCCGGAGCCGACGAAGCCGGCGAAGGTCAGCTCCGGCGGCAGCGGGTCGGCGAGGGCGACGTCGAAGGCGTCGGCGGTGGAGGCGGGGGCGTGCTCGATGCGCAGGGTGAAGGTGACGGTGTCGCCGGCGTCGCCGGCTCCGAGGTCCGCCGACTTGGTGAGGAGGAGGGCCGGCTCCACGAGGTCGAGGTCGAGGGCGTCGCCGCCGTCGAGCCCGGGGCCGAACTGCACCAGGGAGGAGTTGGTGATCTGGTCGCCGCCGGCGTTGCCCACGACGTCCACCACCACGGCGTCCACCTCGATGCGGATGCGGTCCCCCTCGTCGAGGTCGCCGTCGGCGGCGTTGGTGATCGGGCCGCCGAAGTCCACCACCACGGTGTCGTCCAGGGAGTCCCCCAGCTGGTTGTCGGAAAGGGTGACGGTGGGGACCCCGGGCAGGGTGATCTGGGTCCCGACGTTCGCCACCCGCGCCGCCGTCGCCGCCAGGGTGCCGGGGGCGAAGGGGAGGAAATCGGTCACCACCAGCTGCGGCGTCGAGCCCTCCGGCAGCACGACGATGAGCTCGAAGGTCACCTCCTCGCCGATGGTCAGGTCAGGGGCGGCGGGGCGCCCTTCGCCGTCCGCGGTGTGGGCCTCCGAGGTGGACATCACCGTCTTGGTGATGGCGACGTCCGCCACCATCGCTTCGGCGCAGTCCTCCACCCGGTAGGTGTTGGCGCCGCCCCCCGGGTCCGCGGGGTCGCCGGTGCGCTCGGCGGACAGGGTGTTGGTGGGGGCGGCGTCCAGGGGCTGGTCCGCCGCCCGGAGGCTCTCCCAGGTGACCTCGGCGCAGTTCTCCAGCACCGAGCCGGAGCTGACCCCGGCGTCGAGGGTGACGTCGAAGGAGATGGAGCAGGTTTCGCCGTCGTCGAACCGGGTCCATGAGGCGGAGACCACGCCGCCGGCCTGGCTGGGTCCGGTGGTGGGGGCCGCGGTGCAGCCCGGGTCCACCGCCAGTCCGCCGGCGAACAGGAAGCCCGGGCCGAGGGCGTCGACGAGGTCGACGTCGAAGGCGTCGGCGTTGGAAGGGCCGTTGTCGTGGGCGAGGGTGAGGGTCACCCGCAGGGTGTCCCCGGCGTCGCCGAAGCTGGGGGTGATCTGCTTGTCGAGGGCGAGGGTCGCCTCGCGGATCCGCACGTTGGGGGCGCCGACCCGCACCTGGGCCTGGCCGCCGCCGGGGTCGTCGTAGCGCCAGTCGGCGCGGTTGTTTCGCCGATCGCCGCGGTTGTTGTTGGCGGCGTTGAGCACCACGGCGCGGTAGACGACGGTGACGGTGTTGTTGCTCGGATCGTTGTCGGCGGCGGACGTCAAGGTGCCGAAATCGAGGGTCAGGCGCCGATCCTGGTTGACGGCGCCGGTGCCGGCGGCGGAAATCGTGGCACCGGTGCGCACGGCGGCGAAACCGCCGGCCACGTCGGTGGTGACCCCGGCGTCGGCGACGATGGAGTCCACCGCCACGAAGGCCAGGCCCTGGTCGAGCTGGTCGAAGAGGGTCACGCCGGTGGAGGCCCCCTCGGGCACCTCCACCGTCACCGTGTACTCCACCAGCTCACCGATGTGGACGGGCTCGTTGTTCCCGAAGGGGGCCGCCGCCTGGTAGCCCGGCTCGACGTCGGTGATGACCTTGGCCATCGTCGGCCTCGCCACGGTCACCGAGGCGTCGTCGGACACCGGCGGGAAGAAGGAGGCGGAGGTCGCCGTCGACGTCCAGGTCACCTCCGCCGTGTTGGTCAGGGACGTCCCCGGCGGCACCGCGGGGTCGACGGTGCAGGTGACGGTCACCAGGGCGGTGTCGGCGCCGAAGGGGGCGCCGCCGCCGGCGGGATTCCCGTCGTTCTCCGCCAGGGGCGCGGTGAGCACCAGGCCGGCGGTGAGGTCCCCGGGCGTCGCGAGGCCGGCGCCGGTGCCGTCGGTCACCGAGTCGACCGCGCACCCCGTGAGCTGGGCCGGCGGGGTGTCGGTCAGGGTGACCTGGAAGGCGGGCTCCGAGCCCCGGTTCTCCGCCGTCAGGACGAAGGTCACGGTGTCGCCGCCGTCGGCCCCCGTGAGGTCGCTGTCCACCGGCGGCGCCGGCGCGGGGGCGATGGTGCCCGCGCCGGAGGTCGCCGAGACCCCCTTGGTGAGGACCAGGACCGGCGCCCCCACCTGGATCGGCAGGGGCTCGGTGGCGCTCAGCACCTCCCCCGGGGTGTTGGAGCTGGTGGCCTGGAGGATGTTGACCAGGTCCAGCCCGTCGCCGAAGGGCTCGTCGCTGATGGTGAGGGTCAGGTCGATGGCCAGGGTGACCGGCCGGGTGGGGGTGACGGTGACGTCGGACCAGTCGATGATGATGCTGTTGGTCCCGACGTCCGTCGACACCGACGGGGTCGAATCCCCGGAGTCGGTAGGGGCCAGGGCGGCGTCGGTGCCGGGGGTGAAGTCGGCGACGTCGAACACCGGCAGGGGCAGAAAGTCGACGAACTGCACCCCCTGGACGTCGCCGGAGGGGACCTCCATGGACAGCCGGAAGGTCACCGTGTCGCCGGGCATGAACTGGGACGGCGCGGGGACCGGCGCCACCAGGTCCTTGGCGATCGACACCGGGAGCACCGACACGGTGGCGGAGGTGCCGTTGCCGCAGCCGGCGGCCCCGGCGTCGAGCCCGAAGCCGAGGGCGGCGACGTTGGTGAGGGGGTCCCCGGCGCGCACGGCGACGCCGGCGTTGGGGCCGGCGGGGTCGTAGTTCTGGTCCACAACAGCGGTGTAGCTGAGGGTGGCGGCGGTGCCGGCGGGGAGGGTCCCGGCGACGGCGCCGATATCCCACACCAGGGTCGTCTCCCCGGGGCCGGGGGTGTCGGCGATCACGGTGGGGGTGATGGCCACCGGCGATCCCCCCACGGTGAGGGCGCCGCCGCCGGCGAAGGTGGTGCCGTCCGGCAGCACGTCGGTGAGCACGAAGGCGTCTGCGGCGCCGAAGTCGGAGACCTGGAACGCGAGGGTGTAGGTGACGGTGCCGCCGGGGGATAGGGCCTCGGGGGAGGCGCCCTTCTGCACCGCGGCGTGGGTCGCCAGCACGCCGCCGTCATCCACCGTCTGGGTCGGCGACGGGACCCCCATGAAGTCGAAGTCGGCGGTCGCCGAGTTCACCAGGTTGCGGGTGTCGCAGGCGGACTCGTCCAGCACGTCGGTGATGTAGACCGGGATCCGCACCTCGACCTCCGGCCCCCCGATGGCTCCCGTGACGCTGCCGCAGTCGACGCTGACGGTGCCCCCCGGGGTCGGCGGCGGGTTCGGATCGGTGACGACGCAGGACCCCGGCGTCGCCAGGATCGCGCCGCCGGTCCACTGCACCTCCGGCGGCAGGACGTCCGCGAGGGTCACGTCGTCGACGGTGGAGCCGTTCGCCACGTCGAGGGTGATCACGTATTCGAAGGGCCAGGACGGCCCCGGCGGCCTCTCCCCCTCGGGGGCGGTCTGGGTCTTCTCGGCGATGGCCAGGACCGGGGTGACGGTGCCGGTCACCGGCGACCCGACGATCGGCCCGTTGTCGCCGGTGGGGGTGTCCCCCAGGGCGTAGCCGGGGGTGACGGAGATGTCGAGGGGAACGCCGATGGCGACGGTGGGGTCGAGGGTCGCGCAGATCTCGACGTCCAGCACGGGCCCCCCGGTGACCACCGAGCCGACGGGGATCGTCACCAGGATCAGCTGTCCGCCGGCGGGTCCGGCGACGGGGGTTCCGGAGATCGGATCGGGGATGGGCCCCGTGCCGTCGAAGGTCCCCACCACCGAGCCCGAGCCGCCCCCGAGGGCGGTGGCGCTGTCGAAGCTAGCCCCCGGCGGCAGCACCACCAGGAGGTACGGGGAGAAGCCCGGCCCCCCGGCGTTGACGAACGACGCGGTGAAGCAGAAGGACTCCCCCGCGAAGACGTCCGCCGGTAGGGACGGCGTCACCGAGACCGAAGGGGTCTGCGCCAAGACCGCCGTCGCCTGAAACCCAGCCAGGAGGGCGAGGCCCACCACCATCCAACCGCACCGCTTCTGAAAGCACCCGTGACCCACCATGATTCCGAGCTCCTGGAGAACCGAGCATTGATGTAAATACCGTTGGAGCAGCGCCCCCAAAAGGAACGCCTAGCGAGCAATGGAGCCACACGCGTCGACGGACGACACGCCGGGGGGATCGATGGCAAATTGAACACAAAAAGGGGCGAGGACCCCCACCTTACACCAGCGGACTCCGGCGGGGCGAATCGGTGGACCGTGTGCTGTGGCGGGACACCGGGTCCAGTCGGGTTGAGGGCACCCAGCCGGCGTCGACAGCCGGCAAGGAGATCGCGCAAGTCTTCGCGGCGAATGTGCGTAGACCCGGGTCGTCGCAGAGCTTAGTTTCTTGGACAGCGTCGACCGCCCCACGGGGCTTCCGGCCGGGAGCAACCGAATCTCTCCGGACCGGGCCGGGGCGTTCCCACGGGTTCAAGACAACGGAGCAGCGATCCTGCCGTCGGTCAACGAATCGGGGCTTCTCAACCTCGGCGAGCACTATGCCGATAAGATCCTCCAGCCGTACTGTGCCATCGTCGGGGAGAAGGCCGTGACGCGGATCGGCACGGAGGCCTACTATGAAAAGGTGACCTCCCCGAAGGAGCTCCACGTCATCCCAGGGGCGACCCACGTGGGCCTGTACGACATCCCCGAAAACCTCGACCAGGTCGTCACAAAGGTCATCGCCTTCTACGGCAGGCACAGCCAAGCCTGATCGCCCGGGTCGGCCCGTTCGCGGGAGCGGCCGACAGATTTGACACAACGAAGGGGGTCCCCATGCACGTTCTCCTCACCGGCGCGACCGGATTTGTCGGTACGGGCGTCCTCGCGGAAGCGCTTTCGGCGCCGCGGGTCGATCGGGTCACGGTCCTCGGTCGATCGTCGACGGGCGTCGATCATCCGAAGCTGTCCGAGGTGACGGTGGACGACATGGGGGACCTCGCGCCGGTGGCCGATCGGCTGGACGGCATCGACGCGTGTTTCTGGTGCCTCGGGGTGTCTTCCGCCGGTATGGACGAGGACACCTACACGCGGATCACCCACACCTACGCGATGCACGCCGCACGAACCCTGGCGGAGCGGAACGACTCCGTCCGGTTCTGCT
>JBCDIS010000128.1:0-20135 GCA_038748685.1 Acidobacteriota bacterium | reverse complement strand
GCCGGATGATGCGCTGGATCAGGTAGCCGATCACCTCGCGATGCTGCCGCACGAGTGGGCGCGCACCACCGTGCTCCACTCCAGGGCACCTACGAAACCTTCGTCGAGATGGGACGCCAGCACTTCGGCGGCGACCTGCGGGGGCGCTGGATTCTGACCGCCGGTCTCGGCGGCATGGGGGGTGCCCAGCCCCTGGCGGCGACCATGGCCGGTGCCTCGATGCTGGCGGTGGAGTGCGATCCGACGCGGGTGGACTTCCGCCTGCGCACCGGCTACGTCGACCGCAAGACCTCCGACCTGGACGAGGCGCTGGCCTGGATCGACGACGCCGTCAAGGCGGGCCGCGCCGAATCGGTGGCCCTGGTGGGCAACGCCGCCGAGGTCCTGCCGGAGATGGTCCGCCGCGGGGTGCGGCCCGACGCCGTCACCGACCAGACCTCCGCCCATGACCCGGTGAACGGCTACCTGCCGGCGGGGTGGAGCGTCGAGACCTGGCAGGAGAAGCGGACCTCGGCTCCGGAGGAGGTGGCTGCGGCGGCGAAGGCGTCGATGGCGGTTCACGTGCGGGCGATGCTCGATCTGCACCGGGCCGGCGTGCCCACTTTCGACTACGGCAACAACCTGCGGCAGGTGGCGAAGGACGAAGGGGTCGAGGATGCTTTCGAGTTCCCCGGCTTTGTGCCGGCCTTCATCCGTCCCCTCTTCTGCCGCGGCGTCGGCCCCTTCCGCTGGGTGGCCCTGTCCGGAAACCCCGAGGACATCTACAGGACCGACGCCAAGGTGAAGGAGCTGATCCCCGACGACCCCCACCTGCACAACTGGCTGGATATGGCCCGGGAGCGGATCCACTTCCAGGGTCTGCCCTCCCGCATTTGCTGGGTCGGCCTCGGCCAGCGTCACAAGTTGGGCCTGGCGTTCAACGAGATGGTGCGACGGGGGGAATTGGAGGCGCCGGTGGTGATTGGCCGAGACCACCTCGACTCCGGTTCGGTGGCGAGCCCCAACCGCGAGACCGAAGCGATGCGGGACGGCTCCGACGCCGTCTCCGACTGGCCACTGCTGAACGCCCTGCTCAGCACCGCGGGGGGCGCCACCTGGGTGTCGCTGCACCACGGCGGCGGCGTGGGCATGGGGTACTCCCAGCACTCCGGACTGGTGATCTGCTGCGACGGCTCCGAGGCCGCCGACCGGAGGATCGCCCGGGTGCTGTGGAACGACCCGGCGACTGGGGTCATGCGCCACGCCGACGCCGGCTATGGGGAGGCCAAGGCCTGCGCCCGGGAGCACGGGCTCGACCTCCCCGGCATCGACCTCGACGGCTGAGGTCTACTGGGCCCGGGTGTATTGGACCTCCATCCACTTCATCTCGGGCCCGCCCGGCGCGGTCATGTAGAACTCGAACTCATGGTGGTCGTCGTCGACCCTGCGGGTCACGGTGCGCACCTTCATCATCTGGCCCTCATGGGATCCTTGGAGGTGCCGGTGAGGGTGATGACGTCGCCGTCCCGCTGGCCTTCGAACATCAGGATCGAGGTCGTCATGCTGTCGATCCAGGTGCCGACGAATCGCGCTCCGGTGTTGTCGAAGCCGGTGAGGCCCTCGCCAGTAAAGGGTATGCCCATCATCTCGCCGTTGACCTGTTCCTGGAGGTAGCGGCCGCCGTGGATCATGGTCTTGGTGGCGGTGCCCTTCGATTCCATGGGGGGTTGGCCGGGGGCCATCCAGGCTTTGGTGGCGAGGTTCCACTTGCCCTCCATGGCTTTGAGGAAGGCGTGATGCTCGCCGGGGGTCATGGCTTTCTGCAGGGCCGCCATCATCGCCGCCTGGTCGATGGCCGGGGCGGTCTGGCTTCCGTCGTCCGCCGTGCCGACGGCGGGAAGGAAAAGGCCGAGGATCGCGACGAGGATCAGGGGTCGTAGCGTCGTCATCATGGATCTCCTTGGGGGGCCCGGCTCGACGTCCTCGCCGTGGTTCGGGTGGCCGTCGCGGCGGCGGTCCGTCCAGGGATCCGCCATCCGCCGAGACCTGCCACCCTCCTTGGCGGCCGACATCACCGGGCCGTGGGGTTCATCGGTATCTTATTTACGCTTTGTTACCGCCAAATTAGCAAGGGGAAAAGCAGCGGTCAAGCGGCGGCTTTGGGATAGCGATTTTGGAAGCAACTTCGGAGACGCCGGGGCGGCGAAGCGGGGCGAAGCCCTCGGTGCCCGCGTTGATCCGCCGATCGGCGGCGCGTACAATCCGCCCGGGTTGCCTACTCGGCGTCCCCATCCCTATGCGCTCCTCTTCCTGCGATCGACCCCGCGTCGGGCCTCGGCGACGGCCCCGGATCACCGGGCCATGGGGATGCCTCGGATCCGAGGTCCGGCTCCCGGGGCCTTTGATCGCCCTGGCGTTGACCCTCGCCGCCCCGGCGGCCTGGTCGGCGACCTTTCCGCCGGTGACCGAGGCGGAGCGCGGCGTCGCCTCCGTGGAGGGCTTCCCCAATGCCCCCGCCGTCGTCCTGTCGAAACGGGCCGAGCTGACCCTGCGGGACCCCTCGGCGGGGGAATCGTCGACCCTGGAGATCCACACCCGCACCAAGATCCTCACCGAAGCGGGTCTGAGCCGCGGCCAGGTCGCCGTATCCCACGGCCCGGGGCTCAGGCTCGAGGGGGTGGAGGGCCGGACCCTCTTGGCGGACGGACGGGAGGTGCCCCTGGGGGCGGATTCGGTGTTCGTCGAGCAGACGTCCCGGGCCCGCCGCAGCTTCCGCACCAAGGCGGTGCTGCCGGCGGTGGCGGTGGGGGCGATCCTGGACGTTCGCCTGCGGCTGCGGTTCGACTCGGTCTTCTTCCCGGAGCCTTGGAGCTTCGAAGAGCCCATTCCCGTCCTGCACTCGGAGCTGCGTTTCACCGCTCCGCCGGGGATGGGGGTGCGGGTGGAGCCCACCCGCGGGGAGGCCCCGTGGACCTCCGAGCCGATCCGCACGGGCGGCCGGCAGGGTGCCCGGCTGGTCATGACCGACCTGTCGCCGCCGGCGGAGGAGCCCTTCGGCCTGGCGGGCCAGGACCTGCGGCCCCAGGCGGTGGTGATCCCGGTGTCCTACGTCGACGCGGATGGTTTTGGGGTGCCCCTCCTGGATGCCTGGGACACCGTGCTGGGGACCTTCGAGCGTCGGCACTACGGACCCGTGCGGGCGGGGAACCGGGGCCTCGACCCCCTCGCCCGCAGGCTGGCGAAGGCCGAGGATCCGACCGCGGCGATCCTAGGGTACGTCCGGGACGGCGTGGCCACCGCCAAGACCGGCGTGCTGCCGGCCCCCGGGGAGACCCTGGCGGGGATCCTCGCGGCGGGCAGCGGCAGCTACGCCGCCAAGGCCATCCTGCTCCAGGAGCTCCTGTCCCGGGCGGGGATCGACGGCACCCTGGTGTGGGCCATCGACTGGCGGGACGGCGAGCCGGACCTCGGGGTAGTCAATCCCGGGTGGTTCGAAAAAGTCCTGGTGCGGATCGATCGGCAGGGGATCGACGGCTACCTCGATCCCGGGGATCCGAGGCTGCCGCCCTTCCGCCTGGCCCCCATGCAGGAGGGGACCTCGGCCCTGCTGTTGGAGCGGAGTGGCCCGCGGCCGGTGACCCTGCCCACGACCCCCGCGGTCGGTAGCCTCCGGCGGGCGACGATGGAGCTCCGCCTCGGGGAGGACGGCGCCTTCGGTGGGGTCGGCCGGCTGGCGCTGCGGGGCCACCACGCCTGGTACCACCTGCTGACCCACGGTGACGGTGACGCCCGCAGTGGTAGCTGGAGGGCCTGGCTTTCGGACGCGTTGCCGGAGTTCGACGTCTCCGCCGTGGAGGTGGAGGAGTCCGTGCGGTTTCAGCGGGTGGACGTTAGCTTCCGGCTCGACCAGAAGCGATCTCAGGTGCTGGGGGATGAAGCGGCCCTGCGGCCGAGCCTCCCCCTCGGGCCGGTCCGACAGCGGTACGATGCGCCGACGGAGGCCCGCCGGACCCCGGTTCGGATCTCGTTCCCCGATCAAGACGAGGTGGAGATGACCCTGTCCTGGCCGCCTGGATGGGAGCTGGACGTGGCGCCGGCGGACCTCGACGTCCGGACCGACGTGGGCCACGGCGTCGGTTCCTTGGAGCTCGGGGAGGGGGGCGATCGCTTGGTGTACCGCCGGCGTTTCACCATCCATCGCCGAACCGTCCAGCCCGGCGAGCCCTACGCCGCGCTGCGGGACCTCTACGCCGAGATGGAGCGCCACGATGCCCAGGAGATCGTTCTGATCCATGAGTAGGTGGTCATCGGCAGCGGCGGCGAGCGTGACCCTCCAGCGGGGGCTCACCCTGCCCCTGGGCCTGGTCCTGGGGTTGGTCCTCTCGGCGGGCTCCGCCGGCGGCGCCACGGTGGAGCAGCGCCACATCGACATCGAGATCCAAGGGGATGGATCCCTGCTGGAGACCACCCGCCTGCGGGTCCGTCTGGATACCGACGCCGACGTCGCCCGCTGGACCACCTACCGCACCTATTTGGACGACAACCGGGAGCTCGAGGGGCTGGAGGCCGCGATCCTGCGGGCCGATGGCCGGCGGGAGGCCGGTGTCGCCGGTCGCGACATGGTGGAGGCCTCGGGCAGCGCTTTCCACGCCTCCCGCCGGTTCCACCTCCTCACCTTCGCCGACCTGGGGGTGGGGGATCGCATCGTCGTCGAGCAGGCCATCCGCCACCGGCCCTATTACCCGGCGAGTCGGGTCCTGCTGCACGGCGGGGAGGAGGTCGTCGACCTGAAGGTCACGGTTTCGGGTGCCGATCCGACGACCTGGCGCCACGCCGTGTCCGGGGAGGTCCCCGGGCTCGAGGTGGAGGGGGGGCCGGGGGGCGTCACGGTGTCGGCGACGGGCCTGCCGCCCCGCACCGCGCCGCCGCTGGCTCCGGGGGGCTTCGACGCCCGGCCTGCCCTTCGTTTCGGCTGGGGCGGCGACGGCTCCTGGGATCACGTCGGCGCATGGCTCCTTGGGGAGGCGACGGGGGCACCTAAAGGCCCGTCGACGGGCGGAACGGTGGCGGACCTCGCCGCCGAACTGACGTCGGATCTGGGGACGCCGCGGGAACGGCTGGAGACCCTCACCCGCTTCGTCCAGCAGGACATTCGATACCTGGCGGTGGAGGTCGGGGAGGGGGGTTACCGCCCGAGCCCTCCCCCGGAGGTGCTCGAGAGGCGTTGGGGGGACTGCAAGGACAAGACGATGCTGCTGGTGGATCTGCTGGCGGCCGTCGGCATCGAGGCGCGGCCTGCCTACGTCCGAAGCGGCCGGGGTCGCCGGCTCGACCCGGCCTTCCCCTCCCACGACGCCTTCGACCACGTGGTGGTGGCGGTGCCGGTGGCGCAGCTCGGTGCCGGCGAAGGCGGGTTGGACGTCGGCGGCGCCGTCGCCGACGGCTGGCTGTTCGTCGATCCCGGCCAGGGGCGTGGGGGGGCCGGCTGGCTGCATCCGAACGTCCAGGACCAGCTGGCCCTGGTGGCGGGGGCCGCGGGCTCCATCCTGATCCGTACGCCGTCGCGGCCCCATCAGGAGCGTCGAAGCCTGGTCGTCGACCTGGACCTCGACCCCGGCGGCGTCCTGGCGGCGGGGGACGCCCGGGGTACGGCCCGCCTGGAGCTGACGGGGGAGCTGGCGGATCGCCTGCTGGCGGAGCTGGGGGAAGCGGAGCCGTCATCGGCCCGGGAGTCGGCGCGCTCGCTCCTCGCCGGGCTCCTGCCGGCGGCCACCTTGGGCGCGGTGGACTGGTTCGATCGGTCCGAGGATCGGCCGGCGGGCGGAGCTCCGGCGGTGGAGATCGAGGCCGACGTGGTGATCCCGGGCCTGATGACCGGCGGCTCGTCGTCGATACGGTTACCGGCGATGCACGGCACCCCGGACCCCGAGATCTTGAGGGGGCGCGGGGACCCCGCGGTCCTGCCGACCCGGCGGGTCGACGCCCGCTGGCGCCTCCGCCTGCCGCCGGACAGCTGTCCCCCCGTCGCCCGCGGCGCGGAGGTGGACAACGCTGTCGGAGCGTTCCGACAATCCCTCGCGGAGGAGGACGGCGTCTGGGTAGTCCTCCGGACGACGGAGCTGCGGACGCGGTGGGTGGACCGCGGGAATCTGCCGAAGCTCGAAGCCCTGGCGCTGGCGGAGCACCGCACCCAGCGCCGCCGCCTCCGGCTGCGCTGTCCGGCCCCCGAATAGGTAAAGGTTCGGCTGCGCTCCGCGGGCTCCAATGGTGTAGATTGGGCGAAATCCCGATCCTAGCCGTGCCGCCGAGCCCCCCGCGACTGAGCTGGAGGAGTGTTGCCATGGATGCCGACAAGCGTCGCTGGATCCTTATCTTGACGATGTTGGTCTTGGGTTCGATCACCGCGAATGTGGCGGCGAAGTTCCAGATGGGATGGCAGGCGGCCTGCACGGCCGCCGTGCTGCTGAATGTCCTGGTCTTGGCCTACCTCGTGCGCTTCCGGGATGGCGTCATCGGGCGTTTCTACGTCTTGGCGCTGATCGCCGGGGTCTGCGAGCTGCTGTCCGACTACTGGGCCGTGTCGCTGCGGGGGATTCTGGTCTACCCCGCCGACGAGCCCCATCTCTGGAAGTCGCCTGCCTACATGCCCCTGGCCTGGTCGGCGACCCTCGTGGAGTTCGTCTTCATCGCGAGTTGGCTGGGCGAAAAAATCGGCCGGATCAAGGCGGCCCTACTGCTGGCGTCGGTGGGTGCGGTGTTCCTTCCCTTGAATGAATATCTGGCGAAATTCTCTGGCTTCTGGTATTACCAAGACTGTTGGATGCTCTGGGGGATCGTGCCGGTGTTCTTGATCCTCGCCGAGTCGGTGATCGTCGCCGTCTTGCCATGGTTCGCGCACTGGGCAAAGTCCGCCGACTGGTGGACCCTCGCTATCCTGGGTGTGTTGCAGGGTGCCTGGATGTACTTCGTTACCGAGGCGTCTTGGTTGGTGATGGGTACACCGCCGACCTGACGCCCGCGAGAAGGGGGCTGGCTGTGGTGCTTGGTAGAGCTGGAGGGAAGGCCTCGAATTTCATCGGTGGAACGGGCTGGATCGTCGGGCTGTGGGTCGGTGGGCTGGTGGCCGCCCTGGTGGCGCTGACCCTGTGTGCCCCGCCCGCTGGCGCCCAAGTCCACACCGGATCCGTCTACGGGACCGTCGAGGAGACTTCCGGCGGCGTCGCCGGAGCGAAGGTCCTGCTGGTGGGCGCCGGCTACGTGGCGGAGACGGAATCCGGAGAGGCGGGCCGTTTCCGCTTCCTGGGGGTCCCCCCCGGGCACTACTCCCTGGTCGTCGAGCGGCCCGGGTTCGGCCCCTTGGACGACGGCGACGGCGGTTTCGAAGTCGCCGCCGGTGCCGCCGTGGACGTGCGCCTTCGCCTGCCCGAGATCTTTGAGGAGGCCACCGAGGTGGTGGCCGACGGGGCGTTGGAGCGCCGCGTCGTGCGCGCCGAGTCGACCCTCGATCGCGCCCAGCTGGAGTCCCTTCCCATGTCCCCGGATGTCTGGGACGCCCTGCGGCAGGTACCGGGGGTGGTGACGGACCGGGTCAACGTCGGCGGCGTGGAGAGCAACGAGGCGGCGGTGGTGGTGGGGCCGGGCTCGACCCTGGAGCAACACTCGTGGTCGATCGACGGGGTCGACGTGTCCGAGCCGGTCACCACCGGCACCCCGGCGACCTGGTTCGATACCGCCATGTTCGAACAGGTGTCGGTGACCACCGGCGGCGGCGACGTCACCCGGGGAACGGCGGGGGTCGCCACCAACGTGGTCACCCGCCGGGCCTCGGATCGATGGCGGGGCAGTGCCCGGTTCCACACCACCGACGACGGCCTGCAGTCGGACCCCGGCGTCGACGACGGCGACCTCGCCGCCCCTGGATCGTGGAATTTTTTCCAGGCTCAGGACGGCTTCGCCTTGGGGAACCGGGTCGATAGGGTTTCGGTCTTCACCCTTGAAGCGGGGGGCCCCCTCGTGGAGAACCGGCTGGGCTTTTGGGGGGCACGGACCGACCAGCGGGTCGACCGCCTGGCGCTCGGGGGCTTCCCCGATGAGACCGACCTCGAAATCACCTCCGCCAAGATCCACGGCCGCTTCGGCGAGTCCACCACCCTCGAAGCCCTCGTGCTCGACTCGGACCGCTTCACCGTCGGCCGCGACGTCGGCCTGCTCCGTCCGCCGGAGACGGCCTGGGATTTCGGGGCCCGTTCGACGATTTACAAGGCGGAGGCCTCGACGGTTGTCGGACCCAGCCTGTTCCTGCGGGGGGCCCTGCGGGCGGTGGAGGAAGAGATCGAAGTGGAGGCCGCCGGCGGCACCGCGGTCAACTCCCTCAGCGACCTCTCCGGCATCTTACGCGGGAGTTTCCTCTTCGGCGGTAGCGAGCGGCCCCAGCGGGGCCTGCTGGTGGACGGCGGCTACTTCTTCACTTCCGGGGCCAGCAGCCACGAGATCAAGGCGGGGGCGGACTGGAGCACGGCGGAGGACGACAGCTTTTCGGCCTGGCCGGGTCCGGGGGGAGTCGTGGCGGTGGCTTCGACGATCCCCACCCTCGGCTTTCCCCTCGCCACGGCCACCGTCGGTACCAACGTCGAGGCGGAACGGGACCAGCTCGCCCTCTACCTCCAGGACACCATCGCCTGGGAGCGCTGGACCGCCACCTTCGGCCTGCGATACGACCGTCAAGACGGATCCAACGGGGCGTCCTCCCTGGCCCCCAACCCCCTCGTCCCGACCCTGCTCCCCGGGGTCGAATTCGCCGGCGCCGACGCCGGCTTCGAGTGGAGCTCCCTGGTCCCGCGTCTGGCGGTGACCTGGGCGCCGCGGGGTGACGACACGGTGCTGCGAGCCGGATGGTCGCGGTTTTCGGAGGAGCTGAGCCTGGGAGATATCGAGCACGCCCACCCCGCCGGCGCCCTCGCCAGCTCCCCCCTCGGTGTCGCCCAGTCCGCCACGTTCCTCTGGCTCGACAACGGGGACCTTTCCTTCGATCCCGCTGAGATCGGACCCCTCCTGGCCCTCGAAGGGGTGGACCCCCTGGGGATCGGCTTCCCCAACCGGGTCGACCCGGGCTATGACACGCCCCTCACCGACGAGCTGCTCCTCGGGGTCGAGCACCGGACGGGTCCCTGGCTCCTCGACGTCGCGGCGACCCTGAGGCGCCGCAGCGACCTGGCGGAGCGGGAGCGCCTAGTGGTGGATCTGGAGGCCGGAGGCCTGCGTCGACATCGGAGGGACGACTACATCGTGGCGTTTCCGCTGGTGGGGGAGTTGCCGGACGGCACACCCTACAACGAGCCGGTGTACAGGCTACGGCCGGGCCTCGCCTGGCTGGGGGGGGCGCTGCTCACCAACGGCGACCGCGAGCAGGATTACCGCGGCCTGTCCCTGTCGGCTTCCCGGGGCCTGCGGGGTGGCGGTTTCCTGCGGCTGTGGGCCCACTGGGGCGACTGGGAATGGAAGGTGCCGGAGGGTTCGGTGGTGGATCCGACCCGAACCCTCCCGGGGGATTTCGAAGACGGGGGCACCGTGCTGCAGGACACCACCAGCCTCGGGGCGGTGAAATCGGGGGTCTACCTCTCGCAGACCTGGTCCGCCGGCGCCCTGGGCCGGCTGCGCATCGCCCCGGAGCGCACCTGGGGGTTCGATCTCAGTGTGGACCTGCAGGCGAGGGACGGCTACCCGGTTCCCTATTTTGTGACCGTTCCCGCGGCCGCCACCCAGGACAACGTCGAGCGGGAGGTCCTGGTCTCCGGATCCGCCGACGGGACCCGGCTGGACGACGTGGTGATGGTCAACGCACGGATCGAGAAGCCGGTGGACTTCGGGGAATGGACGGTCGTCTTCAGCCTCGACGCCTTCAATCTCTTCGACGAGTCCATTCCGCTGCAGCGGCAGAACGAGCTGGGCCTGCCGGTGGGGGACGCGCTGCTGGAGGTCACCCAGCCCCAGCTCCTTCGCCTGGGGGTTCGCCTGGCCTGGCGTTAATGCCCTGTCTGAAGGTCTTTGTCCACCGGGTCGCTGGGCCCGCGGGAAGTTGAGGTGACCCGGGGGGCCTGTGGGCCCTCGGGGGCGGGGGAGCCGGTGCCGTGATACCCTGCTGTGGTTCCCCCGAACCGCACCATGACGACGCCCGAACGCCCCGCCGATGCGGGAGGAAGTGATGTGATCCCGCCCGAAGGTCCCGCCGACGGTCCGGGCCCCGTACCCCCCGTGGGCCTTCCGGGGGTGGACGCGGAGTCGCCGGCGACGATCCTGATCGCCGAGGACGACGACGGGGTCCGTCGCTTCGCCGCCACGTACCTGGGGCGTCTCGGCTACCGAATCCTGGAGGCGGTCGACGGCCGCGACGCGCTACGGGTCGCCGAGGACTACTCCGGCACCATCCACCTTCTGCTCACGGACGTGGTGATGCCCAACGTCAACGGACCCGAGCTGGCCAGGCTCCTCCTGGAGGTCCGTCCGGAGACCCGGCTGCTGTTCATGTCGGGCTACGTGGGGGACGGCAAGGTCTTTCCCCTGAGCTTGGTGGGGTCGGCTCCGCTGCTCCAGAAACCTTTCCGTCCGGCGGTGCTGGCGGAGGAGGTTCGGAGTCTCCTGGGCCACGGGTCTTCCGACGGCTGAGGACGCCGACATCCAGCCCGGTCGGGGGGGCGAACCCAAGTGCGTGGGCCGGACCGGCCCCGCACAACCGGAGGACCCCCATGCACCCCGACCCCTGTTTCACGATATCCGGCCGCCGTCGGCCCCGTCCCAGCTCTAGTCCGATCATTGCAGCGGAGTCGATGCCGCATCCGGCTACGGCCCTTGGGCTCCCCATCGTAATCGCCCTCGTCCTAGGGCTCCTGGCTGTCGGGGTCTCCCGTGTCCAGGCGGCCGACGGCCCTTCCCCCGGACCCGCCGTCGCCGCGGACGGCGGCGGCTGGCCCCAGTGGGCGGGGCCCCAACGCAACTTCGCGGTCCCGGGCCCGGGTGTCGGTACCTGGGGGGACGGTGGCCCGAAGAAACTGTGGCAGCGGGACCTGGGGAACGGGTACTCCTCCATCGCCTCCGACG
The DNA here is from genome assembly GCA_038748685.1 of Acidobacteriota bacterium. Classification (GTDB taxonomy): domain Bacteria; phylum Acidobacteriota; class Thermoanaerobaculia; order Multivoradales; family J023; genus JAUIJL01. The sequence continues at coordinate 9,062 of JBCDIS010000128.1, read as the reverse complement.
GGCAGAACCTCTACACCCTCGACCGCGACGGTGATCGGGAGCGGGTCCTGGCGGTGCGGGCGGATAGTGGAGAGACGGTCTGGGAGTCGGCCTACGACGCGCCCCACCTCGAAGGCATGCGGATGGGGTACGGCAGCGGGCCCCATTCGACCCCGCTGGTGGAAGGTGGAAGAGTGTTCACCGTCGGCGCGACGGCCCAGTTCGTGGCTTGGAACGCCGGGGACGGCAAAGAGCTTTGGAGACACGACCTTTGGGGGGAACTGGGGGGCAACCTGCTGCGTCGCGGGTATGCGGCCAGCCCCCTGGCCTACGGTGACACCGTGATCCTGCCGGTGGGTGGGGAGGCCCAGGGCTTCATCGCTTTTGATCAAGGGACCGGGGAGGTCCGCTGGCGTTCCCCCTCCTTCGACGCCTCCCAGAGCTCCCCCATCCTGATCGAAGCCTCGGGCGGTCCCCAGCTCATCGGCTTCGTGGCGGATCAGGTGGTGGCGGTGAACCCCGCCACCGGTGAGGATCTCTGGCGTCATCCCCACCCCGCCGGGGCCGTCTACAACATCGGAACCCCCCAATTCACCGACGACGGTCTACTCGTGGTGTCGTCGGCCTACGGCGGCGGCACTCGTGGATTGGCGCCGTCGGAGGACCGCGCCGAGGAGCGCTGGCACACCAGCCGGATGAAGGTCCATTTCTCCAACACGATCCAGACCGGCGGTCTGCTGCTGGGCTCTTCGGGCAACGTGGGCAGCCTGATCCTCACCGCCGTCGACCTCGCCAATGGAGATGTCCTGTGGAAGAACCGCGGCCTCGGACGGGTCAACCTCCTGAGGCTCGGGGACGGCCGGGTCCTGGCGCTCGGGGAGGACGGCGATCTGTCGCTGCTGCGGGTGGACCGGGAAGGGGTGGAGGTCCTCTCCTCGTCCCGAATCCATGACGGTAAAACGTGGACCGTTCCGATCCTCGTGGGGGGGAGCCTCTACCTGCGCAACGAGGGGGCGCTGATGGCCTTCGAGCTGCCCGTCGCTCCGGGCTGAGCAGCGTCTTCGGTCTCGGCTCTCCCTTTGGGGGGAGCGTCGCCGTCTCGGTTCAGTGCGCGGCTAGCAGGCGATCCACCCGGCGACGGGCGGTTTGGAGCGGACTGGTATCGCTGTCCGAGGCTTCCCTCAGGATGCCGGCCACCGCGTCGCCGATGGTCTCCACCCTGCGGGCCAGCTCGTCGTGGTCCGTCAGCCCCTGGGTCATCAGGCTGAACGCCATGGCGCCGCCGGCGTTGACGATGTAGTCGGGCACATAGAGGATCCCCCACTTGCGCAGGCGGTCCGCGTCGTCCTCTTCGAGCAGCTGGTTGTTGGCGGACCCGGCGACCACTTTGCAGCCGAGGGTGGCGATGGTGTCCTCGCTGAGGATGCCGCCGACGGCGCATGGAGAGAAAACATCGCAGGGCTCGGTGTAGGCCCGGTCCACGGAGACGACCCGGCCACCGAGCTGGGCGGCGAGGGCTTCGCTGCGGCCGGCGTCGAGGTCACAGAGGAGCAGCTCCGCCCCGGCGTCCGCCAGCAGGTGGGCGAGGGGACGGCCGACGCCCCCCAGGCCCTGGATCAGCACCCGGCAGCCGGCGAGGTCGTCCCGCCCGAGCTGATGACGCACCGCCGTCCGCAGGCCCGCGAGGACCCCGCGGGCGGTGAAGGGGCCGGGGTCGGTGGCTGCGCCGGTGTCCCGGTCGACCCCGAGGACGTGGGGGGTCTTCGACGCCAGGTCCGCCATGTCGTCGGCGCCGGTGCCTAGGTCTGCGCCGGTCTGGAAAGCGCCCCGGAGGGAGGTCAGCAGGGTGCCGTAGCGGTGCATGAGGCCCCTTCGGGACTCCCGGTCGAGGGGGCGGCTGATGGCTAGAACGGCCTTGCCACCGCCGAACTCCATGCCCAACCCGGCCCACTTGTAGGTCATGCCCTCGGCCAGTCGCATGGCGTCCCGGAGGGCGTTACGCAGACCGCTGTAGACCTTCATCCGGGTGCCCCCGGTGGGAACGCCGAGGGCGCTGGAGTGGAGCGCGATGAAGATCCAGGTACCGGTGGGGCGGTCGTGGCGGACCATGACGCCGTCGCCGTCCCAAGCCTGGAGGAGGGGGAGGATGTCGTCGCTCACAGGATCTCCTTTTCCAGCGGTCTCGATACGTCGGCAAAGACTACCAGCTCCGCCGTGCCCCCTGGGTTGGAGTGACCGCGTTGGGGCCTGTGCTACGCTCCCTGGGTTCCCCGAGCCCGATCCCCCCACCGGTCCCAATTTCACCGTTTCGTCTAACGAAGCAGGCTCCAGGAACCGCCTCCATGGGTTCGTCCCGTTCGCATCGACTCGACCGGGCCGCAGGTCCGCGGCCCCACGGGGATCCAGAGGGTCCCGAACCTGGGCTGGACCGAGGGCGGCGTGGTGTCCGGCGTGTCCGGGCGCCCCTTCGTCTCGCAGTGATCCTGGTCCTTCTGCTGGGCCCCCAAGGGATGCCGTGGCTCGGGCCGACGCCCTCCTTTGGCCAGGGGGCCGGACCCGCCGTCGCCGACGGTCTCCGCCCGGGGGGAATACGGTTCTCCCACCTCACCGTCGAGGACGGCCTGTCCCTCAACACGGTCAACTGCATCCTCCAGGATCGCCTGGGTTTCCTGTGGTTCGGCACCCAAGATGGTCTGAATCGCTACGATGGCCGTCACTTCGTGGTCTACCGACACGAGCCCCTGGACCCCGGTACGCTCCCCAACGATTGGATCGACGCCCTTTGGGAGGACGAAACCGGCCTGTGGGTGGGTACCCTCGACGGCCTCGCCCGCTGGGACCGGGACCGCGACACCTTCACCCGTTTGGACCTTGGCCCCGGGGTCCCGGGAAACCTGGGGAACGATCGTGTTCGGGCGCTGGCCCGGGACCACGACGGTAACCTCTGGGTCGGGACAGACGCCGAAGGTCTCGCCCGTCTCGAGATCTCGGGCGAGGGAGAGCCGACCTTTGTGCGCCATCGGCATGACCCGGGTCGGCCCAGCAGCCTGTCGGACGACCGAGTCCGGGCCCTGCACGTCGACCGCGGGGGCAACCTGTGGATCGGCACCGCGGCGGGCCTCGATCTTCTGCCGCGGGGTAGCGCCTCCTTTACCCATCTGCATCACGATCCGGAGAATCCCCGCAGCCTCTCCGCCGGACCGGTGTCGGCGATCCACGAAGACCGCAGGGGCCGCCTCTGGGTCGGCACCTTCGACGGACTCCATCGTCTTGACGACCTCCACCGCGGATTCCAGGTCTTCGGGCACGCTTACGCCGATCCCGACACCCCGGCGGCGGACCGCGTACGGGCCATCGTCGAGGACGCCGCTGGCCGTATGTGGATCGGCACTGAAGCCGGCCTGTCCCTCTATGATGAAAGGGAGGGTCGTTTCTTCGACTACCGGCACGTCCCGGGGGATCCCCACAGCCTTCCCGGCGGCAGCGTGATCGAGGTTTTCCAGGATCGGGGAGGGGTGTTGTGGGTCGCCACCTTCGCCGGCGGACTCTCGAAGTGGAATCCGGATTCCTGGGCCTTTGGGCACCACGGCCCCCAACCCGACGGGGGTCTGGGGCACGCCTCGGTGCTGGCCCTCTCGAAGGGGCCGGAGGGGCGGCTCTGGATCGGCGGTGGCGCTCCCTTCGTCGACGTCCTCGACCGAGGCACCGGCCGCTACCGCAGGGTGTCCAGGGGGCTTGAGGCGGTGGATGCCCGGGTCTCGGCCCTGCTACACGACCGCAGGGGACGGCTGTGGGCGGGAACGCTGAAGGCCGGGCTGCTGCGCTACGAGCCGGAGGCCGATGGTTTTGTTCCGGCCCTCGGGCCGTCCGGCGACGCCGTGACCTCCTACGGAGTCATGGGCCTGTTCGAAGATCGCTCTGGGAACCTCTGGGTCGGCACCTTCGGCGACGGCGCCCTGCGGCTCGACGGTGTGACCGGAGATGTACGTCGGTACCGGCACGATCACATCGGAGGCGACGGGGCCCCCAGCCATGACCAGGTCACCGGTTTCGCCCAAGAACCGCCCTCCTCCGGAGGGGGGTCGGGTGCCCTTTGGGTGGGGAGCCGCGGTGGGCTCGACCGATTCGATCCCCAGACAGATACCTTCCGCCATTTTCGTCACGATCCGCAGCGGCCGGGGAGCCTCAGCCGGGCGCAGGTCAATGTCCTCCACGTGGACGGGGCCGGTTCCCTCTGGGTCGGCACCCAGGGGGGCGGCCTCGACGAGCTGCTGGGGTTCGATCCCGATTCCGGCGAGCCGGTGTTCAAGAGCTACTCCGAGCGGGACGGTCTCCCCAGTGCGGTGATCAACGGGATCCTCTCCGACGACGGGGGGCGGCTCTGGCTCTCCACCAACGGCGGTTTGGTCCGTTTGGATCCGGCCGACGGAGAGGTCGTCGCCTATCGGGCCAGCCACGGTTTGCAGAGCAACGAGTTCAACTTTCGGGCATTCCACCGGGCCGAAGACGGAGAGATGTTTTTCGGCGGTATCAACGGCTTCAACGCGTTCTACCCCGAACGGGTGGCCCGCCGCCGTCCTCCACCCCCGGTGGTGCTCACCTCGTACCACCGGCTCGGCCAGGCCGCCGAGCCGGTGCAGACCCCCGGGAACCTGGATCGCATCACGCTGGGCCACGGGGACCGGGCCTTGACGGTGGAGTTCGCCGCGTTGGACTTCACCGCCCCGGCGGAAAACCACTATGCCTACCGCCTCGAAGGAGCCGACGCCGGCTGGATCGACCTCGGGCCCCTCCATCGCCTCACCTTCACGGGTCTCGAGCCCGGATCCTACGTGCTGCGGGTTCGGGCCGGAAACAGCGACGGCGTGTGGAATCGAAGCGGCCTGGCCGTGGCCATCGACGTCGAGCCGCCGCCCTGGCTGAGCCGATGGGCCTACGGGGGCTACGCCCTCGTCCTCGGTCTGGTGTTGGCGGGGTTCACGAGGGTGCTCAGGCGTCGACACCGGCGGGAAGAGGAGTTGGTGCGGGCCAGGGACGCCGCCGAGGCCGCCAATCGGGCCAAAGACGAATTCCTCGCCAACATGAGCCATGAGATACGCACGCCGATGAACGGCGTCATCGGCATGGTCCACCTACTCCGGGAAACCCCCCTCGACCCGCAGCAGGGGCGGTACCTCGAGACCCTGAGGACCAGCGGCGAAGCCCTGCTGACCATCATCAACGACATCCTTGACTTCTCCAAGATCGAATCCGGCAAGCTGGAGTTGGAGGTCGCCCCCCTGGAGCCCCGGCGTCTGCTGGAAGATCTCTTGGACCTGCTGGCGCCGACCGCCCTTTCCAAGGGGTTGGACCTGGCCTATTGGATCGATCCAGAGGTCCCCGAGACGGTCCTGGGGGATAGCACCCGTCTACGGCAGATCTTCCTCAACCTCCTGGCCAACGCCATCAAGTTCACCGACGTCGGGGGCATCGAGGTTCGATTGGGGGCGTCGTCGGTGGAGGACGGACGGGTGGAGCTCCAGGGTCAGGTCCGGGACACCGGGGTCGGGATACCGGCCCAGATGCGGGATCGGCTGTTCCGTCCCTTCAGCCAGGCGGACGCGTCCATGACCCGTCGCTACGGCGGGACTGGCCTTGGGCTCGCTATCTGTCGTCGGCTGACCGAACGGATGGGGGGGCGGATCTGGGTCGACAGCGAGCCCGGCCTGGGAACGACCTTCGTCTTCACCGTGTCCTGTCGCTGCGTGACCCGACCGGAGCCGCCGCGGCTGCTCCGACGCCGGCGGGAGCTCGCGGGGGGACGGGCTTGGCTGGTGGGGACGGGCCTGACGCCACAGGTGCTGGGGCGATACCTGGAGATCTGGGGCATGGGGGTGGAAGTCTTCGAAACGCCCGCCGAAGCCGCGGCGCGGTTCGGCGTCGGAACCGATCTGGCCCTGGTGGTGGTGGACGGCGTCGGCGCCGATCTGGACTTCGACCGTCCGCTCCCGGAGCTGTGTGAAAGGCGTCGTATCCCATATCTACGCCTCGGCCAGGGCTCCGAGTCCGACGTGGTCGATATCACCGGTCGCCGTCGGCCGGCGTTGCGTCGTCCGCTGAAGCCGGCGGAGGTCTTGGCCGCCATCCTCGCCGGTAGCCCAGAGGGCTCCGTCGAGAGCTCTGCCTAGAGCTCCACGGACGCCTTCTGCGGCGGCTGACCGTGACCCGGTCGGGGCACGGAATCGAAGCCTCCGACGTCGGTCCCGGTCAGCGGGCCCTCCCTTGACAGCCGACATCCGTTTGCTATCATCCCGACCGATCGGTCGAAAAATGCAATGTTGTCACTTCCAGGAAGCTGCCACTTACTGGAAGTGAGCCTCGGAAGTGTCCAGGTGCCAGTGATAGATATCGACAAATATGTGTATTGTCGATAGGGGGCGGCGTCGGCGAGTAGGTTGGGTTAGCCGCCGGCGGATCGGATTCGAGGGTTGATCCGCAGGCCTGGCGCTGTGAGCTACGGTCGGATTTTTGCGGAAGGCCAACAGGCAAGCTGAGCTTACTGAAATATTTTGTTCGATTTCTCCTGGCGTTTCGGTGAGATGCCAGAGTAAATATTTTCAGACGTTCCGCTCTCGCAATTTACGGGACCCGTAGGAAAGCGGGAAGGAGGAGCTATGTTCAAAGGAGTTCGAACGGCCGGCTGGTGCTGGGCCTTGTTGCCGCTCGCGGCCTGTTTGGGCTGGGGTGCCCTCGGGGCGACGCCGGAGATCGGGGACGGATCGGCTCCGCCTAGGTCCTACATCGTCACCGGGCGAAGCGTCGAGCACGCGGCCGCCGCCGTCGAGGCCGTCGGCGGCGTGGTCACCCACCGGCTGGGGATCATCGACGGCGTCGCCGCACGGCTCGCAACCGGCGGTGCGGACGGCCTGCGGGCGTCGGCGGATCTCCAGGTGGCGGCGGATCGAAGTATGGAAGTGGCCGGAGGCTGGGGCCTTCCGGGGCCACCACGGCATTCCGAGCTGATGGGGGTGGACCATTTGCACGAAGAAGGGATCGACGGAGCGGGGGTGACACTCGCCGTGGTCGACACGGGGATCTGGCGCCAGCGCCGGGCCCTCCGCCGGGATTTCCAAGGCCGCCGACGTCTTCTGGCGGAGTACGACGCGATCCGGGATCGACAGGGAAAGGCGAGGGACCGCAGCGGACACGGTACCCACGTCACCAGCATTATGGTCAGCAGCGATCCGTTCCTCTGCTTCCCTCCGTGCGGGGGCGGTGGGATACGGGCCAGGGGGATTGCGCCGAGCGCCGATCTCGTGGTTGTCAAGGCGTTCAACGGCCGGGGTCGCGGCACCTACGCCGACGTCATCCGCGGACTCGATTGGCTGGTGAGCCACCGTGAAGCCTACGGTATTCGGGTCGTGAACCTGTCCTTCACCGCCCCGGCGCAATCGCTCTACTGGCAAGACCCCCTCAACCGGGCGGTCTCGGAAGTCTGGCGTTCCGGCATCGTGGTGGTGACGTCGGCGGGCAATCTGGGGCCTGATCCGATGACCATCGGCGTCCCCGGCAACCATCCCTACGTCGTCACCGCCGGGGCCATGACGGGAAGTCGGACCCCCGACGACACGGGGGACGACGGTGTCGCCCCCTTTTCGTCCGCCGGTCCCACCCTCGACGCCTTCGTCAAACCGGATCTGGTAGCCCCCGGCGGACAGGTGGCGGGCTTGGTGAAACCGAGCCACCGATTGGCCCTGGAGCACCCTGGGAATGTCTTGGGATTCGGCTATTTCGAGATGTCCGGCACCTCCCAGGCATCGGCGATGGTGGCGGGTGTGGCGGCCCTCGTGCTGCAGCGGTCCCCCTGGCTCAGCCCCGACGACGTCAAGTGTCGCCTCCTCGACGGCGCGCGCCCGGCGGTGTCGCGCGGCTTCGAGCTGGCCTATGGTCCGTTTCAGCAGGGGGCGGGGTTGGTGGACGCCGTCGCGGCGGTGAACAGCGAACGGACGGGATGTGCCAACGGCGGTCTGGATATAGATGCCGACGCGGCGGGTGTTCAGCACTTCATGGGGCCGGTCCGCTGGAACCCAGAGGTCGAGGCGTTCTTCATCGAAGGCGTCGGATATCCGTGGGACGGAAGATCCCATGTCGGAGCGCTTCCAGAGGGCGTCGAGGCCTGGGCGGACGCGGACCCCTTTTCCCCCGACGGGCTGCCCTGGATCGACTCGAATCCCTGGATCGACTCGAACCCATGGATCGACTCGAATCCCTGGATCGACTCGAACCCCTGGATCGACTCGAATCCCTGGATTGACTCGAATCCCTGGATTGACGGTCAGCCGGGTGCCGCGCAGCTCTCGGTGAATCGATGGGTCGACTAGGCTCCCTCTTCTTTCGGCCGTGATTCGCCCCGGGCCCTTGACAGGGCGTGAAGTTTAGGTATCATGTCTACCGACCGTTTGGTTGAAAACGGCTTGGTTCTATGCCGACGACATCAACGGTTGAGCTCCCATGTCGTGCAAACCCGCTTCGGCTGGGCGCGATTCCTCTCCTTTAGATTCCCAGACTCAAAGGTGTCCTCGCTGGCTTCAGGTTCGTCCTAGGCGAATCTTCGCTTGAGGTTTGTCCGCGAGAAAGTCCACTCATTTGGTTGAAACCTTAATTTATTGAGGTGTCGAGTCGAGGTTTGTAAAAAAGTTTTTATGGAGAACGCGGTAGGGTGGGGGCCCTACCGTACTTTTTATTCGCGTACCGTCGGCCATCGTTCGCTGGGGCCATCCAGGAACGGGGCTCCCACGACCAACCTACTTGCCCCGCGGTTCAACGTCGGCTGCGGGGCGTGGATCGGTTCACCGCAAGCGGGTCCCGCGCCCGGGACCCTGGAGGATGTGCCCTAAGGCCCAAGGAAGGGATGCCGTTGAAGGGGGCAGAGGACGGCCCCAAGGCTCCGGAGAGCGAACTCGGATAGACTCGGACAGCCCGGACGGGAATGATCCGCCGCCGGCTACGGCCGGCCCCCGAGAGCTCAGCATCCTGTGGTGAACGTCAGCCGAAAGCGAGAGTTCGGAAGCGTCCTTCGAGCCGAGGCCCCCGCCCCACCGGCG